>NZ_JBVJBI010000062.1:0-38023 GCF_055589745.1 Kitasatospora sp. NPDC041917 | reverse complement strand
GTCGGCGGTTCGCAGGCACGCTCGACGAGGGCGTCCAGCGCGTCGACCGAGGGTGCTGCTGTCGTCGGGGCGTCCGCCATGAGGTCACCCTAGCGCCGGGTCGGGGCGGGTCGGCAGGTGCTTGCCGGCAGAGGCGGCTCGGAACGCCTCGCAGGAGGTCTCGGATCTAATAACTGGCTTGAAGCAAGATCGTCGCCGGGGTGCGGGCGGCATGGTGGCCGCTTTCTCCGGCCTGCCCCATTCCGGTGGTGACCGTCCTTCGGCAACCGGCGAGGGGGCGCGCCAGGGCATTCGTTGGTTCTCGCGGCGGCACCCGGCGATGACTTCCCGGACTCCGCGAGTGCCCCGGTCGGATCTGATGGGCCGTCAGCAAACTCGGCATGGGGTCAGCGTTGGTCCTGTCGGACGTTGTCGCGGATGGTCGAACCGTGTCATGCGTCGAGTGCGGAAGCGAGTGCCGACGAGGGCACTTCGAGGTGAGCGCGGGGGTATTTCGGGTCGGGGGTGTGGTGCCCCGGCCCACCACACCCCCGATTGCCTAACGTGCAGGTCGGCGCGCGTTTCCGCGCGGCTTGAGGGGGATGCCGGGGAGCTCCGGGGCGGGCAGGCGGTCGCCCGGGTAGCCCTGGACGGCGCCGAAGCGGTCGGTGGCGGCCTGCCACTCCTCGCGGGCCTGGACGATGTCCTCGTGGGACCGCCCGATGAAGTTCCACACATACCACCTGATTTGCGTTTCTTCCCAGGTCAGGGGCGTGGTGGACCATCCGCGGTCAGCAGAACGTCAGCATTTGGACGGGATGGAGACCGCACACAATGGCACCCAGGACCCTGGCCCACGGCCCGGGCACCTTCTTCAAGACCTGCGAGCACCCGCAGGCGCGGTGGTCGAAGTGCCCGCACACCTACGTGATCCGCTTCCGCAACGCCCCCGGACGGCAGACCGAGGAGTCGGGCTTCGCCACCCAGGACAAGGCGATCGACCGGCTCACCGAGATCTACCGGGCCAAGCGCGAGAACCCCTGGAGCCAGGGCAAGGCCGAGCGCAACCGCAAGTACGGCGCGTTGAACTTCGGGACGTACACCGAGGAGTGGAAGGCCGGCCAGCGCGCGCTCGCCCCGGCATCGCTGCGGCACCTCGACTCGCTCCTCGAACACCGCCTCTACCCCGCGTTCCACAGCCGCCGGATGGCCACCTTCGACCACAAGGTCGTCGACGCCTTCATCCGGACCATGGAGCGCAACGGTGTCGGCCTGGCCACCCAGTCCAACGCCTTCGACAAGCTCAAGGCGATCCTGCTCGACGCCCACCGGCTCGGCCTCTACCCGGAGAACCCGCTCGACGGCGTCACCCCGCCCCAGTACGACCCGAAACGCGCCGTCATTCCTTCGCTCATCCAGCTCGGCGGTATACGCGAAGCCGGTGACGAGACCTTCAACCTGGTCGCCGAGCTGATGAGCGGCTGCGGCCTGCGCAACGGCGAGGCCCTTGCCGTCAACATCAACAACATCGTCGCCGACGACGTCTACCGCGTCACCGAGCAGGTCAACCAGGCGACCAAGGACTACGCGCCGCTCAAGCACCGCAAGGAGGGCGACTACCGGGACGTCCCGCTGCCGTCCCGCACCCGCATCCGCCTGCTGACGTACGCGGACACCCACGGCACCATCGACGGCTATGCGCTTCGCCACCCGCTAGACATCAGCAAGCCCTACCCGTCCTACTACCTGCAGAACCAGTGGGACCGGATCAAGCGGGCCGGCGACGTCGGCATCCCCGAGGGCATGACGATCTACGGCCTGCGGCACTTCTTCGCCTCGAACTGCCTCAGCCACAACATCCCGATCACCGATGTCGCCGAGTGGATGGGGCACAAGAGCATCGACGTCACGTTCAAGATCTACCGGCACCTGATGCCCGGCTCGATCGGCCACGCCGCCCAGGTCCTCGACCTCGGGCTCGCGGCCTGAAGCAGGTGGGGCCCTGTCCGTCGCCGAACAGGGCCCCACACGTGTCGTTGTCCGACATCAGCCGCCGGACATCCGCTGCTGCTTCACCCAGGCATTGACCTCGGTGACCTTGAACTGCAGCTTCGCATTGCGCCCGCTCCCGAAGCGGTACGGGATGAGGCCGACCTTGGGCGCCTCGCGATAGACCCACTGGACGGACATGTTCAGGTGCTCTGCGGTCTGCTTGACGGTCATGAAGTGTGTGGACACGAGCTCTCCTCAGGATTGGCGGGTTGCCGCAGGTGTCCAAAGTTGCTTCCGTAGTGGCGGTTTGGGAGTGCCGTGGTCTCGTGGTAGGTTGCCATCGCCATGCAGGTCTGGGCTTCAGTGCCGGGTCTGACAGCGCCGCTTGGTCGACCATGCGCGCGGATTCGTAGTCCGAGCGACACGTCGCTGTGCGGATTCTCCCTATCCCTGGTGGCGCTGACGCACGAGTGCGCGCAGCGGCACCGCTCATGAGAGGTCCGGCAGGACAGAACGATGGTCAACTCCTTCATTGCGCACACCAGCCCGGGGCGTAGCCGGGTCTTCGCCCTCCATAAGGACCCGCACGATCGTCTGGAGGCGGTCACCACGCTGGGCGGGGACGACGTTCGGCTGACCGAGGATCTCGTCGGGGTGCTCAACACATACTTGGCGGACCGCGATGACGTCGCGCTGCAGGCTGTGCTGGACAGCCTTCCCAAGGCTGTCCAGATGGCCACGAGGCGGTACCTCAAGGACGAGTGCCCGCCGGAGATGGGAGCTTTCACCAGCTTCGGGCCGATCGAGATCGTCCGCGAGGCCGTCTGCTTCAGCCGGATCGACGACGAACTCGAGGACTACCTCCAAGGTGCCTACATGATCGGCCTGGGAATCCGCATGTCGAACGAGCGCGACAGTGATGGCGACGTCGACTGGGTGGTCCAGCTGCGCAACGACGAGGTCTCCGTGCCGGCCAGCGCCGAGCCACGTTCGTGGGAACTCCCCTCCGGAGTCGCGCTCTTGGAGACCTGGACCAGCAAGGAGCCACATCCCGGGCTGGGACCCGTTCGTGCTGCCCTCGGCGTGGCAGCCAGGGCGAGCGCCGACGGCCAGTGGGTGAGGATTCACACGCTGCTCCACAGCCATCGCGACGTCGACTACGAGGGCAGTGGCACCTCGGAATTCGTCGTCGACGTCTTCGATGCGCCGATCCCGCAGCAGGACCCTGAAGACTAGACCGTGACAACGCCGCGTCGTCCGCTGGACGTGCCGGGTCTGGCGGGCGGGCGACGCGGCGGAGCGTAGACGGGGGATCCGACGGCTATAGGGGGTCTCCGCTCTGCCAGCCGGGAGGCACGCGCCACCGCATGGTTCGGGACGGCCGACGCAGACACGATCGCCGGGCCGGAGGGCGGCGCCGAGGTACGAGCCGGTGTCGGGAGGCCGACCCCACACGTGCTCTTTACGTGACGCGCGCACCTCGTCCACCCTGGATCGATCAGCGGTTGGGATCGACCGACGGCGAAGGGGGACGCATGTCGAAAGGCACGTCGGGGGAGTACTGGTCGGAGCCTGAACTGCCGAGCGTCTTCAAGCACGCGCTGCTGAGCCGCTACATGCCCAAGTTCGGCGGGATGACCGGAGCGTACGGCAGGCGGGTGACCTACCTCGACGGCTACGCGGGCGAGGGTCGGTACGAGAACGGCGAGCCGGGCTCGGCCGCCCGGATCCTGCAGATCGCGGCGGACCTCCAGGCCAAGGCGGGTATTCACTGGACCTGCTTCTTCGCGGAGAAGTCAGCGCCGTCCTTCGCTCAACTCGGCTCGCTGGTCGCGGAGTACCAGGCGCGAGGGGTCGATGCCAGGGCGTTTCGGGGAGACGTCCTCGGTTACTTCGACGAGGTGCTCGCCGCCGCGACCGGTCAGCCGTTGTTCCTCTTCCTCGATCCCTGCGGGCTCGCCTTGCCGTTCGAGCGTCTCGTGGATGTGCTCGCCAAAGGCCGGCCCGGGCCCAAACCGCCGACCGAGTTCCTCCTGAACTTCAGCATGATGGCGATCCGCCGCATCGGCGGCAACTCGCAGTCGTCCAAGGGAATCGAGCGCACCAACCAGCGCCTCGACGAGGTGTGCGGCGGCCTATGGTGGCGTGACTTCTTCGCGGGCGGCTACACCCGGGAGGCTGACGAGAAGGTCGCCGCGGAGTACAGCGCCAGGCTGGGCAAAGCCGTCGGCATGCAGATGCGCTCCGTGCCGGTCACAAAGGCGCCTGGTCAAAAGGCCGTCTACAACTTGGTGTTCGGCACCCGCCGCCAGCACGGCCTGTGGGCGTTCGGCGACGCCCACGCCCGGGCCCGTGACACTTGGTGGCAGCAACTCGAACTCCAGGAGGAGGCGACGGACGACGGGTTGTTCCCCGTGGTCAGTCTGCAACGGCCCGACCCGCAGAAGGTCCGCGATCTCGCCGTGCCCGCGATGGCCGACAACCTCGCTCGTCTGTTGCGTCGCGGCCGCACCATCAGGTTGGTCGACCACACGCTGGAGGTGTTCGGCGAGTACTACGGTCAGGTCACCGAGACCGCGGCGCGCGATGCGATCAAGCTGCTGCACCGTCGGGGTGGGACACCGAGCGACGGCATGAGTCATCAGCGCGAAAAGGTCTACGACCTGCTGGTGAGGCCACCACTCACGCGCTGACCGACAACGGCATCTGGTCCCAGGTCCGTCCGTCCAGGAGGCGACCGCCGGCCTTGGGCGTGCGACCGCCCCACTGCTTGAAGAAGAACGCTACCTCCTTCTCCAGGCAGGCGTCGCGCACCTGCCGGGCCCAGGCCGCCTCCATCGGGCGGTGGGCGGGACCCGACTCGCCACCGGCGATCACCCAGTGGATTCCGTCCAGGTCGAGCCCGTCGAGCGGACCGAGTAGCGGTTCGCAGGACAGGAACCGCACGGCGGCCGGGACGGCCCGCAGGTCGTCGACCCGGTCGAGTTCGGCCGCGGTCTCGACCGACACCCCCATCCACAGGTTCGCCGGCCAGTCCAGCCGGTCGGCAACCCGCCGCAGCCTCCTGGCCCGCTTGGTGAGCACCTGGTAGGTGTGCTGAGGGGTGTCCGCCATCACCATGAACACCCGGCGCACGAAGTCGAGCGGGACCTTCGCGTGGAACAGGTCCGACATCGAGTTCACGAACACCGTCCGCGAGCTCTTCCAGCCGTACGGCACCTCCAAGGCGTCCCGGTGGAGCGTCAGAGCGAACCCCGGACCGGACGTCCGGGTGTCGCCGTCGGCCTGGTATTTGGCCGCGCCCATCGCCTTCAAACGCTTCGCGAGTGCGAGGGCGTAGCAGTTGTCACAGCCGGCCGAGACGCGATCACAACCGGTGGTGGGGTTCCACGTGGCCTCCGTCCACTCGATGCCACTGCGATCACTCACTGCTAGCTCCTCACCACTGCCCTCCGGCAGCCACTGCTGCCGCTCCGTGTCCACCACAGGCGGCACGGCACCCGCCTACCATCCTCCGCTGACGCTGGGCCTGTCGAACCGGCTGGTCACACCCGCTAGGAGTGCGAGTGCAGTTCGTGCTGATCACTTGCCGACATCGGCCCAGACCGGCACGTCGGGGCGGTTTGGATCGAGCGGGGTGGATTCCAGGACCGTCCCCGCGCAGGCGAGGGCCTTCTCCAGGACGGTTCTGAGGTGCGGTGGCAGATTGCCCGTGCTCAATGCGCAGGCCGCCATGGAATTCTTGAGGGCTTCTATCTGAGCAGTGCGGAGGTGGGAAAGGACGACAGGGTGGGTGAGAAGGTCCCGGAGTGCGTACCCGTCGCCGGATACACCAGTTCTACTGGACAGTTGCTTGATCAGGTTGTTGATGGAGGGCATGCCAGCGGCGGCGTCGATCGCGGTCAGGGCGAGGCGGGTGGTGAAGACGGTCAGGCCCTCGCCCGGTTCGAAGGCCAGGCAGTGGTCGATCGCGGTCTCGGAGGCGTGCCGGTCCCCGGGGCGGCATAGGGCGGTGAGGACGGCGGCGACTGCGTTCTCCCAGGGTTCGCCGGGCTCCGTGCCGGCCAGGGTGGCGAGGGCACCGTGGAGGTCGCCGGTGGTGGCGCGGGCGAGGATGGCGGTCTGGCGGCCGTCGAGGATGTGTTGGCCGATGCCGTGGTGCTTCTCGATGTGCTGCAGGGCCTCTGTCCAGCGGCCGGCGGTGGTGAGGGCGCGGGTGCCGTCGGCGATGACGACCCGCCATAGCCACTGGCGGACCTCGGCGCGCTGGTCGGAGGTTTCGGTGAGGTGGGCGGGGACGGTGATGCCGTCGAGCGTTGCCTCGGTGCTGCTGGTGACGGCGTGGTAGAGGTCGAGGAGGAGTTGGTGGCCGCGTTGGTGGTGGCCAGCGCGGATGTGGAGGCGGGCGAGATTGACGATCGGCTCCAGGCCGCGGATGGCGCTCATCGCAGGGAGTGGGCCGCGGGTGAGGTAGAGGGCGGCGTGGCGGTGGCAGAGCTCGCGGGCGTAGGTGGGCAGGTCGAGGTCGGAGGCGAGGAGGGCGGTCTGGTTGAAGACGGTGGAGGCGAGGCCCGGGTTGTTCTGCCGGGAGGCCGTGTCGGCCAGCTCGGAGAGCCGGCCGACACGGTCGTTGAGGGGCAGGCACGCGGGCCGGTGGCGTGCGACCAGCGGGAAGCGCTGGGCGATCGGTCCGGTCGGGTGCACGCGGACTACTCCCAGGTGACTGTGATCGGGTGGTGGGGGCGGTCCAGGACGAAGCGGCCGGCGGCCGGGTCCGCGGTGGCGGGGGTGTCGGGGAGTTCGATGCGCAGAGTCCGGTTGCGGAAGCCGATGTTCCAGGTGCGGATCTGGTCGGCGGCGAGGTCGGCGAGGGCGGCGCCTGCCGGGCCGTGGCCGATGACGCCGGTCTCGTAGGTCTTGCGGCCGTCGTTGTCGGGTTCTCCGGGGCGGAGGGTGAGGTAGGCGAGGGAGCCGGCGTCCACGGTGGCCATGGCGCCCCAGCCGAACATGGGGGTGATGCCGCGTTCGCGGGCAGTGCCGGTCACGCTCATCCTCATCAGGGAGTTGGGGAGGGTGAGGGCCAGCCACAGGTCCTGGTACTCGTAGGTGGTGCCGGCCGGGATGGTGACGTCGGTCCAGACGTCGTGGCGTTCGGTGTCGAGGACCCCGCGCAGCAGTTCGGCGTCGACGGCGTTGTGCTGGTCCTTGTGGACTTGGAGGGTGACGTCGCCTTGGTGGGTGAGGGCGATGGTGCGGCGGGCGTCGTCCATGCTGCCGCGCAGCGGCATGAAGACGGCGAGCTGGTCGTCGACCGACACCCAGCCGTTCTCGCCGCGTTCGAAGGCGATGGTGCGCGAGGCGGTGCCGCGCAGCCGCAGGGGCAGGACGATCCGCCCGCTGGGCTTGACCTGCTGGAGCCAGGCGGTGGGCATCTCGCTGGTGCTCACCGTGGCGATCACGCGGTCGAACGGGGCGGCGTCGCGGTGGCCGAGGGCGCCGTCGCCGAGGACCACGTCGACGTTGGTGAGCCCGGCGTCCGTGAGGTGCTTGCGGGCGCCGTCGACGAGGTCGTCGTCCACGTCGACGGCGACCACGTGCCCGTCGGGGCCGACGATGGTGGCGAGGTAGGCGGCGTTGACTCCGGTCCCGGCTCCGGCCTCGAAGACGCGCTGGCCGGGCCGGGCGTCGAGCTGCTCCAGCATCAGGGCGACGATCGCGGGCTGGGAGGCGGCGCTGATCTGGGTACCGGAGCCGTCGGTCTTGGTGTAGGTGGGGTTGTCGGCGTAGGCGGCCTCCAGGGGGAATCCGGGCAGGAAGTGCTCGCGGGCGACGGTGCGGAAGGCGGCCTCGACCGTGCTGGTGCGAATGGCTCCGTGGCCAAGGAGACGGTCGGTGAGGCTGTCGCGCAGCTGCTCGGAGGTCGGGGTGGCGGCGCTGTCGCTGAGAGTAGTCACGTGGGCGACCCTAGTGGTTGTGCGGATGGTGGATTGCGAGGGCGTGGGGCCCTCGCCGGAGTGGAAGACGGTGTCCAACGCGCGTGCGGCGGTGGCGGCTTGGTGCTCGACGAGTACGCCGGAGCGGTTGGCGTGGAAGATCATCAGGTGGGCGAGGACGGCGCGCAGTCCGCGGGTGAGGCGGCCGTCGCGTGCCAGGCGGACGAGGTCCTGTCCGGCGGTCTCGAAGGCGTCGACCCAGCTGGCGTGTCCGGCGAGCGGTCCACCGGGGCGGGTGAGCCGGCGGGTGTCCAGGGTCATCAGGCGGCGCATTGCGGTGGTCAGGGCGGCGGCCCGTTCGGGTGCGAGGGCGGGTGGCGCGGGGCGTTCGGCGGCGAACTTGGCCCAGACATCGCCCTGTTCGTACCAGTCGAGGCCGGCGGAGCGGAGCATGGCGGAGACGAGGGCGACAAAGGTCTCGGTGCGGCCGAGTGCAGGAGGCTCGGGCTTGGCGGCGCGGGTCATCAGGTGCCGGCTGTCGGTGTGGAAGAGCCGGTGGGCGATCTCCATGGCCTCGGGGCCGCCGAACGCCTCAATCTCCGGCTCGTAGACCACGGTGGCCCAGCCCTCGACGAGTCCCGCCTCGGCGAGCGTGTCCAGGAGCGCGGTGATGACGGGGACGGAGTCGGTGGCACGGTAGCGCAGCCGCAGCCCGTTCTTGTGCATGTACCACCAGCCCTCCAGCGTGCCGGAGTTCTGGGCGTGGTCGAGGGCGGGGGTCAGGTGGTGGGCGGCGATCTGGTCGGCGGTGGTGGGGTCGGCGAAGGTGAGGTCGTGCTGGATCCAGCCGGTGGTCATCGAAGGAGTCCTTGGTCAGGAGGTCAGGAGGCAGGCGTCCCAGCTGGTTGTGGGGGTGGTGCCGGTGGCGGGGGCGAGTAGGGCGAGGGCGGTGCCGGCGGCGCCCTCCAAGAACCCGGGCCCTGCCGTCGCCAGGAGGTGGGATGCCTGTTCGTCAGGGTCGGTGCGCGGCGGATGGGCGGTATCGAGGAGCAGTGCGGCGGCGGAGCGCAGTCGGGCCGCGTTGTGTGGGAGGGCGTCGGCGGCGGCGCGGTGGGCGATGTGGGCGAGCCCGGCGAAGCCGTGGCAGGCCGATAAGTCGGTGGTTGCCGCGAGCGCCTTCGGGTCCACCAGCGCGCAGCGAGGACGGTCTCGGCATCGTGGCGCAGACGGGAGTCGTCGAGGGCGAGGGCGGCGAGCTGTTGGGCGCGCGCGACGCCGGCGGTGCCGTAGCACCAGCTCGGCCGCTGGGGCGCCAGCGGCATGTGGTCGGGGTCGGCCTGGTGCGCGCGTGTGATCCAGTACGGCCAGGCGTGGCCATCGCGCCAGCGCTCCAGCCAGGCCAGGATGGTGCGGATCGCCTCGCGCTGAGCGTCCACCTCGATCCCTTGCCGTAGCGTCAGGGAGAGAACGGAGAGTGGGCCGGCGATGCCGTGCGCGAGTCCGATGTTGGCGTGCCCGCCGGGGAACCGCTCGTCCGGCGTGCCGGAGGGTCCGTCCATGGTCCACCAGCCGGGCAGCGCTCGTCCGGCGTGCTTCACGTTGGCCGTGAGGCGGACGAGGTAGCCGAGGACCCGGTGGACCGCCTCGCCGTCCGGGTCTCGGGGGAGAAGCACCGCGCAGACGCCGGCCAGGCCGCGGATGGCGTCGAACTCGGCCAGCACCGGCAGATCACCCCGGGTGATTCGGGCGAGGGCTTCATCGCAGCGGCGCAGGGCGTCGCCGGCGACGACGTCGTCCAGGTGGGCGAGGGCGCTGCTGTAGGAGCCGGGCCGTGCCTGGGTGGCGCAAGCGAGAACGTGTGCGAAGGCGGGGGCGCCGTAGTGCAGGTAGCTGTCCGCGCCGCTGGTCACCGGTCCCTTGGCCGCGATGGCCAGCCAGGTGCGTACTGGCTCCCACGGGCCTCGCCCGGTGGCGGCGCGCTCGATGTGGAGCAGGGCGATGCCGGGCGCGCCATGGGCGAGCGACTGACGCCACTGCGGGCGCGACGACCAGGCGGACGCCACGGCCTCGGGGTCGGCGAGGAGTTCGGCGACCCGGTCGGACAGGCGGACGGCAGGGTGCGGGGTGTTCACCGGTCACCGTCCCTGGAGAGGCGGGCGAGGGCGGCGGCGCGGGCCAGGTAGAGAACCTGGGCTTCGTCGTCGAAGTCGATGCGGTGCGCGCGGACGAAGCTGCAGTGCAACAGGGAGCCGAGCACGTCGTCCGCCTGCACGCCGTCGGTGTGCGGGCTGGGGAAGAACCGGCGGTAGGAGTCGAGCGCCTGGTGGCGGGCGGACCATGCATCCACGATTGCGGTACCGCCAGGCTCGGCACGCAGCGCCGCCCAGTCGTAGGCCGGGTCCGCCAGACGCACGGCTTCGCGGAACATCGGCCTGGGCGCGTTGGTTGGCACCTGGCTGGGGACATTGTCGACGAGCCAGTGCAGGCCCGCGGCGGTCGAGCCGGTGAACCCCGCGGTGATGGCGACCGCGTGGGCGGCGAGCAGCGCCTGCCGACCGGGTAGCACGCTCTGGGAGAGCTGGGCGAGGACGGCGGCGGAGTCGGCGCGGAAGACGCCCTCCGCCGCGGCCCATGCTGGGTCATCGCCCCAACGTCCGGTCTCTGTGTACGAGGTCGGGTACACGACCTCGGACAGCAGGCCGGCCAGGTGGAGTTCGGTGGTCCAGGTGCTGATCACGGCGGCTGTGGGGCCGAAGGCGGCCGGATCGGGTAGGGCGATGCGCAACCGCAGGTGGTGGCGCGGGTCGCGGAAGCGGACGAACCACCATTTCGGGTTGCCGAGCCGCTCCAGGAGGGCGGGTAGGTGGCGGGCGAGGACGGAGTCCTGGCGTTCCAGGTCGCCGTAGAGGGAGGCGAGCAGCACGCGGGAGGTGCCCGGCGCTTCGCCGTGGCTCCGTCGCAGGATTCGGTTCGGGGTGGGCTTGGGCAGGCGCGGCCACGCCGGCGCCCGGGTGACGGTGACGGGAACGACGATCTCGTGGGCTCGACCGCCTGCCCAGCCGAGGTCGGCAGGCTCGGGCTCCTCGACCAGGACAGCGTGCGGGGTGGAGCGGAGGTGGTCGCGTAGCAAGGCACGGTGGCCGGGGTGGTCGAGGTTGAGCGGCAGGCCCTGGCTGTCGGCGGCCAGCATCACGTGCCGCGGGGCTCGGCGCCGTTCCGCCCACGACGTGAGGGCCTCATCCCACCGTCGCTGTGAGGCGTCGCCGGAGGGAAGCTCGGCGGTGGTGAGGCGCCAGATGGCGGGGGAGAGGATGACCCGCCGGTGCCGCAGCCGAGGCCGAAAGGGCAGTGCGTGGAGCGAACCCCAGTCGAATCGGGTGACCTGTGCGCTCTGGGCGCGGGACAGCTCGGTGATCAGCCGGGCGAGCGGCGGGGTGTGGTGGCGGAGGTTGAGGGCATGGGTGGCGGCGGCCTCGATCCGCACACCGAGCGCCGGTGCCGCCAGGTACATGCGCCGCCCGTCGCAGCCCACCGCCAGGTCCTGCGGGCCGAGGACGCCTTCGGCGGCGATGCGATGCTCGGCGAGGCTGATCACCAGCCGACCCGTCGGCAGGCTCCGGGCGACGTGCCCGCTGGCGGGATCCAGCGGCGGGAACGAGATCTGGGCGTTGACGGCGTGCTCGTCCACCGTCGGGAGGTCCGCCAGCAGGGTGGTGAAGGCAGCCCGGTTCTCGGGTTCGAGGAGGTGGAGGAAGCGGCCGACCGAGACACCGGCGGCCCGGGACACCGAGACCACCTCCAACCGGAACTCGCCCCGGTCGAGCGTCTCCCGATTGCGGGCGTGGACGCGGGTGATGACCTCCAGGTGCGGAGGAAGGCGGGGTTCGTCCGGGCCCAGCTGGAGGGAGGCCAACAGCGCTTCGTCGAGGACGACCTCACGCGCGCCGTCGAGAGTGGCTCGCTGGGCGAGCGCGGCGAGCAGCTCGTCGCGTTTGTCGAAGCGCGGCTTCTCGACGGGTCGGGCACCGGGGTAGCCGTCGGGCCAGCCGATTCCGCTGTCGGCCACCATGTCGAGCAGCGGGACCAGGGTGCCGCGGCCGTAGCGCTCGTAGAAACGCTGGTGGTAGGCCCGCCATGCTGCCGTGCCGTTGGGCGCGGCACTGAGCCGGGCCAGTAGGTGGGCGGCTCGGGCGGCCTCGTCAGCTACCGAGCGGGGGAGGACCAGGTCGGCGTCCAGTCGGAGGTCGACGGCGGTCACCGGAGGACGACTGCCTGCGGTCCGGAGGTCCGTCAGGATCTCGGCTGCCTCGGGGACGTGCTCGGCGCTGATCTTCGACAAGACCGTGAGGAGGTGCCCGAGCGGGGCGGGGTCGGTCGCCGGAGCGTGCAGGTTCGTGATGAGCACTCGCTGGGCGACGAGCTCGGACAGGATGCCGGTGATCTGTTCGGCCGATGCGGCGGGGAACTCGGTGTGGACGGATTCGGCCAAGTCCCGGAAGCGGAGCGGAAGACGGGCAGCAGAGAGGGCGAAGGCGACGGGACGGGTGTGTCGTAGTGTCGTCTCGGCCGTGGCCGTGCTGCCGCCGGCCCGGGGGACCGGTCGATAGGGGACGACGAGGCGATCGCCCCGCACCTGGACGGTGTTGTTCGCCGCCACGTCCAGGAGTGCCAGCACGGCGGGGCGGGACTCCAGCAGGCCGACAGCCTGTGCGAGCAGGGACTCCGAGGCACTGGTGACGGTGTGGTGCCGGTCGCCCCAACGCACCGTGCAGGACGGTCCGAACGATGCCGCCTGCACACCCGCGAAGCGTCCGAACGGGGTGGCGCGGCCGGCCGCACGCAGGAGGTAGCGGGCGGTGGAGAGCGCGGCGCGCCGCACTTCGCGCACGGTGGGTTGCGAGTGGCCGAGCAACTGGGCAACGCGATCGGAGAGGGTCGGGCTGGCCAGTTCAAGGGCGCGGGCGAGGTGGTCGTCGGCCCACAGGGCCCGCAGCCACTGTGCCTGCTGGAGGGCCTCGGCAGGTCCGGCGGCCGAGAGGTCGGGCCAGGCCGGCACTCGCAGGTCGGGGCAGACGACGGCGCGTACGAGCGCCACGTCGGCGGCGCGGTAGGCGGCTTTGGGGTTGGGTGGGCGCATCGCTGCGGACCTCGGGATTCGGAGATGGGGCGGGTGGTTCCCCGAGAGCAGGTCCCGGGGAACCACCCGGGAGGGTCAGTGCACGCCGGTGGTGCAGGCGCCGCAGGTGGAGCCGCAGCCGTCGTCGGTGAGGACCTGCAGGCTGGCCGCGTCGGTGGTCTCGACGGTGCGCACGTCGAGGTCGAACTCGTCGCCGACGGCAGCGGCCGTGGTGGCCTTGGTCTCGGCCGGGATCATCTGAGGCATGGTGGCTCCTCCTTGAGGGTTTCCCTTGCGGGTGCCTGGAGCCGGGGCGCGGGTGCGCCCCGCGTCACCAGGAGTCGATGGGGCGGCAGCGCCGCGATTCGACGGCCGACTGCCCGGCAGGGGCGGGCGCTTCGACGGACTCTGCGGCGTGGGCGCCCCCGTGCGGGGTGGACAGGCTGGTGGGGGACCACAGCTGGCGGAAGCCGGGTCCGAGACCGAGCGCGGGGTGCGGCTCGCCCAGCGCGCGCAGTATCAGCCGCTCACCCGAGAAGGCGGTGCGGCCGTGCAGCAGACGGTGGTTGTCCAGCACGACGCCCTGTCCGGGGGACAGCCGGAGTCGGTGAGTGTTTCGGTCGATGGCCTGGCGCAGGACGGGCAGGTGCGCCTGGGCGTCGGGGGAGAACCGGGCCAGGTCGTCCTGGCGCAGTCGCAACCGCCACCACCCGGCGGACAGCTGCTGGAACACCGAGGCGAAGTGGCCACTCGATCCGCCGAAGTACGCGGCTCGCTCGGCGGAGAATGCCTCGATGGCGGCGGGGTGGTGCGTGGCCAGCTCGGCGAGGACGGCCCGGCCGTCCACCAGCAGGCTCTCACCGCCGCGGTCGCCAGCCCGTGCGCACGCCAGCAAAAGCAGACGGGGCGGAGCCGGGTGCTGCGCGCACTCGGTGTGCAGGGCCAGCGCGCCGCGCCCCAGGCCCGCGAAGCCCGGGCGCCCGCTGTGGCGGCCGGTGTCACGGATGACGGTCAGCCCGTCCGGGTCGGCATCCCGGTGCTGCCACAACGAGGACATCAACCGGCCGGTCGTGACGAGCACATCGTCCCGACCGCCCAACCTTGCGAGCCTCAGCAGGCCGTCCTCACGCAACACCTCACCGGCCTGCTCGCGCGCCGCTCCGTCCAGTCCGCCCGTGACGAAGTCGTGTCCGCTGGTGCCACTGGTGTTGAACGACGGCATGGTGAAGCTCCCTCGTGGGACCGAGTGGGTGGGAGGGGACACACTCTCCACGTCCCACCCACCCGATGGAAAGTGACAGATTGTCAAAGCGCGATCACCGGACCATGGGGCATCGCGGAGGCTCGCGACTGCTACCTTCGACAGGCCCGTGCCCGTCTGCGTGCCTCGGAAGAAGCGATGAACGAGACTGAACAGCCCTACGTGCCAAAGGCCTTCCCGATCTCCATCAAGGGCGTCGTCCTCGACCCACAGCAACGGGTGCTGCTGCTGAAGAACGAACGCCAGGAGTGGGAGCTGCCGGGTGGGAAACTGGAGGGCACCGAGACCCCCGAAGAGCGGGTCGTCACCGAGATCCACGAGGAGAGCGGCTGGACGGCCACCGCCGGCCCCCTGCTGGACGTGTGGATGTACGAACCGATCCCCGGACGCCAGGTCTTCATCGTCACCTACGGCTGCAACGCCACCGACGCGCACCAGGCCCCGGTCGTGAGTCACGAACACAAGGAAGCCGGCCTCTTCCACCGCGACGAGGTGCCCGGCCTGGCCATGCCGCAGGGCTACAAGGACTCCATCGCCCGCTGGTACGAACTGCACCACCAGGACTGACCGTTGACCCGGATCGACCCCTACGGCGGCATCCGTTGGCACTGGACCACCCCCAGGGCCCAGGACATCCTGCGCCGCCGAGCCCTGCCCGAGATCCTCCAGCTCTACCGCGAACTCCACGGGCTGCCGCAACAAGAGCTCGCCGACGTCCTCGGCTACTCCACCAGCTACGTCTCCCGCATCGAGACCGGCTCGCGCACCATCACCGACCTGGGCGCCCTGCGTCACATCGCCGAATGCCTCGGCCTCCCGCCGCACTGCCTCGGTATCACCGACGACGCGGACGGAGACCACCAACTCGTGATCCAGCTCGCCGAATCCGTGCTGCGACTGGCCGAGATCGCCCGCCAGGCCGGCCAGGCCACCACGGCCGTCGCCGAGCTGTGGCCGCTGGTCGCCCGCCTGGAGGCCCGCACCGCCGACGGCCACGCCGACCTCGACACCTTGCGCCTGCTCGCCCGGGCCCGGGTCGGCCTCGGCGTCGCCCTTGGCCATGTCCTGCCGGAGGAGCGGCTGGCCACCGCCGCCCGCTGGACCGGCAAGGGCCTCAACGTCGCCCGGCGCCTGGGCGACCCCGGCCTGCACGCCAACGCCCTGCGCCACCACGGTAACGAGCTCCGCAAAGCAGGGTTGCACCTGCGGGCGCTGGACCGGCTCGGGCAGGCCCGTGACACCGCCCGCACCGCCACCGAACGCGCCGAGGCGGTCGTCCTGCTCGCTCGCGCCGCTGGGGCCGCGGGCAACGCCGTCGTCTTCGACACCGCGATCGAGGAGGGTCACCGTCTCCTGGACGAGGCGGCGCCCACCGCCCTGTTCTCCGAGTTCACCCTCCACGAGGTCCGCCTCCGGGGTCTCATGAGCACGGGCCGGGTCGCGGAGGCCGTCCGGCAGCTCGACCGCGCGCCCGTCGCCGGACTCGCGGCGACCTCCCAGTGGCGGATCATCGCGGCGATCACCGCGGGCGAGGTGCTGCTGAGGAAGGGGGATTCCACCGGAGCGGCGCAGCAACTCGGAGCGGCGGTCGACGGGGCGACCCTCCACCACCTGCCGCACCAGCTCCAGCGTGTCCTGCGGGCCGGCCGCAGCCTGCCCGAGGTCCGGGAGCGTGCGGGCGACGCCTTGGCGCGGTTGCGGGCCGCGATAGCGGCCTGATCTCCGGCCCGGCAGCACGGCGACGATGAGCATGGCGATTCACATTCCTGAGCTCTGAGCTGAACCATCTTGACGGTGTGGTGGGGCGTCGCTCAGCGTGCGGAGCGGGCGGGCCGCGGGGCGGTGAGCGAGGGTCACTCGGGCCGCAGCTCGAGCAGCTGGCTCTGCAGGCGTTCCACGTCGCGGCTGCTGCCCAGGTTCCGGTACTGGTCCTGGCTGGCGGCGTACCAGCTGGCGGCGAGTGCAGGTAGGTTGCCGCGTTCGGCGGCCTGTCCGAGGAACTCGATGCCGTAGGCCGCCCAGTGGCGGTGGCCGAGGCGCACGAACTCCTGCACGGCGGTGTTGATGGTGCCCGCCGCGACGTCGTGCTCGCCGGCCAGGGACTGGGCCTCGCCCAGGAAGACCTTCGCCCGGGCCACGTTCAGCGGGTCGGGCGGGGTGAGCGATTCGAGGTCGGCGACGGCCTGCTGGAGCAGCGGGATGCCGAGGTCGGTGTTGCCCTGGCGGGCGGCGGCGGAGCCGAGGAGGATCTCGGCGAGGCCGGCGCCGCGCCGGTCGTCGAGGTCGGCGTAGAGCTCGATGGCGCGGGTGAGTTCGGGCCAACGGGTTGCCCTCGCAGGCGCGAGCGAGCGCCTCGGCGGCGGCCTGCTCGGCGCGCACCCGGCCCTCGCCGAGGATCCGGCCGAGCAGCTGGACGGCATGGACGGGCGCGAGCGGGCCCAGCTGGTGATGGTGAGCACCGAGAGCGGCGAGTGCGGGCAGTGGCGAGCGGCTGGTGACGACGACCAGGCACGTACTGGTGGCGGGGATCAGAGGCACCACTTGGTCGGCGGTGACGGCGTCCTCCAGCGCCACCAGCAGCCGCCGGGGGGCAGCGCTGGACCGCCAGAGCGCGCGCAAGTCCGATTCTTGCCAGGGGAGTTGATCCACGTCACGGTCTCCGAGACCGCGAAGTAGGGAGCGGACGGTCTCGACAGTCGGTGTCGGACCGTCGACGCCTCCCGCGCGCAGCTGGACGAGTAGCTGTCCGTCTGGGTATCGCTCGGCGTGTCGGCGGCCCCAGTGCGAGACCAGGGCGCTCTTGCCGACCCTGCCGGGCCCGGTGATCGCGATCACTGGAGCGGTGCCTTCCGGCAGGTCGGAGAGTAGCTTGTCCAGGGCGGCGACGTCGTGCTCGCGGTCGGTGAACACCCTGCTGACCGCGGTGAGTTGTCGAGGCACTTGCTGTGGCGGTCCGGCGGGATGGAAGTGGATGTCACGGATCTGGCCGGCCTGGACGGCGTGGTGGACCTGGATGCCGTCGATGTGGTTGGAGACGGTTGGCATGAGGTAGTCGTCAGAGCGAGGCAACGGCGCCGGTCCGGGGACGCGGAAGGACGGGAACGGACGGCACGCCGAGGGCGACGGCGGCGTTGACCAGCGCCAGGTGGTTCAGTCCCTGCGGCGTGTTGCCGAGCTGGCGGCCGGCGGAGGGGTCGTACTCCTCGGCGAGGATGCCCACGTCGTTGCGCAGGGCGAGTAGCGCGTCCATGCGCTCGCAGGCCTCGTCGGTGCGGCCGACCAGGGCGAGTGCGGAGACCATCCAGAAGGAGCACGCGAAGAACGCGCCCTCCTCGCCGGCGAGGCCGTCCACGTTGGCGTCGGCGTCCTGGTGGGTGCGGTAGCGCAGCACGAGGCCGTCGTAGGTGGCGAGTTCGCGTTGGACGGCCTCGATTGTGCCGATCACCCGTTTGTCGTCGGGCGGCAGGAAGCCGGTCTGCGGCAGGAGCAGCAGGGAGGCGTCCAGGTCGCGGCTGCCGTAGGACTGGGTGAAGGTGTTGCGCTCCTCGTTGTAGCCTCGGGCAAGGATGGTGGTGTGGAGGAGTGCCGCGACCGCGCGCAGGCGGGCCAGGGTGGCCCGATCGTGGTCCGGGCGGCGTTCCAGGAGCCGGACGGTCCGGTCGACTGCGACCCACGCCATGATCTTGGAGTGGGTGAAGTGGCGCTCGGGCCCGCGGATCTCCCAGATTCCCCGGTCCGGCTTGTGCGCGGTGGCGGCGACGAGTTCGGCCAGCCCGAGCAGCAGCGCGTCGGCGGCGGGATCGGGTTCGAGTCCGGCGTCCTCGGCGGCCAGTAGGGCGTCCGCGACGTATCCGAAGACGTCGAGCTGGAGTTGGCCGGCCGCGCCGTTGCCGATCCGCACCGGGCGCGAGCCCTGGTATCCGGGCAGGTGGTCCAGGACGGTCTCGGTGAGCTCGCTGCTGCCGTCGAGTCGGTACATGATTCGCGCGGTGGCGGCGTTGCCGATCGTGTCGACCAGCCACGTCCGCCAGGCACGCGCCTGCTCCAGAAAACCCCCGGCGCGCAGCAGCTCCCGGATGGTGAGCGCGGAGTCGCGCAGCCACGGGTAGCGGTAGTCCCAGTTGCGTTCGCCGCCGATCTCCTCGGGCAGTGATGTGGTGGGTGCGGCGATGACGGCGCCGGTGGGCCGGTGGACGAGAGAGCCGAGAACGGCCACCGAGCCGAGGACGGCGTCGCGGTAGCGCCCGGTGCAGGTGACGTTGGCACTCCAGTCGGCCCACTCCCGCAGGGTTGCGGCGAGCGCCTGGCCGGTGTCCGGCACGGGCGGGACCGGGGCGCCGGGCTCCTGCCAGGTCAGGGCGTACGCGGCCTCCTGTCCTGCGGTCAGGACGGTTTCGGCGACCGCGGCTCCACGTCGCCGGGGCCGATGGTCGGGACCGTCCAGCCACAGGGCGGCGCCCTCGTGCTTGGCGGCGAAGCGTCGCACGCCGTCGGGGCTGGTGACCTCGTGCAGGGTGGCGTGGGAGCGGCCGTAGCCGGGCGCGACGACGATGCGGGAGGTGACGCTCACCCGACCGCGCAGACACCTGGCGATCCGGATCACCTGGGCGGGCCGCTCGGCACCGGAGGCGGGCATGAACTCGGTGACCTGCAAGGTCCCCTCGGGCAGCTCCCAGACCTGGTCCAGGACGAGGCCGCCGGTGCGGTAGGCGCGGCGGGTGACGGGGAGGGGCTGAGCGGAGGTGGGGGAGAGCGACCAGTAGCCGTGGCGCCGGTCGCCGAGGAGCGCGGCGAACACCGTCGGCGAGTCGAACTCCGGCAGGCACAGCCACGGGATCGCGCCGTGGAGGTCGACGAGGGCCGTCGAGCGGCCGTTGCCGATCGGGGCATAGCCTTCGATCGGAAGGGGAACGGGCATGCGAAATCCTGGTGTTGGCGGAGCGGTGGGAGGTCAGGGGCGGGAGCGGGTGTGCGCGACGAGCTGCTCCAGCAGCCGCACGGCCCCGGCTGCGGCGGGTCGGGACGGCGGCCGCGAGAGGCCCGTCCTTGCGTCCGGGTTCACGCCACCGGGCAAATCGGCTCCAAGTAGGGGATGTGGTTCGGCGGGGGCAGCGCGACGATTCCGGTGATCACGGCGACGGCTGCGGCATGGGTTCGGCTGCCGCGCCGAGAGAGCGCCCGGACGACTCGTCCCTCGACCGTCCGTGCCGTGCGCAGGCTCAGGCCGACGGCGCTCGCCCCGGCCTCGCTCAGCGTCCCGGTACAGATCAGCGCCGCCACGGCCCGCCCCGCCTGATCCAGCTCGGGGACGGGGTCGGGCAGATCGGCGCGCAGCCGCTCGGTGCCGATCGCCCCCGCCGTGATTAGGCGGACGACCAGGTGCGCGTCGTCCACGGCGCCGACACGCCGGCGCAAGTCGGCCAGGCGAGTCCGGACCAGGTACTCCCCGGTATGGACGTGGTCGCCGATCTCGGCGACGCCCAGCCCCTGGGCGACCAGTTCGGCGATCCGGCGCTCCAGCGCGTTCAACTCGGGCCTCGGGGCACGCCAAGGCCCGGTGTCCGGCACGATGCTCGGGGTCGTCAGGATCCGGCGGACCCCGGCTTCTCCCGCCACGGGCGCCTGGTCGGCGGTGCACACGACCAGCAGCTCGTCGAGCGGGGCCCCGAGCAGGTGGGCGGCTTCCAGATAGGCGGCGGTTCCGAGGTCGTACGCCCCTTGGCGGACCGCGCACGACCAGGCCGATCCCAGGCCCACCGCCTCGACGGCACGGTCGGCATCGACCGCCGCCGCGGGGATCACCAGGGCGCACGGGACCCCGAGGGCCAGTGCCTGGTGCACCAGCCGCACGACGGCTGGCGCCGTCCCGCGGGGCGGCGCCCCGGCCAGGACTGCCGCCAGCGACGGCAATTCTGGCAGGCCGGCCAGCGCACCGAGGTGTACGGCCAGACCCTGCGCGGAGCGCAGCGTCGCGACCGAGCGGTCCAGCGGATCAGGGCGATCGGGTTCAGCGTGCGCTTCGTCTACGAGTTCGGTTTCACCGGTCCCTCCCTTCGTGCGGTGGTGCAGGGTGCGGCCCTGGCCCGAATCGGCCGCCATGGGTGTGGTGAGGTCGGCCAGGGTGTCCCCGGCCGGATCGATCAGCTGCTGTTCGAGTGCCCGGCGGACGGCGACAACGCGCTTGCGGGACCGAGCGTGTCGAGCACGGCGTCCTCGTAGAGTTCCGCCGCGCTCTCCCGGACCTCCAGGGCGCGGGCGACGTCACGGCGATTCCCACCCTGTCCCCAGATCCGCAGGATCAACTTCTGCTCGTCCGACAGCACCGGAGCAACACCCACCGAGGCCGAACGGGGGAGCAGACCGGACTGCCATCCCCGTACGAAGGCGTGAACCCGGTTCGTGGTGTCCAACCGGTCGTACACCTGCCGCAGGTGGCCCTTGATGCTGTCGACACCCAGATTCAGGGCCGCGCCGATCTCCGCGTTCGTCATGCCGAGGCCGGCCCTGTCCAACACCGCGACCTGCTGCGCGGTCAGCGCCGTGGGCGGCGCCTTCGTCCGCATCAGCCGATCCCCCCGAGCATGGGCATCAGCAGCACGCCGGGACCTCCGGCCTGCCGGATGCGGCGCGGCATCAGCGCGCCTCCGCCGGCTGCCGAAGCTCGCTGAGCCTCACGTCGGGCCAACCGGCACCCAAAGCCCGCAACGGCACCAGATCGGCCAGCACGGCCGCCGCGCTCGCCTGCTCCCTCGACCGAACGCCGAGGGCCCGCAGGATCGTCTGGATGTAGGTGTTCACCGTGTTCACGGTCAGCCCCAGATGCTGTGCGATGGCGTCCGCGCCCTCACCGCCCACCAGGCCGGCGAGGACCTCGACGTGCCGCACCGACAGCGACTTGCCGGTGGGGTTCATCACGTGCACGTCCCTCACCAGGCCCCAGGCCGCACCCAAGGCGGCGGCGTGGAAGCGCGACTTGGCGCCGACCTTCGTCGCCAGGGCGACGACGGCGGCGCCGACCTCGGCCTTCTCGATACCGGTGGCGCGGCTGGTCTCGCCGTGCAGGGAACCGCGAGCCACCTGTTGCAGGAGGAGGACGTCGATGTCGGACAGGTCGGGCTTGACGGGAGCTGGCACGGGCATGGGGGACCTCCAACAGGAGCGGGGTCGTGACGGGGGTGGGGTGGGGGCTATCGGGCGGGCTGCGGCCGGTGGAGAGCGGCCAGCAGGGAGGGCCCGATCCGCCGGGCGGCCGGGGAGCCGATGGTCAGGACCAGGTCGCCCCGCTGCACGAGGGAGGCAATCAGGGCCTCGGAGCCCTGCCGGTGCAGGTCGGGCTCGAAGCGGATCACCGTGCCGGTGGAACTGGCGTTGAGGATGGATTCGCTGCCGTCGGCGTGGTTCTGGCCGCGGGGGAACGTCGAGTGGACGGGAAGCAGTACGGTCCGGTCGGCGGTGCCCAAGGCTTCGGCGATCAGACTGGTGAGGGCGTTCGACCGCAGGTGCCCGGAGGGCTCGTAGACGGCCACCACCGCGCCCTCGGTGAGCATCCGGGCGCCCTGGAGGTCGGCGGCGATCTCCTTCGGGTGCACGGCCCTGGACTCGACGACGTTGATGCCACCGGTAGAGCCCAGCCTGGTCAGCGATCGTTCGACGCCCGCGAACGCGCCGAGTCCGTCGACGAGTTCACGGCCGGGAACACCGAGGGCCCAGCCCGCGGCCCACGCAGCGGCCACGGCCATGGCATTGTTCGTCCCGGCGACCGGCATGGTGAACGTGTGGCGTTCGCCGTCGGCCTGGACGGTGACGCGGTGCTCCTCTCCGGTCCAGAACGTCCCGAGGACCTGGACGTCCATGCCGGTGCCGCGGCCGACGGTCACCACCCTCGGACCCGGCCGGTGCCTGCGCAGCCGGTCCGCCAGTTCCTGGCAACCGGGCTGGGCGACCCACACCACCACCGTGTCGCTCCGCTGGGCGAGGACCTCCATCTGGTCCAGCGCTTCCTGCTGGTTCCAGAACGCCGGCGGTGCCGCATCCACGGCGGTGATCAGTGTCACCGTGGGGCTCAGCCCTTCGCCGAGCGTGCGGAAGCGCCAACCGGGCGGCGACGTCTCGTGGCTGGAGCCGTCCGGACAGAGGTCCACCACCAGGACCTCTCCGCCGCCGTCATAGCCGGCGGAGTCCCCCATCGGGGCTTCGGCGAGGATCCACCCGGGATCGCGGCTGACGAGTGCGCAGGTGAGCGCGGCGGCAGCCATGGTGGTCGAATGGCTGCCGGCGACGGTGACCGTGACCGGTGCCGTGCCGGCCAGCAGCTCGACGGCCCGCGCGTAGCCCATCATGGGCAGGCCGTGGCCGGCGATGTGGCTGGTGAGGTCGTGGGTCACGGTGTTGTCGCCGCCCCAGATCAGCGAAGCCGTACCGGGGGCGACCGCTCGGAGAACGGCCCCGCGACGCTCAAGCAGCTCGACCAGCTCGGGACGAAGGCTCGCCTGCACGGGGGAGATCGTGACCCGGGCGTGGCGTCGGGTGAGGTAGGAGGCCAGTCCGGCCATGCCGGGGCTGAGCGGGTCGGGGATGTGCACGGTGCCGAGGACATCGGGCAGCGGCAACGGGCGCCGCAGGCGGGTCGGGGCCTTGGCCGAGATCGGGTTCATGCCGCAGCCCCCACGGCGACGGTGCTGTCCGCCAGTCCGACGAGCCGGGCGGCGATGTCGCCCAGCTGGGCGTTCTTCCCGCACACCGCGGCGAGCATCGAGCCGTCGTTGGCGCCGACGAGAATCAGCGTGCGGCCGGACCGGTCCTCGATCACGCTGTGGCCCCAGAGGCCCCGCTCGGCGGTGCTACGGCCGATGATCTCGGTGCTGCGGTTGCTCACGGCGTGCAGCGCCGCCATCACGGCCGACCAGTGGTCGGCCTCGTCCTCGCCGACCCCGAGCGAACAGCCGAGGACCAGCCCTTCGGGGCTGACGTGGATGGCGGCGAGGGCGCCGGCGGTGCCGGTGACCAAGTCCTTCAGGAACTGCGGATGGCGCAACATGTGAGCCTCCTTGGCCAGAACGAACGCGGGGGAGGAGGGGTCGAAGCGCGCGAGAGGATCGGCTGGGACCCGAGGGGATCGCCGGGGCGGCGTCTCCAACACGTTCAGAGTGGCCAAGGGGACGGTGCGAGCAGGAGGGGGGCGATGGGGACAACCTCGGGATGGCCCAGTTGTCCCCATCAACGGAGCCGAGCAGCCTCGATTGCGTAGGCGAACAAGTGGTACAGCCCTACTTGCATCGATCGATGTGGCATCCCGGTCTATGTGGTGGTGGACCCGTATGCCGCCGAGGTCGCTGTCCACACCCCGACCGCCGGCTCCGGCTACATCGTGGCCCACACGCGTAAGTACGGCTCGGGAGAGCTGGCCGACGGACGGGTCTAAACCCTCGAACTGGACGAGCTGCCCCGGCCCGAGCCGGATTCTTGCCGGCTGTATAGCGGATCCCGGCCCGCGCCTCCGCGCACCGGAGCGCCGTACGTGTGTGGCGCGGGTCCGGCGGGGCTGGTGCTACTGGTCCGCACGGCGCAGGAACCGCCAGCCCAGTACGGCCAGGGCGAGTGTCAGTGCGACAGAAGTGAGCACGAGCAGGGGCTGAACGATGGGAGAGCACCAGAACGCGGTCGTGCAGACCATCGGCAGGACCAGGTATGCGAATAGGTCCACTGCGGTCTGAAGCCGCTTGCGCATGGCGCGGCCCGCAACATTGCGGTGGTAGACCTCCCAGCCGAACACCGTGCCGTGGGCGGAGGCGAGTTCCCCCAGGCGTGGTCCCAATTGGTCGCGGACGTAGCAGCCGATCGCCGAGATCTTCTCGTCGTTGACCAGGTAGGTCCAGCCCAGGATCAGGCAGATCGCGGGGACGGAGAGCAGCAGTCGGTACTGTCCGCTCTGGACGGTGATCGCCATGACCGCAGTGGCCGCGGCGAGCGTGAAGTAGAGCAGGTTGTCGCGGAACCCTATGCGGGTCTTCTGTTCCTCTTTGAGGCAGTCGTACTCGGCCAGCAGGATTTTGCTCTCGGTGACATCGTCCGTGGAGGTCACAGGCATTCCTATGCTCGAGTTCAGGATCAACCGGCGATCTGGAAGGGCGTCAGGTTGTTGGGGCTGTGCCGTTCGATCCAGCCTTTCCCGTCCGCCGCGATCCCCTCCAGGAGACGGAAGGTGTGGGTGGAGCCCGCCGCACTGAGGTTGATCTCAGAGATTTCCTGAGAGTTCTCGTCCGGCGCCAGTTGGTGGGCATCGGCGTCCTTGACGCGGATCTTCCTGGCTGGCCCGTTGGTGAGGACGAGCTCTAGGTCGTAGCCGACGTCGACATTCTCCGTCACCTGCACGGAGGACAGCGCGTCGAACCGATAGTTGCTCCGCTGCTCGTTCTTGCGCGTTGCGTCGGAGAAGTTGAACTCGGAGCTGATCTCGCGGATGCCGTCCTGGGTGAACAGGAACAGGCGGAAGACGTAGTGCGAGTACCGCCAGGGGCCGCCCCTGACCCGGCCTCGTTTGTAGGAAGCAGCTGGGGCTACCAGAATGGTGTGAGTGATCAGGTCGCGCCAGGTGAGCCGGTGGTGTCGGAGCGCTTCATCGACGAACGAAGTCTTGTCACAGGTGAGCCAGGTCTCCATCTCCAGCTCGCTCGGGCGCGTGGCGTCCAGGAACGACTGCCAGTGCTGGTAGGCGGTCTGTCGTGCAGTCAACTGTTCATGGTACTTCTGGGTCTCCCGGGCAAGCCGGTGCTCTTCACGTCGGACCTTCAGCCATAGGGAGGCGGCCGCGTGCCCGGACCAGGCCGCACCGAGTACGGCCAGGAACGCCCACAGCGGCCTCGGCGAGGCGGCACCCGAGACTGCCGTTCCGAACGCGGTCAGAGCCGCGATGCCGAGAACGGCCAGGGCCACCACGGTCAGGGCCTTCGTCCTGACCGGAGTCCGGTCCTGGCGGTGATCATCGAACAGGGTGCCGTTGTTGTAGCGGTTCCGGGCGTCCTCAGCGAGGTACCGGATCAACCAGGCGACCCGGTCCACACTGATCCGGCTCTCCCGGTAGAGGTCCGCGATCTCGGAGGCGAGGCTGCCGCGGACCTGAGCGGTGTGGGCGAGCCAGGCGTCCGGGGTGAACCCATAGGGCGTGCGAACGCTGAAGTAGTGATCGAACGAATGGCGGACGCGGTTGGTGAACCCGTTCTCGGCGGAGGCGGGATCGCGCGGGTGAGGGACTCGGGGCCCGGCCGTGAGGTCCGACCGGGGTTCCTGGCCCCACCACCGGACGCCGAAGCGGGCCGCGGTCAGACCCGCGACGAGCGCCACCAGTAACTCGACGATCGCCTCGGCCGGATCCGTGACCAGTGCCAGGGCCCAGAGGAGCACGCTGCTGACGGCAAACAGGACCGCCCGGACGGGGAGGGCCGCCTGGGCGGCGGCAGCGGTGCTCGGGCGGGGCGGAACGGCCCGCGCCCCGATGGGGGCGGGTTCGAAGTAGGCCCAGACTCGCCGGACCCGGTCGTTGCCGAAGCGCTCCGTCCTGGCCCGTTCGCAGGTCTCCGCCCATAGGTCGTCCTTCAGCCCTCCGGTGAGCATGAGGTCGAGGTGGCGGAGGATCGCGGTGTGCTGGCGGAGCGGCAGGTCTTGCAGCTGCTTCAGCACGGGTCCGGTCTCGCCGCTGGCGTTGCTGAGCACCGCCAGCAGGTCGAAAGTGACGCGCAGGGCTTCCTTCCACCCGTCCTCGGCGTAGATCCGTACGAGCCCGGAGGTGTAGTGCAGCCGTTGGACCTCTTCGGTGCTGAGGTCGTCGTAGGTGCGTGCGCTGAGTACGGCGAGCACCCAGTGGAAACGAACCTCCGCGCCGTCGTATCCGTGGGCCATCGCATCGGTGATCATTTCGCGGGCGCGGCTGGGGACGCCGTCCTCCAGGAACCGCACGCCCAGCCGGTACTTCTCCTGCGGCGAGGCGTCCGGGTGGACGAAGTAGACGTTGGAGTTGTGTACGGTCTCGGCCTGGATCCCGACGGTGGAGTCGTAGGCAGCCGAGCTGTACGCGGCACCGTTGTTGTGGCTCATGCCAGGTCACCGGCCGCGGCGACCAGGGGGGCCAGCTCGGCCACCAGTGCGGGGCACTCCGCGACCAGTCCGCGCAGCCTCCTGAGCGACATGACCGTCCGCTTCGACGATTCAGGGCTGGTTCCCCCGGCCGACCGGAGGGCGGAGTCCAGATCGGTCAGGGCCTCCAGGTAGGAGTCCTCGTCGAGGGCACCCTCGGCGCGGTGCCGCCCCAGCTGCTGTCGGAAACGGTTCAGTTCCGTGATCAGGTCCGTCGGGCCGGATGCCTTCGGGGCCGCGTTCATGTGGACGCTGCTGCCCGTGACCGAGCCGGCCATGATACCGACGGTGCTGTTGTGGGCGGTGTTGCTGACGTTTCGGTCGAACCGGTCGGCCGAACGGACCCTGTCGTCCTGGGGCATCGCGGTCTCCTCCTGTTCCCCCACCAGTTCCACTGCCAACCGGGTGGCGAACGCCGCCGCGTTCGCTGCGGCCCTCGGTTGCCAGTTGCGGTCCTCCGCACTGTTCTTCGTGCCGTCCGCCCGGTCGCTGATTCCCCGGATGATGGCCACCGGTGCCCCGTTGAGATGGCCGGCCTGTGCCACACCGGCCGCCTCCATCTCGATGGCGAGTGCGTCGTTGTAGTGCTGCCGGATCCACTTCGCCTCGGCTGAGATCCTCGAGTTCTGGACGACCTCGCCGGCGGCGATCGCCCCGAAGCGCACCTGCGGCGCGTCCTCGCGACCGGGTACGGGGTCCGCCCAGTCGTTCAAGCGGGCCAGGTGCGAGGCGAGCTGGCTGATGCCGTGCGGTGCTTCCCACACCCGGGGGCGGGCTTTGAGCCCGTCGTCCTCGCTGGTCCCGCCGTGGTAGGCGTACACGTGTGACGCCATCACCACGTCGCCCAGCCTGGTGGCGTCCCACAGGGCGCCGGCGACCCCGACGAAGAGCACGGCCACCGGCGAGAACTCCTGGATCGCGCGTTCAGCGATCACTGCGGCGGAATGGTTTCCCTTGCTCGTCAGACCGAGTGCGACACGGCACGACGTGCCCTGCACGGTTCCCACCTCGAACCGGGTACCACGCTCATGGCGATGCACCTGCGGACCCGCCAGCCTCTGGCGCACAGCCTGGTATTCAAGATTGAGGGCAGTGAGAACCACCACCGGGCCGTTCGACATCTATTCCTCTTCCCCTCTCGTGTTCTCTTCCATCGCGGATGGCACGGGTCGGATCAGCGGTGGAAACAGCACGGTCTTCGGACCGGCTCGGTACAGTCGTGCGGGCCGTCCTCCCGTGGTCCTGCGATCCGTGCCGGCGGGGACGATGAATCCCTTCGCCGCTTGGACCTTCCGGTAGAAATTGCGGGTGTCGAGTTCGGTGCCCCAGACGGCCTCGTACACCTCTTGCAGCTCTGCGATGGTGAAGTTCTCCCTGCAGAATGCCGTGGCCAGCGCCGAGAACTCGAGCTTGGTGCGCGCGCGTTCGATCCCGTCCGCAGCGATTCGACGGTGGTCGAAGGCGAGCTCCACCTCGCCGGACAGGACGGCTTCAGCGGGAACCCACGCGGCATCGGTGGCATCCGTTCCCGCGACCGGGTCGGGCAGCCCCGGCGCGATCGCCAGGTGGGCCACGGAGACGACTCGGCCTCGCGGATCGCGGCCCGAGTCTCCGTACACGGCCAGCTGTTCAAGGTGCACCCAGCCGGCCGCCAGTGCCGTTTCCTCGCTCAGTTCGCGGTGGGCGGCATCCAGAATCTCCTCACCGTCGTGGCTCAGGAATCCTCCAGGCAGGGCGGGCATGCCCCGGAAGGGATCTTCGCCCCGCTCCACCAGGAGGACGTGTAGGCGACTCCCCCGCAGCGTCAGGATCACGAGATCGACCGTCAGCAGTACAGAAGGTGGTGACCACACGTCATCTTGCATGTTCTGCAAGGTACTTCAGTTACTGTCACTTACACAAGAAGGGGGTAGTGGGGATTGCTGTGCCGTTCGACTCCGCAGCCACGGCGCGTGGCGGGGCCGCATGGATCGACCGGCTGGCACCGACCCCACCAGTCCGTTCCGGGTTGGGGGTTCCCGCGGCCCCGATCGCCGTGACGGAGAGCCGGAAGCTCCCATCGGGACGGGCCTGCGGCTCGTGACACCACGCGGCTGACAGCCAGGCAGCGCTTCCATAAGAACAAGTAGGACGAGCGCGTCGAGGACCAGACCAGCACGCTGGTCTGGTCCTCGACGCGCTCGTTGGCTGCCGCTGCCAGGACACGGAGAGCCCGATTCCGGGGAGGTGGGGCCCGGACTCTTCAACGTGAGCGGGTGCGCCCGCGAGCTCTGCCTCTCACGGGTGGCAGAGGGATCGGACCGGCAGGGGCGGTCGTCGGGTCGATCCACGGTACAGGGTGTGTTTCTCCGGCCCACCCCCCGAGCTTCAGCTGCATCTGGTACGAACCCCGATAGCCGATGGAGTGGAGCACGGCGAGGGTCACGTAGTGCAGGGAGAGTCTCCAAACCTCAACCGAGAGGCCGGCACGTGCATAGAGGTCATCTGCGAGTACTTCGGGGTGAACGAGGCGGTTTCGGATCCGCGTGACGGCCGTTGGACCGTCGATCCGATGGTCCGCTGCATACTTGGCCAGCACGGGGAGATCGGTGGCGTCGACCGATGTCGGTATCCCCGCAGACTTCAGCAGATAGCGCAGCTTGCCCTCGGCAGGGCATTTCTTGAAGTCACCTTGAACCGCCCCGGGTTCGATAGAGATCTCAGGTTGTGGCTTTGACCGGGGGTTTTGTGGTTGTGAGGTAGTGGGCGATCTCGTATTCGGCGGGTGGGACGTGGCCTATCTCACCGTGGAGTCGGCGGTGGTTGTACCAGTCGGTCCACTCGGCTGTGGCGAGCTCGACCTGGGAGAGCGTCTTCCAGGGGCGGCCGGGCTTGATCAGCTCCGTTTTGTAGAGGCCGATGGTGGATTCCATCAGGGCGTTGTCGTAGGCGTCGCCGACGGATCCGATCGAGGCTGCGATGCCGGCGGCGTCCAGGTGGTCGGCGAGCCGGAAGCTCGTGTACTGCGACCCGGCATCCGAGTGATGTATCAACTCGCCTCGCTGGTGGGGGAATCCGTCGCGGTCACGCTGCCACAGCGCCATGTCCAGCGCATCCAGGACAAGCCGGGTCTCCTTGGAGGTCGCGGCCGACCAGCCGACGATGCGGCGGGAGAAGGTGTCCACGACGAAGGCGACGTAGACGACTCCGGCCCAGGTGGCGATGTGTGTGAAGTCGGCGACCCAGCAGCGGTTCGGCGCAGTGGCGACGAACTGCCGGTCGACGAGATCCGGGCCGCGTTCGGCGCCCGGGTCCGCGATGGTGGTGATCACCTTCTTGCCGCGGACAGCACCGGTGATGCCGAGTTCGCGCATGAGGCGTTCGACGGTGCAGCGGGCCACCGCTTGGCCTTGTCGGCCCAGCTCCCTCCAGATCTTCCGGGCCCCGTAGACACGGTAGTCGGCGTTGTAGACCTCCTTGATGAGAGCCTTGAGTTCCTCGTCGCGCACGGTGCGGGCGGAGGGCGAGGCCACGCGCTGGTGGTGGGCGTAGTACGTGGAGGGGGCAATGCTGCAGCCGTGCTCGGTGAGCACGCGGCAGATCGGCTCGACGCCGCCGAAGTGGCCCCGGTGCTCGTCGATGAACGCTACGAGCGCAGGTGTGGCCGGTCGAGCTCGGCCGCGAAGAAACTCGCCGCGGCCTTGAGGATCTCGTTGGCGCGCTTGAGTTCGGCGATCTCCTTCTTCATCGCCTTGATCTGCGCGGACTCCTCCGTGGTCGTGCCCGGGCGCTGCCCGGAGTCGACCTGGTCGCGTCGCACCCAGTTGCGCAGGGTCTCGGCGGAGCCGATGCCCAGTTTCTCCGCCACGGCCCGCAGCGCCGCCGACTCGTTCGGGTAGTCGCCGAGGACCTCGGCAACCATGCGCACCGCACGACGGCGCAGCTCAGGCGGGTAGGAGGAAGGACGTGCCATGACTCGAATCCTTACACGAAATCGAGTCCCCACCGAACCCGGGGCGGTTCAGTGGTGCGTGATCACATTGAGAAGCTGAGGTGGCCAACGAGGGTTGGCGGCCGCGATTTTTGCGCAGAGTCACCGGAGTGGGACCCTGGGTGCAAGCCGGGCCCAGGGTCGTGATGCAAAGGCCAGTCGAGGAGTGTTGATGACCGAACAGAGCCCTGCACGGTTCCCGATCACCGAGCCGTTCACCCAGTCGGAACCGTCCAACCCGAACTGGAAGCTGGCGGGCAAGGCGCGACTGGAGGGGGGTTTGGAGCTGAACCGTCCGGGGGCGGCGGGTTATGTGGGGATGGCGTTGCTGGACCAGCCCTTTCCTTCTGCCCAGGGGGTGGTCATCGACTTCGACTACGCCACCGAAGCCTCCACCGGTGCGAACGACTCCTTCGGCCTGGGACTGTGTGTGTTCCTCATCGATGGGCGGCAGACGACGCAGGCCGCAGACAGCTGGTACGGCCTGGGCTACGCCTACCAGCACAAGGACGACCTCCATGATCCCGAACGGGCGGGCGTCACTGCGGGGTATGTCGGCGTCGCCTTGGACAGCATGGCCATTTTCCAGTACTACAGGGTCGGAGACGGCGGCGGTCAGGACGATCCGGAGCTGCCGAACCGGATCGCGGTGCGCGGCTCGGGGAACCTGCTGAGCGGATTCGAGCTGCTGGGCGTCGGGCCCGAGGTGCCCGGCGGGTTCGAAGCTTCGTGGCAAGACGGCGCGCATGTCCAGATGTGTATCAACGGCACCGTCCTGACCGTGCGTCACACCCGTGGATCCGACCCCGGCGGCACGTTGGCGACCTTCGCATTGGAGGGGCCCGCGATGACGGCGATGCCCGAAACGTTCAAGCTCGGCCTGTCCGCGACGGTCCACTACCAGGCCACAGGGACCTACCGGATCCGTGACCTGAGCGTGGCGCCGCCGGTGACCGTCCCGCTGGAGATGGACGGCCCGCGCACCGCCCACGCGGGACAGCAGGTCTCCTACACCATCCAGGTAGCCAACCTGGGCCCCGGCGACGCGCCCGAGGTGCGGGTGGAGGGCGAGATCCCCGCTCCGATGCGAAACGGTGCCGAACAGGTGCACTGCCGGGGCGAGAACGGCGCCCAGTGCGGCACCGGCTCGGTCACCGGCGGCCTGCACCAGCCGCTGAAACTGCCCGCCGGCAGCAAGGCCACGATCACCGTCACCGGCACCGTCAGCCGCACCTTCGAGGGCGCCCTGTCCCCGACCGCGTGGGTCACCGCCCCCGGAAACCTCTCCATCCAGCGCCGCGCCCAGGTCGATATCCAGGTCGAAGCCTCATCGGTCACCGCCGACTACCAGATCACCGGGCAGTGGGACCAGACCTGGCCCGAGGACGCCAAGGGATGGCTGGTCAGCTACGAACTGACCCTGGCCGCACGCGACCAGCGGGTGGTGCGCTGGCAGATCAGCTTCGACGTCCCCGCAGGCACCCGTCTCAACCCCGCCCAGACCCAGTGGTACCAGGTGATCAGCAACGGGCAGGACGGGACCGTGGTCCTGGCCTCTCCCGACGACACCCACACCATCGACCCCGGAGCCCCCCTGGCCGTGAGCGTGCAACTGCTCTACCCCACCCAGACCGCAGCCGGCGACGGCGCCCTGCGCGGCCTGCACGCCATCGAAACCACCCGCCCCTGACCAGCCCCGACACCCCCTGGCACCCCTGGTCCGAGCAGCTCAGGACCAGCAATACGCCAGCCCATCGGGTCTTGCGACTGACGATCTTCCGAGGACCGTCATCGAGGTCCTGCCAGGAATGCGCCAGCGACGAGTGGGCCCAGGAACGGGCTTCCGGGGCCTGCGGCGTGATCCCGTGGACGCTGGAGCCCGGTCCTGTCGGCCGTGGTGCCGGGTCGCCCGGGGACTGCGGGCAGTCCCCGGGCCGCGGTCGCCTATCGCAGGCTGATCGGAGCGCAGCCGGGGCCGGCGCAGCCGACGATCTGGTTCTGGTCGATGGGCAGGGCCCGGCTGGTGCGGACTGCGGGGAACTGTGCGGTGGCGGGCCTGGCGGCGTACTCCGCGAGGACGGCCCCCGTGGCGTCGACGACGGTGATGACGGAGGGCACGACCGAGCCGCCGGTGACGACGAGCTGCGGGACGCGGCCGGTGTAGCGGAGGCTGAACGTGCCCACGTCCTCCGCCCGGACCTCGGCGACAGGCACCTCCTGCAGGGTCTCGACGGGCGTGATGTCGGTGACTGGGATGGCGCCCCGGGTGATCCCGGTACCGCCGTCACCGCCCCCGTCGCCGGACAGCGCACCCAGGTCGGTCGCGCCGGAATCCTGCGCGATGACGGCCCCCGAGCGGGCCGCCTGGATGACGTCGTCGATCTTGTGGTCCGGGACCGTGATGTCGAGTTCGTCTCGGTCGGCACTCATGCGTTCACTCCTCACACACCAGCGGCACGGTTGCCACTCTCGGCGATCCTTCCATGACGCTCCGCCAGCTCGGAGCTATTCCCAAGAACGGATGCCGCCTCGACCCGCCCCCCTTGCCATCGGTGGTGGAATGCTCTGCGACCGGCCTGCACCCCGTCCGCCGGTGGCGCGGACTTGCCGCACTGGCAGGCGGCGCTCGTTCCGTGGCTGCGGAATTGATCACCAGTGCGAGACAGGAATGGCGGGCAGTCCGATGCGCCCCCCGGGGGGGCGGTGGTGCCGGACGGCCGGTGCGTGGATCCCATCGCTGATGTGCCCCCGATCGGGAGCGGCAGGTCAGGAGGTGTCGACCTTGATGGAGGAAGCGACGTCGTTGAAGTCGTCACCGACATAGGCCGCGTCGCTGGTGAACGCCTTGCTGGCGCTCTGGAGGCCGGCGTCGGCATAGAGGGTGACCGTCCAGCCGCTGGGCACCCTGACCGAGCTGATGGAGTCGTTGCCGACAGCGCCCGGCTTGGTGAGGTCGTAGGTACCCGCCTGGAGCGTCATGCTGGGACCCGTGAAGTTGCGGTCGGCGTAGATGGCGGGCTGGTTGGCAGGCTTCGGTGCCGGCGTGGGGTCGTCCCCATGGCTGGGGTAGGAGTTGTAGTGGTACTGCTGGCTGTAGCCGAAGTCGTCGTCCGACATGGCGCGGGGTCCTCTCACATAGGGATGTCCGATCGGTGGACGGCTCATCGCCCGAGCGCATCGCGGCCACCGGCACGCTGCTCAACGACATGCCGACGCGAAGGCAACCGCCGAGCACGAATCCGTCCTGGCAGGACACCGACAAGCGAATCATCAGCTACGGGCGGAAACCCGGAGTTGATCAAAGCCAAGATCTCCGCCACCCCACCACTTCTCCACTCGCCCACCAGGTCACGGCACTGGCAACAGAGCAGATCATTTGAAACGCGACGTCATTACTGGCGATCGGCTGAGACGGCCCGGGGCTCCGTGCCGGACGTCGTGGATCGGCACCCGATCTTCGGCACCGGGGCGGCCCCGCCCTTGAGGGTGAGGCGAAGGATCGCGCCCTCGGGACGCCCGCCGCCGTGGTGGCGGCGGGCGGGTGCACCGGGGCGGCTACGGGGTGTCTTGCGGCGTGTCGATCCAGTCGGTGGCGAGACGTTCGGCCGTGAGGCGGGCTTCCACCTCGGCGGTGTCGGTACCGGCGGCCTTCTTGCCGGCGCCGCGGTGGACGCACAGCAGTTGGTCGGCCTCGCCGTTCTTGTCGCGGTAGACGATGAGGGCAGGCCCCGCGCTGCTGAGGTGGTTGGGAAACCTCACGTCCGGCTCCCAGCCCTTGTTCGCGACGAAGGCTGCGCCCCACAGGTTCTGGTCACCGCTGCCGTAGCCGCGGTGGACCAGGGCCATCTTCCCGTTGTAGGCGGCCAGGGCCGGTCCCTCCAGGCTGTTGTGGCCCGGGAGCCGGAAGTCCTGGGACCAGCTGCTGCCGTCGTAGGCGGCGTGCCACAGGGAGGTGTCGTTGCCGCCGCCGCGGTGGACGAGGTGGAGAGCGCCGTTGTACTCGCACAGGGCCGGGTTGGACGCCGTCTCGTGGCGGGGCATCTCGGTGTCAGGACTCCACTGGGAGCCGTCGTAGGTGGCGTGCCACATTCTGTCGCTGTTGCCACCGCGGTGGACGAGGTGGAGCGCTCCGCCGTAGACCGCCAGCGCCGGTCCCCGGGAGCTCTGGTGAAAGGGCATAGGGCCGACGGTCCAGTCGGTACCGTCGAAGGTGCCGTGCATCAAGTCGTTGCTGTTGCCAGCGCGGTAGACGAGGTGGATCTTGCCGTTGAAGGTCGCCAACGCCGGGCCGTCGGCGCTGTGCATGTTGGTCCTGATGTCCTCGGACCAGCCGGTCTCGGGGGCGTAGGTGGCGTACCAGAGGGAGTTGTCCACGCCGGCGCGGTGGACGGTGACCAGCCGCCCGTTGAGCACGGCCAGGGCCGGGTTCGCGGCCGACTCGTGGCCGGGGAACTTCTCGTCGTCGCTCCAGTGCGAGCCGTCGAGGACGGTCCACCACATGTTGAAGTCCACACGGGGGCCGTTGCGCGCACTGGGGACGAGCCAGCTCGGAGCGATCCACGGCGAGCTGCACTTGACGCCCCACTGGCCGGTGTTCGCCCACTTGATCGCCGCAGCATGAAGTTTCATGCAGAAGGCGATGACCTGGCCCAGCGGAGGGATCGCGGCATTGACGATGTCAGCGAGCAGCCCTTCGATCTCCGTGGCCTCGTCGGCGGTCGCCTTGTTCATGTGGACCTCGAAGCCCCACCACCTCTTCTCCACCCAGGCGTCCAGGCCGCGCACCTTCAGCTGCTCCCGGGCCTCCTCCGCCCTCGCCACTGCAGCGGCCGACGGCGCCGCCATGCCCCTCCGGAAGCCAGTCGGCGGGCATCTGGTCGGTGGACGGCGCGGACGCACCCTGCGCCGCGGCGCTGTCCTGCGTGGCGGTCTCGTCAACAGCCATAGGATTCCCCTTCTCCGCTGCGCACGGCGCGCGCCAGCCTCGCCCGGGCCACCGGGCGAGGCTCCGGCCCGCAGCCGGGTGCACTGCCTGAAGAGTTTCAGGCTGTCATGGCCACCGTCAGGCCGAACGGTGTCGACATCGGCGGATCTTGCCCCATTTGGTCGAATGGCCCCGCTCGTGGGGCTGGTTCACCATTGGTGAGTTCCGCAGCCGTAGGCGTTCCGAGCCTCCCAGCGGTGTTCGCCGTCTTCAGGCCGCTGTTAAGCGTCCCTGTCTGCCACTGGCCTGACATGATCAGACCATGACTGACATACCATCAGATTCCTTGGCCCTCGTGCGCGATGCGATGCTGCGGTGGGCCCGACGGGCGGGCCTGGTGGCGGAGCCCGGCGAGGAGCGGCGTCTTGCCGCGATGCGGCTTCAGGTGCTGGTCGGCGGTGCTCTCCCGCAGGGCGACGTGGCGGATGTGGCACTGGCCGCACAGTGGGCGGCGTTCATCTGCTGGGTGGATGACCAGATCGACCGGCGCGGGCTGGGTTCGGTGCCGGGCGAGTTGGAGCAGTTCACCGCGCCGCTGCGTCAGGTGCTCGCGCCCGGCGAGGGCACGTCGGGGGTGGCAGCTGCCCACGCGGTGGTGCTGTCGCGCTTGTGGGAGCGTACGGCTGCGGGGATGTCAGCCCCCTGGCGGGCCCGGTTCACGACGGACTACCTGGACTTCCTGGACGCCTGCGAACAGGAGGTGGCGCTGCGCCGCTCCGGCGCCCGGCTGCCGCTGACGGCCTACCTCGCGCTGCGGCGTCGCACGATCACGCTGCTGCCGATGCTGGACGTCCTGGAACACGCCGGTCACGCCGAGTTCGTCGAGGACCCGCGGGTGGACGCTCAACTGCGGGACCTGCGCTGGGCCGTGGCCGATGTCGTGGGCTGGGCAAATGACCTGGCCTCGGCGGTGGACGACAAGGCCGCCGGCCAGGACAACCTGGTGGCGGTGCTGGCCCGCCAGGACGGCTGCACGACGGACGAGGCCCGGACACGGGTGACGGCCATGATCGAGGAGCGCCGCGCGGGCTTCACCACCGCTGCGGCCGACCTTCGCACGGGCCCGCTCCTGTCTGCCGACCGGCAGGAGGACCTGCGCCGCTACGTCGATCTGGTGGAGAGGTTCATGACCTCCACCCTGCACTGGCTGACCGTCACCGGACGGTTCCACCTTCACCCCGAGACGATGCACCACCCTCCGTCCACCAGCCGCGGGCCGGCCCCCGCAAGCGCCGGACGGCCCGCCGACGAGCTGAACTGAACGGAGCCCGATGAGACTCGCCGCGACCACCCTCGCGCTGCCCCGATGGCACAGCACCGACTTCCCCGACGACCTGGCGCTGGCCACCGCCCGGCTGCGCCTGTATCTGGAGAGCCGGATCGACCCGGACGGCGCGGTGCGCGAACCGTGCCACAGCCGCGTCCTCGAATCCGCCCTGCTGCTCGTCCTGCTGGACCGCACCCGGCTGGAGCCAGCCGCCCGCGACCGCCTGGCCCGCTACCTGGCCGCACATCGCGAATCCCCCACGCCGCTGGACCGGTTGCTCGCACGCGCCTGCCTCGACGGCCCCAGCAACGTGGCCGGCCAACTGGACGTCGACGACTTCCTCAGCCACGCACCGGACTTCACCGGCCCCCGCAAGCGCGCCCTGCTGCACGCCGTCCTCGTCCTGGTCGGCGCCGTCCCCGCCACCGACCTTCCCGCCCCCGACGCGTTCTGCCTGCACGGCCTGCACACCTGGGCGCGCGTCCAGGTCACCGCCGTCAAGGCCATCCTCGCCCACGCAAGGCCCGACCTGATCGACGCGCACGACCTGGACCTGCTGCGCTCCACCCAGCAACCAGGGACCGTGTGGGAGGGCCACCTCCTCGTCCACCTGTCGGTCCTGCACGCCCTGGCAGCCCAGCCGGGCCACCAGCAGCTGATAGCCGACGGGATTCACACCGCGCTGCAGCACCAGCGCCCCGACGGCGGAATTCCGTTCATCTGCGACGAGGACACCTGGGTCACCGCCAACGCTGGAGTGGCCCTGCACGCCGCGGGCGCCCCCGTACCGGTCCTGGACAGGATCGCCCAGCGCCTGCTGCACCTCCAGCAGCCTGGTGGCGGCTGGTCCTACACCGAGGGCGCTCAACTCGCCGACGTGGACGACATTTCAGCCTCCATCGAGGTCCTCCACCTCACCGGCCCCCACGTCCATCGGCAGCCGATCAGCCGTGCCCTGGACGCCCTCCTCGCCCTGCGAGGGCCCGATGGCGGCTTCCCCACCTACCAGGTCGGAGCACCCTCCGAAGCCTGTATAACCGCCGGTGTCGCCAACGCCCTCTGCTCCCAGGCCGACCGGCAGCACACCGCCATCGACGAAGCCCTGACCTTCCTCGCCTCCCAACAGCACCCGGACGGCTCGTTCCCGCCCGACTGGAGCAAAAGCCGCCTGCACACGGTCTTCCGCGCCACCCTCGCCGCCACCCGCCACCCCAGCCATCGCACACCGAACAGCCCGGCCCAGCGCATCACCAGCCGGGCCGCCCGCCTCGTCACGAACTCCCAGAACACCGACGGCTGTCGGCGTACGAGTCAACATGCACCACCTCGTACGAGTGACTGTGCACCAGAGTTGATGCGGTGAAAGGCTGTTGTCCGTGAGCCTGCTGTCGT
>NZ_JBVJBI010000061.1:0-39330 GCF_055589745.1 Kitasatospora sp. NPDC041917 | reverse complement strand
ATGTTCGCCGGGGTCTACCCGGGCCTGAGCCACCTCAACATCATGGGCCTGCACAGCCCGCAGTCCGCGATCACCTCGGCGATCATCTTCAACGCGCTGATCATCGTCGCCCTCATCCCGCTCGCCCTGCGCGGCGTGCGCTACCGGCCCTCCTCGGCCTCCGCCCTGCTGCGCCGCAACCTCGGCGTGTACGGGGTGGGCGGGCTGATCCTGCCCTTCCTCGGGATCAAACTCCTCGACCTCGTCGTGCAGTTCTTCTACTGAGCAGTTCCCGCCGACAGCTGTCGGCAGGAGGGAGAACCCCCCCATGCGGACCCCGCCGCTCGTCCTCATCCGGCTGCACCTGACCGCGCTGCGCCTGCTGCTCGTCCTCACCGCGATCTGCGGCCTGGCCTACCCCCTGCTGCTCACCGGGTTCTCCCAACTCGCCTTCTCCGGCCAGGCCAACGGCTCGCGGCTGCGGCAGGACGGCCGGGTGGTCGGATCCAGCCTGATCGGCCAGAACTTCAACCTCCCGAAGAAGAACCCGAACGACCCGAAGGAGCAGCCGGCGCCGGATCCGAAGTGGTTCCAGCCCCGCCCGTCGGCGGCCGGGACCGGCTACGACCCGACCGCCTCGGGCGCGTCAAACCTCGGGCCGAACGACCCAGGGCTGACGAGGACGATCCAGGAGCGACGGGCCGCCGTGGCAGCCTTCGACAGCGTCGATCCGGCCCTGGTCCCGCCGGACGCCGTCACCGCGAGCGGCTCCGGCCTCGACCCGCACATCTCCCCGGCCTACGCTGATGAGCAGGTCAACCGGGTCGCCACGGCGCGCGGCCTGGACCCGGCGGCGGTCCGCCGACTGGTCGAACAGCACCGGCAGGGCCGGGTCCTGGGCTTCCTGGGCCAGCAGCGGGTGAACGTCGTCACCCTCAACCTCGCCCTCGCGCGGCTCGGCGGACCGTGAAGGGAGAGGCCGTCCGGTGGCCCAGGAGAGCGCGCCGCAGGCGCCGGCGGGGCTCCGACCGGGCCGGGGCCGGCTCAAGGTGTACCTCGGCGCCGCGCCCGGTGTGGGCAAGACCTTCCGCATGCTGGAGGAGGACCTGCGGCGCAGCGCGCGCGGCACCGACGTGGTGGTGGGCCTGGTGGAGTGCCACGGTCGGCACCGTACGGAGGCGATGCCCGGCAGCCTGGAGGTCGTCCCGCGGGCTCGTCGCACCTACCGGGACGCCGAGCTGACGGAACTGGATCTCGACGGGGTGCTCGCCCATGGGCCCCGGGTCGTGCTGATCGACGAGCTGGCCCACTCCAACGTGCCCGGCGGCCGTCACACCCGGCGCTGGCAGGACGTCGAGAACCTGCTGGACGCGCTGTTCCAGAGCGATTTCTCCAAGGACGCGCCCGGGCCGGGCCGGCCGAGGATCCGGGACGTCCGCTCGACACCTTGCTCCTGTAGCGTGCGCCGGTACCGAAGTCCGTAATGGCCGTAGGCCGTGGTCGAGGAGCCAGCGATGGGGACACCGGCATCCGCCCGGGCCGGGGAGCTGAGGCGCCATCTGGGCGTGTTCGACGCCGTGGTGATCGGGCTCGGGTCGATGATCGGCGCGGGGATCTTCGCCGCGCTCGCCCCGGCCGCCGGCGCGGCCGGTTCCGGTCTTCTGCTGGGCCTCACCCTGGCCGCGGTGGTGGCGTACTGCAACGCCACCTCCTCCGCCCGGCTGGCCGCCCGCTACCCGCAGTCCGGCGGCACCTACGTCTACGGCCGTGAGCGGCTCGGGGAGTTCTGGGGCTACCTGGCGGGCTGGGGCTTCGTGGTCGGCAAGACCGCCTCCTGCGCGGCGATGGCCCTCACCGTGGGCTCCTACGTGTGGCCCGGTCAGGCGCACGCGGTCGCGGTCGCCGCGGTGGTGGCGCTGACCGCGGTGAACTACGTCGGCGTGCGGAAGTCCGCGTGGCTGACCCGGGGGATCGTCGCCGTCGTCCTGGCGGTGCTCGCCTCCGTGGTCACCGCCTGCATGACCGGCCCCGCCGTCGAGGGCGCGCGGCTCGCCATCGGCGCGGACGCGACCCTCGGCGGGCTGCTCCGGGCCGCCGGGCTGCTGTTCTTCGCGTTCGCCGGCTATGCGCGCATCGCCACCCTCGGCGAGGAGGTCCGCGACCCGAAGCGAACCATCCCCCGCGCGATCCCCATCGCGCTCGCCATCGCGCTCGTCGTCTACGCCGCCGTTGCCGTGGCCGTGCTCGCCGTGCTCGGGCCCGACCGGCTCGCCCACACCACCGCACCGCTCACCGAGGCCGTGCGCGTCGCCGGCGTTCCCGCACTCGCCCCGGTGGTGCGCATCGGGGCGGCCGTCGCGGCGCTCGGCTCGCTGCTCGCGCTGATCCTCGGGGTCTCGCGCACCACCCTGGCGATGGCCCGCGACCGGCACCTGCCCCGCGCCCTGGCCTCCGTCCACCCGCGCTTCCACGTGCCGCACCGCGCCGAGCTCGCGGTCGGTGCGGTGGTCGCGGTCCTGGCCGCCACCACGGACGTTCGCGGCGCGATCGGTTTCTCCTCCTTCGGCGTGCTGGCCTACTACGCCATCGCCAACGCCTCCGCCTGGACCCTCACCCCCGCCGAGGGCCGCCCCGCCCGGATCGTCCCCGTCGTCGGTGCCGCCGGCTGCGTGCTCCTGGCCTTCGCCCTGCCACCCGCCTCGGTCCTGTGGGGAGCCGCAGTGATCGCGGCCGGTGCCGCCGCCTACTGCCTGCGCAAGGCCATCGCCCGCGCCTGACCCCGTCCGGCGTCGCGGTGGTCCGGCCTCGCGAAAGGATCCGCCGAGTCCGCCGGTTCCGCCGCCACCTGCAGCAAGATCGACCAGGTACGCCTTCTCCGGAGCGCCGGCTCCGGAGACGGGGTCAATTCTGGGCGCGGCTCAGGATCCAGACGCCGTAGGCGTCGTTCGCGGGGTGCAGCTGATAGGTGCCTGCCCGAAGGTCGACGCGCAGTCCGGCGGCGGTCAGGTCCGCCTCGAACTCCGACGCCGTGCAGGTCCGGGCGTGCGGCGGCGGGTCCTGCAGGTGGAAGCCGATCAGGATCCGGCCGTTCTCGCCGAGCACGTCGCGCATCGCGCCCAGCGCCGTGCGTTCCGTGCCCTCGGCCAGGTACACGATGACGTTGCCCACGCAGACGACCAGGTCGAACGGGCCGTCGTCGGGGCCGAGGTCGAGGATGTCGCGTTCCTCGATCGGCAGCCCGGGGTAGGTCTCCCGAGCCTGCCGGACCAGGGCCTCGTCGGGCTCGATCGCGACCACGTCGTGCCCCCGCTGCAGGAGCGCGGCGGCCACCCTCCCCATACCGGCGCCGGCGTCGAGCACTCGGGCACCGCGCGGCAGGAGCGTGTCGGCGAGCCGGGCCTCACCGTCGACGTCCTCGCCCGCGGAGATGAGTTCGGCGAACCGCTTGCCGAAGTTCCCGCTCTGCCCCGCCTCCTGCCAGCGGGTTCGCCTCGTCGTCATCGGTATGAGCTCTCCGTGTGGCAGCGTGGTCCTGTCCATGTCCCGCATCCTAAGGCGAGACCGCCGGCACCGGTCATGGCCGTTGAACGCCCGCCCGTGCATGCTCAAGAACGTCGAACGCTCCAGCAGGCTGCGATGAGCCTGGTCGTGGTGCCGGCCGCGCTGCCTTCCCGGCTCACCACGTCGGGCAGGGCCGGCGCCCCGGCGCGGTGCGGCCGCCGCGCCGGGACGGCCGTCACGCGGCCCGGACCGGGGCGAGCGGGGCGAGCGGGGCGAGCGGGGAGAGTGCCGCGTACTCCAAGGGGGCGGACGGGTCGATCGAGAGGTTCATCGGGGAGGGGGCCGCGCCCGAGCGGACCAGGAGGTCGCCGATGGCCGCGATCATCGCGCCGTTGTCGGTGCACAGGCGCAGCGGCGGCACCCGCAGGGTGATCCCGGCCGCGGCGCACCGCTGTTCGGTCAGGGCGCGGATGCGGGAGTTGGCCGCGACCCCGCCGACCACGACGAGGGTGTCGATCCCGTGGTCGGTGCAGGCCCGGACGGCCTTGCGGGTGAGGGTGTCCGCGATGGCCTCCTGGAGCGCCGCGGCCGCGTCCGGGACGTGCGGCTCGGCGCCGGCCGCCCGTCGGGCCTCGACCCAGCGGGCGGCGGCGGTCTTGAGGCCGGAGAAGGAGAACGCGTACGGGGGGTCGTTGGGCCCACTGAGCGGGCGGGGGAGGCGTACCGCGTTCGGGTCGCCCTCGCGGGCGGCGCGGTCGATGGCGGGCCCGCCGGGGTAGGGCAGGCCGAGGATCCGGGCGACCTTGTCGAAGCATTCGCCGGCGGCGTCGTCGAGGGTGTCGCCGAGGTGGACGATCGGGTCGCGGGCGAGGTCGCGCACCAGGAGCAGGGAGGTGTGCCCGCCGGAGACGATCAGTACGACGCACGGGTTCGGCAGGGGTTCGCCGTCCAGGGCGGCGGCGGCGACGTGTCCGGCGAGGTGGTGGACGCCGTAGAGGGGGACGCCGAGCGAGAAGGCGTAGCTCTTGGCGGCCGCGACCCCGACCTGGAGCGGGCCGGACAGGCCGGGTCCGGCGGTGACGGCGACGGCGCCGACGTCGGCGAGGGTGAGTCCGGCCCGGTCGAGGGCCTCGCGGACCACGGGGGCCATCGCGTGGACGTGGGCGCGGGCGGCGATCTCCGGCACGACCCCGCCGTAGCGGGCGTGCTCGTCCATGCTCGACGCGACCGCCTGCCCGAGCAGGACCCCGTCGCGGACGAGACCGGCGCCGGTCTCGTCGCACGAGGACTCGATCCCCAGCACCACCGGCGAGTCCGGCATCACGCGCACCCCTTATTGCTGATCACTGTGCAACTGCAACCATTGTGCAATAAGGCTGGAGGCGCTGGTCCGGCAGGTCCGGTTCCCCGGTCCGTCCCGCAGGAAGTCCACCGGGGCCGCCGGGTCCGCCGGCGGCCCGCGATCGAGCGGTCCGCCGGCGGGACGCGAACGGTACGTCAGGAGGCGGGCATCAGGACGGTGTCGACGATGTAGACGGTGGCGTTGGCGGTCTGGACGTTTCCGCACAGGACCTTGGCGTCGCCGTCGACGGTGAAGTCGGGGGCGGCGCCGGTGACGGTGAGGTCGTGGGTTTCCAGGGTCTTGTGGCCTCCGGCGAGGGCGGTGGGGGCGAGGCGCTGGGGGACGACGTGGTGGGTGAGGATCTTGGTCAGCGTGTCCTTGTCGGCGAGGGCGGCGTCCAGGGTGGCCTTGGGAATCTTGTCGAAGGCGTCGTTGGTGGGCGCGAAGACGGTGATGTTCTGCGCGGAGTTGAGGGTGTCGACGAGGCCCGCCTGCTTGACGGCGGTCACCAGGGTGGACAGCAGCGGGTTGTTGGAGGCGGCGGTGGCGACCGGGTCCTTGGCCATGCCGGTGAAGGAGCCCGCGCCGTCCTTGGGCACGGCCGCACAGGCGGTGCCGAACGGCCGGTCGCTCATGGCGGCGCCGGCTGCCGACGCGGTGGTACCGGCCGCCGGCGCGGCGGCGGGGGCCTTCGACGGGGCGACGGAGGTGGAGGGCGACCCGGAGCCGCTGCCGCAGGCCCCGAGGCCGAAGGCGAGCGCGGTCGCGGCGAGGACGGCGGTGACGGTGTCGCGGCGGCGGGTGGTGGCGTTCATGGCAGTGATCTCCTTGTGAGGGTGCAGCGGTCGGCCCCTCGGGCGGACCGCCCCGGCCGGTGCCGGGTACGTGAAGGTGGCCTGGTGGAGGGCCGGGCGGGTCGGCCGGGGCTCTCAGGTGACGGTGACGACGGTGCTGTGCCAGCCGGTGGCGCCGGACGGGTAGGGGGTGGCCCGGTCCCCGGTCTGGACGGCGCCGGTCGCATCGGTCGCCCGGACCTCGATCCGGTGGGTGCCGGGCGCGGCCCCGGGCCAGGTGTGGGTCCACTGCCGCCACAGGTCCGTTCCGGCGTCGGCGGCGAGCATCGCCTGCTGCCAGGTGCCGCCGTCGATCCGGACCTCGACGGCGGCGATGCCGCGGTGGGTCGCCCACGCGGTGCCGGCGACCGTGACGTCCCCGGCGGGTACGCGGGCGAACGGGGCCGGGACGTCGATGCGCGAGGCGGTGCGCACCGCACCGGTGCGGTCCCAGCCCCGGCGCACCCAGTACGGATCGAATGCGGCGAAGGTGGTGACGTCCAGGTCGACGAGCCACTTGGTGGCGGAGGCGTAGCCGTAGAAGCCGGGGACGACGCTGCGACAGGGGAAGCCGTGGGCGACGGGCAGGGCCTCGCCGTTCATCGCGACCGCCAGCAGTGCGCGCCGTCCGTCGAGCACCGGCTCCAGCGGCGTGCCGATGGTCATGCCGTCCTGTGAGCGGCCGACCAGCTGGTCCGCGCCGCGGTGCACGCCGGCACGGCGCAGCAGGGCGGGGAGGGAAGCGCCGAGCCAGCGGGTGGTGCCGACGTAGCGGCCGCCCACCTCGTTGGAGACGCAGGACAGCGTGTGGTCCATTTCCTCCAGGGGTTCGTGCAGCAGGTCGTCGAAGGTCAGCAACAGCGGGTGGTCGACCATGCCCCGGATGCGCAGGGCCCAGCGCCGCGGGTCGATTCGGGGGAGCGTGAGCGCGGTGTCCACCCGGTAGAAATCCGTGTTCGAGGTGACGAACGGGGACAGGCCCGCGACCTTCGGACGGACCGGGGGCGGCAGGGGTGGCAGCGGTTCCACGGCGGGCGGGATGCGAACGGACGCGCGGACGGCGCCGACGTCGAAGAGGCGGTCCGTCAGGATCCTGCCTCCCGTGACCGCGACCGCGCCGACGGCGATCGTCCCGCCGGTGACGGCGAGAACGGCCCGGCGGGTGGTGCCCTCGGTTCCGGTGCGCCGCTCCTGGCCGGCGCTCTCGCCGGTGGGATGTCCGATCGTGGGGACCGTGTTCACCGGCGGCGCGGCCGACCCCGTCAGGCGTGAGAGGGCGAGGACGGTGGCCGCGCCGACGACGCCTGCCACGAGGGCCGGTACGACGTCCGCCGCGCGCGCTCCCGGCCGGGAGAGCGCGGCCCAGGCACCCAGCAGGCCGAAGGCCGCGAAGATGCCCGCTCCGGTCTTCGGGCGGCGAGCGGACAGCCATCCGGCACCGGCGGCGAGCAGGGCCGCCGTCAGGTGGATTCCGCCGAGCAGCACCGTCTTGTCGTACACGCCGAAGGTGCGGACGGCGTATTCCTTGAGCGGGGTCGGCGACAGGTCGACGGCCGCGGAGCCCACCGCGATGACCGGCGCGGTGTCGGGCCCGGTGAAGGCGGCGGCCAGGTCTCCCGCACCGAGTGCGGCCGAGGCGGCCGCCAACCCGGTCGCCGCTGCGACGCCGACGCGACGGAGGCGGTCGGGACGGCCGAGGAGGGGCGCGGAAGCGTCGGATGGATTCTTGCTCACGCCGAGGGTTCGAGGCGCCCGGGGCCGCGGATGGGTCGCTGCGCCGGGCTCACCCGAACGGGTTGGGCGGCAGCCGGCATTGACGGTGGGCGCAGCAGGCTCGGCCCGGCTCCGAGGGCCGGTCCGCCGACTCCCGCGGATGACGGGAATGACGACGACGGAAGACGCAAACGACGGCACCAGGATCCGCGTGTCCTCCGGAGCCGGTGACCGGGCGGACGGGCGGACCGGCAGGCGGTTCGGCCAATCCGGGCGCGGGCCCGCTCCGAAGGGCGGATGTGAGTTCCGCACTGTCCGCCCGGCCGAGACCGCACCGCTGTCCCGCCGGGACCACGAGGAGGCCCTCGATGTCTGCCGTCCGCCGATCGGGCTCGACGCCCGCCCACTGCGAAGGAACGGGCGGATGAGCGCCGTCGTCCACCTGACCGGTCCCGGACGGCCGGTACCGGACCTGACGGAACTCCTCGCCCGCGTCGCGCGCGGGGACCAGGACGCGTTCTCCCGGCTGTACGACGTGGTGGCCGGTCCGGTGCTGGGGCTGGTGCGCAGGGTTCTGCGCGATCCCGCGCAGTCCGAGGAGGTCGCCCAGGAGGTGTTGCTGGAGGTGTGGCGCACCGCTGCCCGCTACCGGGCCGAGCGCGGTGAGGTGATGCCGTGGGTGCTGACCATCGCGCACCGGCGCGCGGTGGACCGGGTCCGCTCGGCGCAGGCCGCCGCCGACCGCGACCAGCGCGTCGCGGCGGTCTCCCACACCCCGCCGTTCGACGAAGTCGCCGAACAGGTCGAGGGCAGAGTGGAGCGTGAGCAGGTCAGGCGCTGCATGAGGACGCTCACCGAACTGCAGCGGGAATCGTTGACGCTGGCGTACTACCGCGGTTACACCTACCCCCAGGTCGCCGAGGTCGTCGGCGCGCCGCTGGGCACGATCAAGACCCGCGTGCGCGACGGACTGATCCGTCTGCGCGACTGCCTGGGGGTGGGAGCATGACCGCCGCCGACCTGCACACCCTGACCGGCGCCTACGCCGTCCACGCCCTCTCCCCGGCCGAAAGCGCGGAGTTCGAAGGCCACTTGGCCGACTGCCCGGCCTGTGCCCAGGAGGTGGCCGAGTTCGCCGCGACCCTGGCCAGGCTCGGCGCCGCGCGGGCCGTCGTGCCACCCGAGGCCCTCAAGGCCCGGGTGATGGCCGCGCTGCCCGGCACGCGGCAGGAGGCGCCCCGGACCGCCGCTCTGCCCGGCGCGGGCTCCCGGTCCGGCCGGCGGGCGGGCGGGTGGACGAAGTTCGCGCTGGCCGCCTGTCTCGCGGTCGCGGTCGGCTCCGGTGGCCTCGCCGTTCAGCAGCACCGGCAGGCCGGCCACGCGCGCGCCCGGGCGGCCGCGATCCAGCAGCAGGCGGACCGGCTGACGGGTCTGCTGACGGCGCCCGACGCCCGCACGGCCACCGGACCCGCGGCGGGCGGAACCGGCGTGGGGACGGTGGTGTGGTCGCACGACCGCGGTCAGGCCGCCTTCCTCGCTTCCGGCATGCCCACCCCGGCCGAGGGCACCACGTACCAACTCTGGTTCGACGACTCCGGAACGATGCGATCGGCCGGGCTGCTGTCCCGTGGGGACGGCGGGATGGTGCTGTCCGGGCCACTGGGCGGGGCGACGGGTATCGGCGTCACCGTGGAGCCCGCCGGGGGGTCGACGCACCCCAGTGGGGTATCGGTCATGCTCCTGTCGCTCACCTGAGAGGGCGTTCGGTCTCGCGGGCCCCGCGCTGTCCGGTCCGGGTGCCTCGCCGGGTCGGCGTCGATTCATCGGCGGGGGCGGCGGCCCCGCACCCGATCCGGCGCCGTCGCAGGCCGTCGCCGGCGGCAAGGCCTCACCCGGAGGGCCCGTCGCCCACGGTTCCGTGTGCTCCCTGGTCGAGGCCGAGGCGTTTGTTGAGGGCCTCGCCCGAGGGGAGGGGGTCGATGAAGTTGTGCAGGAAGGCGAGCATCGCGTCGGTGTCCAGGCCCTCGCAGGCGGCGTCCATCGAGGCGTAGAGGAACTCCTCGATCCCGGCCACCGCGGTGGCCAGGCGCTCGCCCTCGGGGGTGAGGCTGAGTTGCAGGTAGCGGCGGTCCTCGGCGTCGGTGCGGCGCTCGACCAGTCCGGCCGCGACGACGCGGTCGACCAGCCGACTCGGATTGGTGCCGCTCTCGCACACCAGGAGCTGTCCGAGCCCGTTGAGGCTCAGGGTGCCGTGCTGCTGGAGCAGGCGCAGCACCTCGGCCTGCGAGGGGGTGATGCCGTGGGGTTTGAGGGCCTGGATCAGCAGCCGGTTGCCTTCGCGCTGGGCTGCCAGGATCGCGAACCGCAGGTGTTCGGCCTTACGCATCGATGTCCTTTCGGGTGGTCGGCAGGGGGTCGAGGAAGTTCTCGACCGCGGCGGCGTAGGTTACCGGGTGCGAGAAGCGGAACATGTGGCCGGTGCGCGGCAGCACGACCTCCCGGGCGTCGGGGATGCCCGCGAGCATGACCTTCGAGGCGTTCTCGCCGATCAGCACGTCGTGCGAGGGGGTCAGGATCAGGGTCGGGACCTGGATCCGGTCGAGCACGTCGACGTAGTCGGCCGTGAAGACCGCCGACACGCGCGCACCGAAGGAGGCGGCCGGGGTGTTGGCGAGGAACAGTTCGCGGCTGCGCGCCTCGCTCCAGGGCACCTGCCCCTCGCCGTCGAACGGGGAGGCGAGGCGGTGGGCGTGGAACCGCAGCGTCAGCTGCCGGTAGAGCGGGCCGGGCGCCTTGCCCATCACCTGGGCCAGTGCCTTCATGGGCTTCGAGTCGATCGGGTTGGCCGCGAAGCCGCCGGACACGACCAGGGCGCGCAGGCCCCGCGGGCGGCGGGTGGCGAGGGCGAGCGCGATGTTCGCGCCGAACGAGTCGCCGATCAGCACGTAGTCGTCGAGGTCGGCGATCGCGGTCTCGACGTGGTCGGCGTAGCGCTCGATGCTGTCGACGCCCTCGGGCAGGCGCAGCGTGCGCCGGGGCGCCGCGCCGTAGGGGGCGAGCTGTTCGGCGCTCCACGGGGCGCCGGAGAAGCAGGGGATGAAGACGAGGGTCGGATTCTTCGCTGCAGTGTTCATGGAAAACATATTACACGACACACGTGTCGCGTCACATGTTGGGAGCGGGGTGCCGACGGCCGGCGGCGCCGGGTGACGCCCGGCGGCTCGTGTCGCCCTCGGATCACTCCGCGCAAAGGCGACGGCGGGGCGGGGCCGGGGATCCGGACCTCCGCCCCGCCGTCGCTGCGGGGTGGTGCTGGGCGTGCGCGGGTTCGGTCAGTAACCGACGATCTGCAGGCCGGAGTCGACGGTGAGGTAGAAGGTGTGGGCGTCGGGTCCGAGGGCCAGGCCGGTCACCCAGTTGAGGCCGGTGATGCCCTCGGCCGGGACGAGGGTGTCGGTCGCGGTGTCCAGGGCGAGGACCGAGGCCTTGCCGTCCGTGCTGGTGAGGTCCTGCTGGACCATGTACAGCCGGGTGCCGTCCGCGCCCACCGACGGGTTCTGCAGCCACTGGCCCGGGGAGATGTCCAGGGTGGAGAGGGCGTCGGTGGCGAGGTCGACGGCGTAGCCGGTGCCGTCGTTCCCCACGCCGTAGAGCCGGGTGCCGTCCGGGGAGAGGGCCAGGCTCGGGACGGAACCGATCGGGGCGGCGATGGCACCGGCGACGGTCGGGGTCCCGGTGCCGGTGTCCAGGCGGACCAGGTTCTCGTCGGTGGCGGCGTACGCCGCGTCACCGGTCGGAGGCGTGACGATCGAGCCCAGGTAGCGGCCGGGGACCGGCACGGCGGCGGTGAAGCCCTGTTGCTGCGGGGAGAAGGACAGGACCCGGGCGCTCGGCTCGGCCGGGCGGTGGTAGCGGGCCGGTCCGTCCTGGCCGACGTAGACCCTGGCGCCGTCCGCGCTGACCGCCAGCGAGGTCAGCGCCCCGGGGAGGGTCCCGTCGGGCCGCGGCTGGTCCGGTGCCTCCGTGCTGGAGACCACGGTGTCGGTGGCCGTGTCGATGGCGCCCAGGCTGGACAGCGGTGCCTTGCGGGCGGTCGAGAACAGCACGTAGACGCGCGAGCCGTCGGGGCTGACAGCCAGCGGTCCCGGACCGGCCCCGAACCCGGTGGACAGTGTCACCACCGCGGTGATCGCCCCGCTCTGGGTGTCGACCACCTTCACCTTGGCGCCATTGATGCTGTCCTTCACCGCGACGTACGCCTTGCGCCCGTCCGGGCCGACCGCCACCGAGGCGGGTGACGAGTCCAGCTCGACGGTCCGCGGGACACCCGTCACCGGCCCGCCGGACGTGCCGGTGACGGCGCCGGCGGAGCCGGACCCGGCGAGCAGCAGTGCCGCGCCCGCCGCCAGGGAGCCTAACCAACGGGCCTTCGACAAAAGCGAGTTCATGTGACCCTCCGCTTCGGACACCGCGGGTCCCCGCGGTGGAAGGCAAACGCTACGGGACGCACCCGCACGGGGTGCGGCTTCAGGCTGCCGGGCCGGGGCGGGCGGTGACGAGTGCGGGGCCGAGGGTGGCCGCCGCCACGGGGCGGGTCCTGCTGCCCGTTCACCCGCCGGGCGTGCGACGGGGCTCCGCGAGCAGGGCGCGGAAGGCCGTGGCCACCGCGCCGGGGTGTTCCTGCATGGCGACGTGGCCGACGCCGGGCAGGGTGAGGAGCCGGGCGTCGCGGAAGGCGGCGTAGGCCCGGGCCGCCGAACGGAAGGGGACGAGGCGGTCCTCGCGGCCGTAGACGAGCAGGGTGGGGGCGGTGACCCGGTGGGCCTGGTGCCAGGCCGAGGCCTCGCCGGCGGGTCGCAGGTGGGATCGGACGACGGCACGCACGCCCTCCGCCAACATCTTCTGAGCGTAGGGGAGTTCGGCGCGGCGCAGGCGTTCGCGCGCCTCCGTCGCCCGCTGTTCGGCGTCGACGCGGGACGGGTCGGCGTAGATCAGGCCGTAGAGGTCGTCGAGTTGCCGGTCGGGGCTCCGGGCCGACAGCAGCCGGGCGTACAGGCGGTGAGCGCCCGGCAGGCCCAGCAGGGAGATCCGCAGGGCCTGGGGCGGCGGGAGCGCGGGCAGGACCGGCGAGACCAGGGTCAGGGTGGAGACCAGCTCCGGGCGGTGGGCGGCGAGGTGGAGGGCGGTCAGGCCACCGAGGGAGTTGCCGACCAGATGGACACGGCGGTGCCCGGTGCGGTCGAGGTGGCGGGCGACGGCCGCGGCCTGGCGCCTGACGGTGACGAGGCCGTCGGGCGGGGGAGCGGAGCGGCCGAAGCCCGGGAGGTCGAGGGCCAGGCAGTGCACCGACGGCCGGAGGCGCTCGATCAGGGCGGCCCAGTTGTGGGTCCAGCCGCCCAGCCCGTGCAGGAACACGGCGGTTTCGGCGTCCGGGCGGGCGCCGGGTGCGTACTCGGCGGCGAGCGGTCGGCTCATGACGGTTCGCTCCCCGCTCTCACGCGCGCCGTGCCGCGGAGGACTCCGCCACCGCGAGCCGGTAGTGGTCGAGGAGCCGGTCGCCGACCGCCTCCCAGCTGCGTTCCGCCACCGAGGCCCGGCCGGCCCGGCCGAGCGTTCGGCGCAGTTCCGCGTCGCGGGCGAGCCGCTCCACCGCCTCCCGGAAGCCCCCGGCCGCGCCGGGCGGCACGAGGAAGCCGGTGCGTCCGGGGAGCACCAGGTCGAGCGGTCCGCCGGCCGCCGGGGCCACGACGGGCAGGCCGCTGGCCATCGCCTCCTGGAGGGTCTGGCCGAAGGTCTCGAACGGCCCGGGGTGGGCGAACACGTCGAACGAGGCGTAGAGCCGGGCGAGTTCGTGCCCGGTGCGGCGGCCGAGGAAGAGCGCGTCGGGCAGTGCGGCGCCCAGCCGGGCGCGGCACGGGCCGTCCCCGACCACCACCAGCCGTACGCCCGGGAGCCGGGACGTCTCGGCCAGCCGCTCGACCTGCTTCTCCGGTGCCAGCCGCCCGACGTAGCCGACCAGCACCTCACCGGGCCGGCCGAGGTGGCGGCGCAGGGCCTCGTCCCGGTGGCCGGGGTGGAAGCGCACGCAGTCGACGCCGCGCGGCCACAGGTGGACCCGGGGGATCCCGTGGGCCGTCAGGACGTCGAACGAGGCCCGGGACGGCGCCAGGGTCCGCGCGGCCGCCGTGTGGATGTGCCGCAGCCGGCGCCAGGCCAGCCGGGCTCCGGCCGCGCCCGCGAAGGGCAGGTAGGTCCGGGCGTAGGCGGCGAGGTCGGTCTGGTAGACGGCGACGGCGGGGACGCCGGCGCGCCCGGCCGCCGCCGAGCCGGCGGCCCCGAGCGCGAACGGGCTCGCCAGGTGGACCACGTGCGGGCGGTGCCGCTCGACGGCGTCGGCCACCCGGCGCCCGGGGAGGGCGATCCGCACCTCGGGGTAGCCGGGCAGCGGGACCGACGGGACGCGGACCACCCGGTAGCCGTACGCCGCCCCGCAGTCCTCGTTCTCGCGACGCTGCGCCGCCGGTGCCACCACCAGCGGGACGTGCCCCCGGGCGAGGAGGTGTTCGGCGGTGCGGAGCACGCTGTGGGCCACGCCGTTGAGCTGCGGGGCGAAGGACTCGGCGACGATCACCACCCGCAGCGGCCCGTCGTCGGGGGCCGGGCCGTCCGTGGCGGGCGCCGCCCGCCCGGGCAGGACCCCGCTCACCGGGCGGCCTCCGCCGCCACGGCCTGGGAACGGGCCGGGACGGACCGGCCGACCGCGCGCAGGTCCCGCAGGATCTCCCGGAAGCAGGCGGTCAGGCCCGCCTCGGCGTACGGCACGCCGACCTCCGCGCAGTACGCGCGCACGATGCGCGAGGCCGGGCGCAGCGCCGGCACCGGCATGGCCGGGAAGAGGTGGTGCTCGATCTGGTGGCCGAGGCCGCCGAAGAGGAAGTGGACGAACCGGCCGGCCCGCAGATTGCGGGAGGGCAGCACCTGCCGCCGGAGGAAGTCGGTGCGCTGCGCGCCGAGGCCGGTCAACGGCATGCCCTTGTGGTTGGGGGCGAAGATGCAGCCCAGGTAGACGCCGAGCAGCGCACCGAACAGCGCGGTGAAGGCGAGCGCCTGGAGCGGAGCGAGCACGAGGACGGCCAGGGCCGCCGCGAGGACGTAGTGCAGTGCGGCGAGGGTGCGTTCCAGGACGGGGTGTCGGACGGTGCCACGGGTGAGGGTCAGGCCGGTGGCGACGAGCAGGCCGAGCGCCTGGAGGGAGAGCAGCGGGAAGAACAGCTCCGCCTGGTACCGGGCCATGAGGCGTCGCACCCCCCTTGCCCGGTCGGCCTGTTCGGCGGTTCTGGCGAAGAGGATGGCATCGGCGGCCGGGTCGCGGCCCTCGTGGTTCGGGTGGGCGTGGTGCCGGTTGTGGTCGTCGACCCACCAGCCGTAGCTCATGCCGACCACCAGGTTCCCCAGCACGATGCCCACCAGGTCAGTCGTCCGACGGTCGGCGAACACCGCGCGGTGCGCGACGTCATGGCCGAGCAGCGCCAACTGGCCCAGTACGAGGGCGAACAGCGGTGCGAGGCCGAGTTGCCACCAGCTTGCGCCGAGCGCGACGAACCAGGCCAGCAGCCCCGCCAGCGCGGCGAACAGCCCCGCGCTCCGGCACGCGTAGTAGAGCGGGCGCCGACGCAGCAGACCGGCCTGGGCCACGCGCCGGTACAGCTCGGCGAATTCGCCCCGCCGGGCGGTCCCGGCACTCGGAGTGTCCTGAACGGTCATGCCACCAATCCGGTCTCGGGCCGCCACGGCCGGCCGTCGCCGCGCGGCGTGCCCCGGGCAGGGGAGCCCTGAGACTTCCGTACTCCACCGCCCGCTGTCCCGCGCCGCCGGTGAACGCAACCTGATCGAGTGGGTGGCGGGCACGGGTTGACGGTCCGCTGTTCACGGGTCGAGAACCCGTACGGAACGCTGCCCGGGGGAGCGGGCCGGACCGGTCGGCGGCGGGCGGGTTCCGCGAAGATCGACGGGTTGTGGTGGGCCACGTAGGAGCTGAGCAGCACCTGGCTGCCACGCGGCAGGGGTGCGCCCTCCCAGATCGGTCTCGTGGGTACAGGTGCGCAGCAGCACCCAGCCGGGGGGACGGAGACGCAGCGCCTCGGTCAACACCCGGGCCGTGCAGGGCAGGAACGGCAGGTCGGCCCACTCGGCCGGGCGGCCGCCGGGCAGCACCGCGTCGAGTTCCGCCCGCGGGGTGGCCAGCACCTGCGGATGCGTCGTCAGCAGGCGCAGTGTTCAGGAGAGTCGGGAGGCGGTGGTCTCCGAGCCGGCCAGGAGCAGCGTGACCACCTGGTCGTGCAGCTCTGTGTCGGAGAGCGTGGAGCCGTCCTCGTCCCGGGCCGCCAGCAGCCCGGCCAGCAGATCGGTGTGCCCGGTACCGTCGGCCCGGCGGTCGCGTACGAGCTCGGCCACCGTCCGCCGCAGGGTGCGTACCGCCGCGTGGTAGCCGGGGCCCGCGGGCAGCATCAGCACCCGCCGCAACGCGCCGGCCAACGCGGTCTCGAAGGCGTGCTGCAGACGGTCGGCCAGCGCGTCCGGTGCCTCGGTGCCCAACAGGCTGCGCGCCACCACCCGCAGGGTGAACCGGTAGCACGCGGGGAAGACCTCGACCACCTCGCCGTCCCGCCGGGAGGCGGCCGGCTGCGCCGCCTCGCGGGTCATCACGGTGGCGTACCCGGCCAGCCGCTCGGGCCGGAACTCCGGCTGCAGCATCCGCCGTTGGCGTCGATGGTCGGCGTGCGCACAGGTGGCCGGCCCGTTGCCGAGGACCCGGCGGAAGCGCCGGTGGACCGCTCCGCCCTTGTCGAAGGTCCGGTCGTCCGCGTAGACCTGCCGCAGCAGTTCCGGGTGGCAGGGCACCACCGTCCGGTTCGGTCCCAGCCGGACCTCCACCAGGTCGCCGTACCGGGACGGCCGCCCCAGGAGCCCCGTCGGATCCCGTACCAGTGCGGGCAGGTGCCCGAGCACCGGCAACGCCCCGGGCAGAGTCGCGTGGGAGTACGTCGTGGGTGCGGGGTCCCGCGCGGACGAGGAGACCGGATCGGCATAGGTCCGCAGCCGGGCGGCGGGGCGGTTCGGCGCGGCGGCCCAGGGTTCCCCGCTCCCGGGCGGGGTCGCGCGACGGGTCCGACCGCCCTGCCCGGGGACGGCCCCGGCGGCGGATTCCTCACCGGGGACGGGCCGTTGCCCCGGTGAGCGGTCACGCCTGCGAGGACGCGCCGTCGTGGGCCCCCAGCGGAGTGCGAGGCGGTGGAGCGGCGCCACCGCTGATCAGGGCGGGCCGCGGTCGGGGTCCCGCAGACCGCCCGGCGCCTTCGGCCTCGGGGTTCAGAGGCCGAACCGGGCGCGGTGGGTGGCGGGGACGAGGTCGGCGTACTCGGGGTGCTTGGTGATCCAGCCGCGGATGAAGGGGCAGTAGGGGAGGACGGCGAGCCGCTGGTCGCGTGCGGAGTCCAGGGCGGCGCGGGCCAGCCGGCTGCCGAGGCCGCGGCCTTCGAAGCGGGGGTCGATCTCGGTGTGGATGAAGGCGATCTCGTTGCCGGAGCGGTGGTACTCGGCGAAGCCGGCGAGTTCGCCGTCGTCCTGGATCTCGAACCGGGACTTCTCGGTGTTGTCGGTGACGGACTGCTCCATGGTTCCTCCTCGTACGGTCGGATCGCCTGGTTGGCGCCCCTGACTATAGTTGAAGAATCAACATTTGTCGCGGCTGGCGTGGCGTGGCGTGGCGACGGCTTCGGCGTGCTCGGCTGCCGGCGGTCGGGCGCCGTACCCGTGCTTCCGGAGGTGGTCAGGGGGTTGTGACGGCGGAGGCGAAGTCGGGGTGCACGCCCAGCTGGGCGAGCATGACGCTGAGCCCGACGTAGCAGTTGAATTCCTTGACCTTCCCGTTCTGGACGTACCAGAAGTCGGCGGTGGGGATGCCGAGCCGGGCGCCGGTGGCCCGCACGGTGCCGGCGGGCGTCTCGAAGGGGCCGGTGACGGTGCCCTCGATCGTCAGCTCGACGGCGACCACGTCGCCCACGACGTGGACCCGGTGGAGTTCGCGGTGGATGTCGGGCGCCAGGGCGCCCATGAAGGCGACCTGGTCGCCGAGGTGCTCGCCGCGGTAGCTCTCGCCCGCGACGACGTTGTTGAACACCCCGTCCTCGGTGAACAGGTCGATGAAGCCCTGCACGTCGAGGACGTCGCCCTCGGCCGCGTGGTAGGCGGCCCGGACCACGGCCTCCGCGTCGGTGGTCATCGCACGTCCCCTTCCGTGAAGGCAATCGGATTGTCGCCCGGGGTGTCAGGGCGTCAGGGCTTGCAGGGCCGGGTCTCGGTCCAGTCGACCAGCAGCCGGCGCTCGGCGAAGAACCAGCAGCCGTCCTGCTTGACGAACCGGTCGAGGTAGCGGATGGACGCGATCATGATCGTGCGCTCGTCGTCCGCGCCGGACGAGACGTGGTGCGCCAGGCAGTAGGTCTCGCCCTCGGCCCGGTCCCCGTCGAGGGTCACGGTGCTCTGGCCGTTGAAGTGGGTGGTGGCCCGGTACCGGTTGAGGTCGGCGAAGACCGGTGCGAGGGCGGCGCGTCCGCGCAGCTCCTGGGTCGGTTCGGCGGCCGTGGCGTCCATGTGGACCAGGAAGCGGCTGTCCTCGGTGAACAGGGCCATCTGCCCCCCGGCGTCCCGGCGGTCCGCACAGTGGGCGTAGGCGTCGACCAGTCGGCGGATGGCCAGCCGGTCGGCGGCCTCCTGGGGCGGGACGGCAACGGGGGACGACACATCGGCTCCGATCGTCGCACTGCCTGACACCAGCAGGAGAGCACCGGCGCCGTGGTCCCCGCAACCGGACGAACAGGCGCTGCCGCCCGGCAGGAGCCGCGACCGGGACGACCGGGACGACCGGGACGACCGGGACGACCCGGGACGACCGGGACGACCCGGGACCGCCGGAGCTCCCGTGCGCCCCGCAGAGCGTGCGTCGGGGGGTTCCGGTTGTGGCGATGGCCCCGCGCGGGCAGCGCACCGGCGTCGGACCACGCACCGGCGCCGGACCGCGCCCCGGCCGTCGCGAGCGTGTCGGAGATTGATGGCACGCCCGTTGCCGCCCCCGGGCCCGCAGGTCCGGGGGCGGCGGCGCGGGACGGGCCGTCAGCAGCAGCCGTGCCACTGGTAGTCGGTGGGGACTTCGAGACCGGGAACGGGGTCGTCGGCGTTCCCGTCGCTGTTCGCGTCGGCGACGGAGTGGACGGTGGTGCCCTCCTTGATGGTCTCGGCGACCTTGATGTCCTTGATCTCCTCCGGCGGGACCGTCAGCGGGTTCGCGGAGAGGATCACCAGGTCGGCGAGCTTGCCGACCTCGATGCTGCCCTTGCGGTCCTGTTCGAAGTACTGGTGGGCGGCGTTGATGGTGATGGACTTGACCGCGTCGAGGGCCGACACGCACTGCTCGGGTCCGAGGACGACCTGGTCGGTGCGGGTGCGGCGGGTGACCTGGCTGGAGAGGATGGCGATCGAGTTGGGCAGGGCGACCGGGGCGTCGTGGTGCGAGGTGTAGATCATCCCCCGGTCCACGGCCCAGCGGGCGGGGGAGATGGTGGCGGCCCGCTCCGGTCCGAGGACGGTCTTGCGGTACCAGTCGCCCCAGTAGTAGGTGTGCATGGAGAAGAAGGACGGGATGACGCCCAGGTGGTCGAAGGCCTCGACCTGCTCCTTGCGGGCGGTCTGGGCGTGGATCGCCACCGTCCGCCGGTCGCCGGGGCCGGCCTCCCGGGCGGCGGTGCCGACCGCCTCGATGAACTGGTCGATCGCGGCGTCCCCGTTGACGTGGGCGAGCACCTGCCAGCCCCTGGCGTACGCGGTGCGCACCTGGTCGAGCACGACCTCGGGGTCCTCGACGGTGGGGTAGCCGCGGTAGCCCTCGGGCGTGCCCTCCGGCCGCTCCTGGTAGGGCTCGGTGAGCCAGGCCGTGCGGCCCTGCGGGGATCCGTCCAGGTACATCTTCACGCCGGCCGCGCGCACACCCCGGTGGTATTCCTGGCTCGCGCCGACCGGGTCCGGCTCCGGTGAGGCCGTCGCCTCGTCGGCCCGCGCGTAGGCGACGACGTCGATCTTGAACGGCACGACGGCGGCGGCGTCCCGCAGGGCCTTGAGGTTCTTCAGCGTGGCGCCGCCCTCCTGGACGGTCGTGAAGCCGAAGCTCGCGGCCGACGCCACGCCCTTGCCGAAGAGGGCGGCCAGCGCGGTCGGCGGCAGCCCCTCGGTGGCCTTTTCGGAGGCCGGGCTGAAGGCCGTCTCCTCCAGGACGCCGTTGGGCTCGCCGTACGGCCGGGCCACGGGGCCGGGCCGGCGGCGGATGACGCCGCCGTCCGGGTCCGCGCTGGCCCTGGTACAGCCCAGCTCCCGCAGGCCGCGGCTGTTCACCGCCCCGAGGTGGAAGGACTGGTGGATGGCCAGCACCGGCCGGGTGGTGGACACCTTGTCGAGATCCTCGCGGGTGGGGTGCCGGCCCTCGGCGAGCATGGCGTCGTCGTAGCCGAACCCGATGATCCATTGGGAGAAGGCGCCCACCGGGGTCTTCGCCCACGCGCGCAGCTTCTCCTGGAGCGAGGCGATGTCGGTGACGTCGCCGTCGGGATCGGCCAGCAGATTGGCGAGGGTGGCCTGCAGGCCGATACCGCCCAGGTGGCCGTGGGCGTCGATGAACCCGGGCAGCAGGGCGCGGCCGGCGAGGTCGCGCACCTGCGTTCGCGGCCCCTGCCAGCGGTCGGCGGCCTCCTGGTAGTCACCCACGTGGACGATGACACCGTCCTTGACGGCCACCGCCTCGGGGCGGGGGTCGGACTCCTCGGAGTCGGCGGCCGCCGTCACGATCTCCCCGCCGTGGAAGATGACATCGGCCTCGTCGTACGGTGCCGCGGCCCGGGTACCGCCGTCGTCCGTCGTCCCTGCCGGCTGACCGCTCATTCCGGTTCCCTCCTGTTACCGCTGGCTACTCCTGGTGCTCACCTGCCTACCCGCGGCAACCGGATCGTGAACCCGACTCCTGCCGCGGCCGGATCCATGGGCGAGCGGCCGGCAGGAGGGGCGAGGCCGACCGAGGGCCGCAGGGGGATGACGAGTGTGTCGCGCCGGACGCGCAGGGCGGGAACGGTGCCGACGTGGAGGAGACGAGGGGGTTACGGCCCCGGACGACCCGGTGGCCGTCGCCACCGGCATGCGGTCGGTGACGACGGTGATGCGGGGGCGGGCCGGTGGGCGCGCGCGTACGGGGCCGTGCCGGAATCCCGGCACGGCCCGACGGATCGGCCCCCGCGGTGTTGCACGGTGGCGGCCCGGAGACCGGGCACCGTCGGCTGCGCCGTCGGGGTCCGGACCGCACCCCGGGGCGGTGACGGCATCGCCGCCGGTGTGTCGGTCAGAGGGTGTACATGGCGGCGTACGGCGGGGTGATCCGCTCCTGTCGGGTGCCGAAGTCGACGAGGACCGCGGGGTAGGCTCCGTCCTCCACCGCGATGACGCGGCCGAGACCGTACTTGTCGTGGCTGATGCGGTCGCCGACCGCGAAGTGCTTGGGCGGTGCTTCGGGCCGGGGCTTGAAGGGACTGGTGGGCAGAGGGCGTCGGACTGCCGGTGATTTCGTCATCCTGGTCAGTATGCTCCGAAAATCGAGGGAACGGGCCGTCCCGGCGGGGGTGAATCCGTTGCCGGTCGTCCTCGGGGCGGCCCGTCCCCCGGGCGTGGGGAAAGTCGAGGCCGGGCCGGGACGGGGCGCGGCGCCCCCAATCTTCCCGTGACAACCGGTTGTTGCGGTCCCCCTGGGGGTGAGGGGGCACGCCCGGGAGGGTGAGGCGAAAATATTCGCGTGGTTATCCGCCGTGGCGGCCCGACGTCTGCTACGGTTGTTTTAGTTGCAGTTGTGGTTCCCATGAACTTTGTGTGCGCCTGCTCTTCGCAGGCGCATTTTTTGTTTCCCGGCTCTTTCCCGGAGGGTTCTCATCGCGGCGACTCGAAAGTCTGCATGGTGCAGGCTTCGGACAGTCTCTCGAAGGAGATTTCTCATGGCTACTGGCACCGTGAAGTGGTTCAACGCGGAAAAGGGCTTCGGCTTCATCGCGCAGGAGGGTGGCGGCGCGGACGTGTTCGCCCACTACTCGAACATCGTTGCCCAGGGCTTCCGCGAGCTCGTTGAGGGCCAGAAGGTCGAGTTCGACGTCACGCAGGGCCAGAAGGGCCCGCAGGCCGAGAACATCCGCCCGCTGTAGTCCTCTGCCCTGGCTTTCGCCCGGCAGGAAAAGGGGCCCGTACCGTGCGTCGCGCACGGTACGGGCCCCTTGCCGTACCGGGGTGGAAGCCCCTCGCCGCCGGGCGGTCAGTTGCCGCCGTGGACCAGGTTGAGCGAGAAGCCGTCGCCGGTGGGGACGGACGGCGTCCGGACCGTCGTCACCCCGGTCGCGGCGTCGTAGTACCAGCCCGAGCCGGCTGCGTCGAGCGCGGCCGCCGAGTCCAGCCGGGGCAGCGGGCCCGCGTCGCCGGCCACCAGGCGCGGGGCGGGGCGGCCGTGCACGGTGAGGCGGTACGACCGCTGGGCCGGCTTGCCGGCGTAGTCGCCCTCGCTGGCGCCGATGCGGACGTTGGTCACGGCGCGGTTGGTGTGCACGTCCACCTGCTGGGTGGCCGAGGAGCCGGCGTTGAACTGCCGGGTGACGCCGTCGTCCTCGTACAGGGTGTAGGAGGAGTCGCCCGCGGCCTGCGGGTAGAGGTCGTAGTCGAGCTCGGAGCGGTCCCGGTTCTCCCAGGACAGCGTGCCCTTGGGCCACATCGGGACGATCGCGCCGCCGCGGACGAACAGCGGCAGGGTGTCGAGCGGGGCGGAGTAGCCGTTGACCGTGGTCGGGCCCTGGTAGGTGCGGCCGGTCCAGTAGTCGGTCCAGGTGCCCTCGGGCAGGTAGATGCCGTCGCGCACGGTGGTGTCCGAGTAGACCGGCGCGACCAGGAAGTCGGGCCCGGCCAGGAACTCGTACGTGGCGTTCGGGCCGAGGGCGTTCGGGTCGTGCGGGTACTCCAGGGCCAGCGGGCGGACCGCGCCGACGCCGGTACGGGTGGCCTCCGCGGAGAGGGTGTACATGTACGGCAGCAGCCGTTCCTTGAGCTGCAGGTACTTGCGGTTGATCGAGGTGTAGGGCTCGCCGTCCAGCCAGGGCTGCTGGTCCCGCTGCTGCTTGCCCGTCATGTCCCGGGCCCAGCCGTCCATGGTCATGATCGCCGGGAGGAAGGCCTTCCACTGCAGGTCGCGGGCGTACATCTTGGGGTCCCGGCGGTAGATCGAGCCGACGTCGCCGGTGTTGTAGGCGATGCCGGACATGGTGGCGCCGGCATAGGTCGGGATCTGCCAGCGGATGTAGTCCCAGGACAGGCTCTGGTCACCGCTCCACAGCACGCCGCAGCGCTGCGCGCCGGCCCAGGAGACCGGCAGCCAGACGAAGCCGCGGGCGTCGCTGTTGTCCTCGATGCCGGCCTTGGCCTGGTCGCAGGCGTTCAGCGCGAAGTCGTAGCCGTTGCCGACCCAGGCCACGTCGAGTTTGCGCACCCGCACGCCGGCCTTGACCTCCTCGGCCTGGTTGGGCAGGCCGTTCTGGGTCCACAGGCCGAGCTGGGCGTGGTCCTTGCGCAGGCCCGTGCCGGTCTGCGGCAGGTTCTCGTAGCCGCAGCCGTAGCCGTCGTTGACCAGCATCCAGCCCAGCGGCATCTGGTTGTCCATGTAGCCGTCGGCGACCTTCAGCGCGTCCAGGGTGTGGCGCTCGCCGCGGTTGGCGTTGTGCAGGTAGCAGTCGGAGTCGCCGGGCTCCAGCCCGTAGACGGGCGGCATGAAGGGCTTGCCGACCAGGTCGGTGTACCGGCCGATCACCGCCTTGACGTCACCGGTGAAGTAGTAGGCGTCCAGGCGGCGTTCCTGCTGCCCGGTGCGGACGGGCGAGCCGAAGTCGTAGATCCCGGGCGTGAAGGTGTTGCGGAAGACGCCGTAGCCGGCGGAGGAGACGTAGAAGGGCTGGGAGTTGTTCCAGCCGCCCTCGTTCCAGTCGGTGCTGTTGGCGACGTGGACGGTCCGGTCGCGGTGCGAGAAGGAGCCGTTCTGCTCGCCGCCGCCGAAGAACTGCTCGTCCGCGCCGCGCACCAGGCTCTGCCGCAGTCCGCCGGTGCTCCAGCGCAGTGGGGCGCTCTCCTGCCAGAGGGCGGTGCGGTCGTCCGACGTGTACAGGCCGAACCGCAGCGGGTGCTTGTAGACCCGCAGGACCAGGCCCTTGGAGCGGATGCCGTAGTACGCCCCGGCGTCGAAGGTGCTGGTGTCCCGCTGCGGCTCGGGCTGCGTGCGGACGATCGTGCTGCCCGCCGGATCGGTGAGGACGCCGTCCGGGGCGGCGCGCAGGCGCAGCTGATCGTCGGCGAGGAAGTCGACCCGGGCCTTCAGGGTGCCCGCGGAGATGTCGTAGCTGCCCTGGGAGCCGCCGAAGCCGGTCAGGTCGCCGGCGTCGGCGGTCTGCGGCAGGTAGGCGGTGCCGGTGTAGGAGCCGCCGTGGACGTCGTAGGGGACCACCAGGACGCGGTAGGTGCCCGAGGCCTTCGGGATCACCGTGGCCTCCGGGTCGGCGGTGCCCGCGCTGCTGGCCACCTGCTTGCCGGTGGCGTCGTAGATGTAGAGGTCGAAGTCGTCGGTGCGGTTCTGCCAGCGGACGGACACCGGGACGCCGCCCTCCGGATTGTCGTCCCAGTAGCCGGCCGGCACGTTCACGGTGAGGTCGAAGTGGTCGCAGACCGTGCCGCCCGGGTCCTGCGCGGCCGGGGGGCAGCTGCCGGGGTCGCCGAGGGTGCCCTTGGCGTACTGCGGGCTCTGCCAGGTGACGCTCTGGTGGCCCTGGTCGAGGACGGCGGAGCCGGGGGTCGCGGCCCGGGCGGGGAGGACGGGCCCGGCCAGGGCGGGGAGGACGGCCAGGGCCGCGGTGAGGGCGGCCCGGCGGAGGTGGGGCCGGAGCAGGCGCACGGTGGTGTCTCCGTTCGACGGTGAAGAGGTGGGCGGTCAGGACCTGCCGGACGCGCCCGGGCGGGCGATCGGGCGCGGTGGCGAGGGCACGCGGTGGTGAGGGCACGCGGTGGTGAGGGCGAACGGCGCCGGTCAGGGACAGCGCCGGTCCCCGAGGACGACGGACCGGGTGAGGTGCCGCGGCCGGTCCGGGTCGCAGCCCCGCGACTCGGCCACCGCGACGGCCAGCCGCTGGGCCCGGACGAGGTCGGCCAGCGGGTCCAGGGCGCCGTCCGTTCCACCGGATCCGGCGACCAGGAGGGCGCCGGCCCGGGTGATGTCCTCGGCGAGCCCGGCGGGCGGCGCGCCGAACACCCAGGCCACCCGGCCCGGTTCGGCGATGCTGATCGGCCCGTGCCGGTACTCCATCGCCGGGTACGCCTCGGTCCAGGCGCCCGCCGCCTCGCGCCGTTTCAGCTGGACTCCTTGTCGCCGTAGTCGGCGGCGACCAGTTTGAGCGTCACCTTGCCGTCGGCGTCGGTGCCGCCGCCGCTGCCATCGCTGCCGCAGGAGGTGAGGGCGAGGGCGCCGAGGGCGCACACCGTGAGGAGGGCCGGCACACGTTTGTCCACCGCAGTTACCGCCTTCGTATGTGCTTGATGAGTGATCGGAGATGCTTGATACACGCTGATTCCGCGCAGATGCGAAAGAGCTTCCTGCGTTAGTGAGTTCATGTCAACCGTTGCGGCGACAGAAACGCCCGGCCGGGAGGCCCGGCCGGGCGTTGCACATGAGCAGGTGCGGGATCCGGGCCTGCGGGGTCCGGACTTTCGGGACCCGGGTCCGTGAGGCCGGCGGCCCGGCGTCAGGCGCGCAGGACCCGTACCCCGTCGGCGGCGATCGCCTCCTCCTGCTCCGCCGTGGCCTCGGCGTCGGTGACCAGGTCGTGGACCTCGGAGAGCGGGCAGATCCGGGCGAAGGTGACCCGGCCGATCTTGCTGCTGTCGGCCAGGACGACCGACCGCGCGCTGCTGCGCAGGAACGCGCGGTCGGTCTGGGCCTCCATCTCGTCGTGCGTGGTGCAGCCCTCCTGGGGGGTCAGGCCGTCCACGCCGATGAACGCGATGTCGAGGTGGTACTGGGCGAGCATCCGGTCGGCGGCCGGCCCCACCAGTTCGTAGCTGGTGGTCCGGGCGATGCCGCCGACCACCACCAGGCGGATGTCCGGCCGGACGATCAGGTCGGCCGCGATGTTGACGGCGTTGGTCACGATGGTGATCCCGCCGCGTTCGGCCAGGACGCGGGCCAGCTCGCTGGTCGTGGTGCCGCCGGTCAGGCCGACCACCGCGCCGTCGGGCACCAACCGGTCGGCCGCCAGGGCGATCCGGCGCTTCTCCGCCTGCCGCGTGCCGTGCTTGTGGCGCAGCGGCAGTTCGAGGTTGACGGCGCCGGTGACCGCCCCGCCGCGGGTGCGGTGCAGCAGGCCCTGGTCGTGGAGTTCCTGCAGGTCCCGGCGGACGGTGGCCGCCGACACCCGCAGGAGCCCGGCCAGCTCGTGCACGTCGGCGCTGCCCGTCTCGGTGAGGTGCGTGAGGATCCGGGAGGTGCGGTCAGCTTTGAGCATGGCGGAAGTCTAGTGCCGTTCGTGCGAGGGACGATCTTTGCGCGGAGCTGCGTGGAACCGACCGGAGGCCGGGGAGCTGCCCCCCGGGGCAGCGGTCCGCCGGCCCGGGCCGGTTCAACGGCCACCGACCGGGCCGGTGCTGTCCCGGACGACGAGCTCGGGGCGCAGCAACTGGATCGAGTTGGCCGGGCTGCCGGAGCGGGTGAGGGCGCGCAGCAGCAGTTCGACCGCTTCCCGGGCCATCTCCCGCTTGGGGATGGCCACGCTGGTGAGCGCCGGTCGGGCCACGCCGACCTCCGGGTTGTCGTCGTGCCCGACGATCGACAGGTCGTGGGGCACGGAGCGGCCCGCTTCCCGGGCGGCCTCCAGCGCCCCCAGGGCGAGGACGTCGTGGGTGGCGAAGAGCGCGGTGATCGTCGGGTCCGCGGTGAGCGCCGCCGTCGCCGCGGCGAAGCCGCCCGCGGGGGTGGGTTCGCGCGCGGTGTGGACGGCGTGGTCGGGGACGGTCAGGCCGTCGCCGGCGAAGGCGCGCCGGAAGCCCGCCACCCGCGGGGCGTGGTCGGGACTGGCGAGCACCGCGACGCGCTCGTGCCCGAGTTCGCGCAGGTGGCGCCCGGCCAGGTGGCCGGCCCGCTCGTAGTCGATGGTGACCACGGGGAAGCGGTCGGGGGCGTCGGTCTCCCAGGCGCACAGGGCGACCGGGAAGGAGGCCTCGGCCAGCAGCGGCAGGTGGTCGATCAGGTCCCGGTCGCCGGCGATCAGCAGCGCGTCCACCGAGCGGCTGGTCAGGCTCGCCAGGTGACGCTTGGCGCGCTCGCCGTCGAGCCGGGTGGTGCAGAGCAGCAGGTGGTAGCCGTTCGCGTCGAGGACGTCCTCGACCTCCTCGACGATGTCGGGGTAGAAGGAGCCCGTCACCGTGGGGACCAACAGGCCCACCGTCCGGGTGGCGCCGGTGGCCAGGGAGCGCGCGACCAGGTTGGGGGTGTACCCCAGTTCCCCGATCGCGGCGCGCACGCGGGCCGCCGTCGCCGGGCTCACGGCCCCCCGTCCCCGGATGACGTTGGAGACGGTCTGCTTCGTGACCCCGGCGCGCTCGGCCACGTCCTGCATCGTCACCATGACTGGATCCTTCGACTTTACCGGTCAACTTGCTTTCGGTGAAAGGTAGGGCACCGGTGAAGGGGCGTCAAGGTCGATCAAACCCCAGCTCCGGTCGGCAACTTGAGAGTCCCTTGCGCAATCGGTGTCGAAGCGACGCAGTCCGGGGCAGGTTTTTGCAAGGACTCTTGATTTACCGGTCAACCCGACCGTATCGTCCCAGCCATCCAGCCGCTCCCCGTCCTCGGGCCCCGGCTGACGACACGTCCGCGCGGCATCTCGCGCCTCCGAGAGGAACCACCCATGGGGAGAACGACCATGCCCGCCGCCCGCATCATCGGGGCGGCCACCGCCGTCGCCCTCGCGCTCGGAGCGAGCGCCTGCGGCAGCGGCTCGGAGGGCGGCGCGAAGGCCGCCGGCAGCTTCACCTACTGGTCGATGTGGCGCGCCGACGAGCCGCAGGCCAAGGTGCTGAAGGCCGCGATCGACGACTTCACCGCCGCCACCGGCGCCAAGGTGGACGTCACCTGGGCGGGCCGGGACATCGCCAAGAAGATCGGCCCGGCGATCGCCGCCAACCGGGCCCCGGACCTGTGGGACGAGTCCGACGACAAGGTCTACGGCACCACCGCCGCGGCCGGCCAGGCACTGGACCTCTCGCCGGTGCTGCAACTGCAGGTGCCCGAGGAGAACGTCCCGGTCTCCCAGGTCGTCCCGGCCAAGTACTTCGACATGCTGCCGAAGGACCCGTCCGGCTCCAACCACTACGTGATCCCGTACGAGGTCGTCACCAACGCCATGTTCTACAACGCGGCCGACCCGGCGATCGCCGCCGCCATGCCCAGTCCGCCCACCGACTGGGCCGGACTGCTCAAGGTCTGCGACGCGCTGAAGACGGCCGGGAAGGCGTGCATCGCCTCCGAGGGCGAGGACCCCTGGAGCAACGCGCTGTACTTCGACTACCTGCTCAACGGGGCGGGGGTGAACGTCGCGCAGCTCGCCGCCGACAAGTCCGGCGCGAGCTGGGACGATCCGGCGGTCCTCGCCGCGGCGCAGCAGGTGGAGCAGCTGGTGAAGGGCGGCCACCTGATCGAGGGCTACGACGCCACCAAGTACCCCGCGCAGGAGACCAACTGGGCGGGCGGCAAGGCCGCCTTCTACATGGACGGCAACTACGTCACCGCCGAGGTGGCCAAGCAGGTCCCGGCCGGCTGGAGGACGGCGTCGATGCTGCCGCCCACCGCGAAGACCCCGGACGCGAGCCTGTTCGGCTTCGCGATCCCCAAGCGGGCCAGGAACGCCGCCGCCGCACAGAAGTTCATCGCCTTCTTCCTGCAGAAGAAGCACCTGTCCGGGATCTCCACCACCGCGCTCAACCTCACCCCGCGCAGCGACATCCCGGCCCCCGCCGAACTGGCCGACGTCCAGAAGGCCCTGGAGGCCCCGACCGTGCGCCTCGGCTTCGACGGGGTGGCCGGCAGCTGGCTGCCCAAGGTCCTGAACGAGAACTACCTGGACTTCTGGCACGGCAAAACCACGGCCGACCGGTTCGTCGCCACGTGCAAGGCCGACCAGGTCACCTACTGGCAGACCCAGGGCTGACGGTGGCGACGACGATCGACAACCCGCCCCGGACGGACGCCGCCCCGGGCCGGTCCGAGCGCGCCGCCCGCTCCGGCGTCGGCCCGCTGGAGCGCCAGCGCCGCCGGGTGTTCTGGCCCTTCACCGCGCCCGCGCTGATCGTGTACGCGGTGCTGTTCGTCGCCCCGGTCGGCTACGCCCTGTGGACCAGCCTGTACACGTGGGACGGCATGGGCGAGATGGAGTGGCGCGGCCCGCGGAACTACCTCCTGCTGTTCCAGGACCCGAGGTTTCGCACCTCGCTGTTCAACACGCTCGAACTGATGGTCGTCGGAGGCACGATCACCTTCGTGCTCAGCTTCGCGCTGACCCTGGTGCTGCGCGAGATGCGGGCCAGGCTGTTCGCCCGGTCGGTGCTGTTCTTCCCCTCGCTGGTCAACGGCATGGTCTTCGGCATCGCCGCCGGGTTCCTGTTCTCGCCCACCGGCCCGGTCAACCAGGCGCTGAAGCTCTTCGGGGTGACCACACCGCCCAAGTGGCTGTCGACGGACAACCTGCTCCCGATGGTCCTGGGCACCCTGGTCTGGACGGCGACCGGCTACTACACCTCCATCATCATGGCGGCGGTCGACCAGATCCCCGACTACCTCTACGAGGCGGCCGAACTCGACGGCGCCGGCGCCTTCCAGCGCTTCCGGCACATCACCCTGCCGTGCGCCTGGGACGTCATCGCGGTCTGCGCGGTGCTGTGGACCGTCAGCTCGGTGAAGATCTTCGAGCTGATCCTGCTCTACGGCGGCAGCACCAACGCCTATCCGCCGGTGAGCAGTTGGAACACCGCCGTGTACGTGTACGCCGAGGCCTTCCCACAGGGCACCGTCCCCCGGCTGGGCACGGCCACCGCCGCCGCGATCGTCAGCCTGGCCATGGTCACCCTGATCACCGTCGTGCTGCGCCGCCTGCTGCGCCGCGAACCGATCGAGTACTGACCCGTCGCGTCCCGGCCCCCCGCACCCAACCGGAAAGGTCCCTCCCGTGCGACGCAGTAACCGACCCACCGGACTCGCGAGCAGGATCGGCACGGCCGCCGTCTGGATCGTCGTCGCCGCCGACCTGCTGCTGGTCCTGTGGATCCTGCTGACCTCGCTGCGCAGCGGCCCCGACATCCTGCGGCACGGCTTCGGCCTGCCGACCAGCCCGGACAGCGGCAACTACACCACCGCGCTCGACGAGGGCGGCTTCGCGCGGGCGGCCCTCAACAGCGTGCTCACCGCCGGCCTCTCCTCCGTGGTCGCCGTCGCCCTCGCCGCCCCCTGCGCCTACGCCCTCGCCCGGCGCCGCTCGCGGACCTCCTCGGCACTGACGATGAGCTTCGCCATGGGCCTCGGCGTGCCCGGCCAGGTCCTGGTGGTGCCGCTGTTCATCGGCCTGTCCCGGGTGGACCTGACCGACAGCGACCTCGGCCTCGGACTGGTCTACGTCGGCCTGGCGATGCCGTTCACCGTCTTCCTGCTGACCGGCTTCTTCCGCGGCATCCCCGGCGTGCTGGAGGAGGCCGCCGTCCTGGACGGCGCCGGCCCGCTGCGCACCTTCGTCCAGGTGGTGCTCCCGGTCGCCCGGGGCGGGCTGGTCACCGCCTTCCTCCTGCAGTTCATCACCGCCTGGAACGAGACCCTGTTCGCCCTCGTCCTGACGAACAGCCAGGGGACGACCACCCTCCCGGTGGCGCTCTCCTCGTTCGTCGCGGCACAGCAGTTCAACGGCCTGGACTTCGGCACGATGTTCGCCGGGGTCTGCATCATCCTCGCCCCGATGATCGCGCTCTTCTCCTGGATGGGCTCGCGGATCATCCAGGGCATGACAGTTGGGATCGGCAAGTGACCTCGACCCTGCGCACCGACCCGCTCCGCATCGACGGGACCCCCGATCCGGTCGGCGGCACCCTGCCGATCCTGCACGGCCTGCCCCGGCAGACCGGCGCCGGCGCCGGGGTCGACGACGAGATGCGCCGCAACCTGGCCTACGGGGTGCCCGACACCCTGCTGCCGTACACCCGGCAGGGCGGGTACGACCGCGTCCGTACCGAGCGCGAACTCCCGTGCGTGGTGCTGGAGAACGAGACCCTCACCGCGACCTTCCTGCCCTCCCTCGGCGGGCGGCTGTGGTCCCTGGTCCACCGCCCCACCGGGCGGGAGCTGCTGCACCGCAACCGGATCCTGCAGCCCGCCAACCTCGCCCTGCGCGACGCCTGGCTGGCCGGCGGGGTGGAGTGGAACCTCGGCGCCACCGGGCACTGGCCGCTGACCTGCGAGCCGCTGCACGCCGTCCGGGTGAGCGCGCCGGACGGCACCCCGGGCCTGCGGATGTACGCCTTCGAGCGGCTGCGGCGCCTGGTGCTGCGGATGGACACCTGGCTGCCCGCCGGCTCCCCGGTGCTCTACGTCCGCATCGCCGTGCACAACCCCGCGCCGACCGAGACACCGGTCTACTGGTGGTCCAACATCGCCGTGCCCCAGGACCGGGACGTGCGCGTCCTCGGCCCGGCCGACCACGCCTTCCACTGCGACTACGTCAGCGACCTGCGCCGGGTGCCCTTCCCGGAGGTCGACGGCGCCGACCGCAGCTACCCCGGCCGGGCGGCGCGCGCCGCGGACTACTTCCTCGACCTCCCCGGCGGCGAACGCCCCTGGATCGCCGCGCTGGACGGCACCGGCGCCGGGCTCGTCCAGACCTCCACCGCCCGGCTGCGCGGCCGCAAGCTGTTCTGCTGGGGCACCGGCACCGGCGGCAGGCACTGGCAGGAGTGGCTCTCCGGCCCGGACTCCGCCTACCTGGAGATCCAGGCGGGCCTGGCCCGCACCCAGCTGGAGCATCTGCCGATGCCCGCAGGCGCCACCTGGTCGTGGACCGAGGCGTACGGGCTGCTGCAGGCCGATCCCACAGCCGTGCACGGGAGTTGGGAAGCCGCCCGGGAGGCCGCCGGCGAGGCGCTGGACCGGTTGCTCCCGCCGCTGGAGCTGGAGCGGGCCGACGCCCGGGCCGGGGAGTTCGGCGCGCCCGAGGAGGTGCTGTCCGAGGGCGGCGGCTGGGCCGCGCTGGAGATCGAGGCCGGTGCCCTGCCCGCCTCGCCCGCCCTGCCCTTCGGCGAGCCGGCGGCCGCCCAGGAACCCTGGCGGCAGCTCCTGAAGACCGGCACGCTCCCGGTCTGCGACCCGCCGGCCGAGCCGGTCACCGGGGCGCACTGGCGGCGGCTGCTGGAGGCGAACGCCACGGACTGGCACGCGCTGTACCAGCTCGGGCTGCTGCGCCTGGCCGACGGGGAGCGGGAGTCCGCCCACGAGGCGTTCGAACGCTCCGTCGCCGTCCAGGCCTCGCCCTGGGCGCTGCGCGCGCTCGCCCTCCTGACCCCGCAAGCGCGGGAGGCCGCCGACCTCATGCTCTCGGCCCACCGACTCCGGCCGGAACTGCGGGAGTTGACGATCGAGACGCTGGAGTCGCTGCGGCGCGCCGAGCGCCCCGCCGAGGCACTCGCGCTGATCGAGGCGCTCTCCCCGGCCGACCGGGCGCACGGCCGGATCAGGCTGGCCGAGGCGGAGGCGGCGCACGCCCGCGGCGACGACGACCGGGTCCGGCGGCTGCTGGCCGAGGGCATCCAGGTCGACACCATGCGCGAGGGCGAGCTCTCCCTGGACACCCTCTGGCTCGCCGTCCACCCCGGCACACCGGTGCCCCCGCAGTACGACTTCCGCATGGCGGACGGCTGACCGCCCGCCTCCCCCGGACCACTCTCCCGTTCCGCACCCCCCACAGCAGGGGCGCAACCGTGCGCCCCGCCACGGAAGAGGAGTACCAGTGCCACCTCTACGCACCCGATGGGCCCGCGTCCTCGCCGCCACCGCCCTGGCGGCACTCGGCGCCGGCACCCTGGCCGCCGGACCGGCGCCCGCCGACAGGCCGTCCGCCGACTCACCTGCCGCCGGCAAACCGGCCCCCGCCACGTACACGGTCTCGGTCGGCAGGACCGGCTCGTACGCCTACCCCGACGACACCCAGGCCAGCCCCTACACCGACAAGGACGGCACCTTCTACTTCCAGCAGTCCCACGCGCTGTACGGCGCCAAGGACTCCCGGCAGTGGGACTTCTTCACCGGCCGGGACTTCGACAGCGCCACCAGGTCCGCCGCGATCAGCGACGCCGTCAACCCCGCCGACCCGTCGGACCGCAACGACGACACCACCGCACGCTGCAACAACAGCCCCACCGGACGGCAGTCCAGCTACGCGCCGCAGGGTTCGCACTACGCCCAGCGGAACTACTGCGACCTGGCCGGGGTCTGGGTCGACCCGGACACCGGGGCCTGGTACGGGCTGGTGCACAACGAGTTCACCCCCCAGCCCTTCGGCGACGGCCTGCACTACGACGCGATCGACTACGCCGTCTCCACCGACCAGGGCCGGACCTGGGCCATCAGGGACCACGTGATCACCTCGCCGTACAGCACCGCACGCGGCGACACCGCGGCCTTCCCGCAGCAGACCTTCTCCTACGGCGACGGCGACCAGCGACTGTTCGTGGACACCGCCTCCGGATACTTCTACGTCTTCTACGGCTCCCGGATCGTCGACAAGGGCGGCAGCTGGGGCGCGTTCCAGCAGCACGTCGCGCGGGCCCCGATGTCCGCCAAGATGGCGCCGGGCAGCTGGCAGAAGTGGTTCGACGGCGCGTGGTCGCAGCCCGGGGCCGGCGGCCTGGAGAGCGACATGGTGCCCGCCGACGGCGCCAACCCCACCGGGTACCTCCCGCCGGCCAAGGAGTACAACCCCGCCAACCCCGGCACCGTCAGCCAGCAGATCGCGGCCGGCACGCTCGCCCCGAGCACGCCGCTGTTCGTCATGAACATCAGCTACGACGCCTATCTGGGCCTCTACATCGGCACTCCGCAGGCCGTCGACCAGAGCGGCAACGCCCCGCAGCAGATCTACGCCACCAAGGACCTGGCCACCCAGAAGTGGACCCTGCTCGGCGACACCGGCAGTTACCACACCGCCTCCTGGTACCGCTGGTTCCTGGACAGCGCCAGCCTGACCGGCGCCACGATCGTCGGCAAGACCTTCAGGTCGTACTGCTCCTTCGCCTGCGCCGGCTCGGACGGCCAGTACGTCGAGCTCACCGTCGGCTCCTCCGCGCCGGCCGCCCCGCCGGTCGACCTGACCAGGACCTACCGGATCCAGAGCGGCAACGGCCGGGTCCTCGCCCAGACCTCCGGCGGCTCCGCCGTCACCTCCACGGCCAAGGCGGCCGGCTCCGCCCGCGAGTCCTGGCGGTTCCTGGCCGAGGGCGACGGCTCCTACCGGATCGTCAACGCCGCCACCGGTCAGCTGCTGGGCGTCGACGCCACCTCGACGGCGGGCCGGGCCTGGGGCGCCGCGCTGACCGCCACCGGCGCCGTCGGCGGGAACGCCACCGTCGGGCAGCAGTGGTTCATGCTCCCCAGCAAGGCCGGGAAGGGCCGGTTCCAGCTGGTGAACCGTTACAGCGGCCTGGTGATCGGCATGTCCGGCACCTCGGGCCGGCTCGCCGAGACCGTGCCCGCCCGCTCCTGGAGCGACACCACCGGCGGCACGGTCGGCGGCGGCCGCACGGCGGCCGAGCAGACCCTCGCCCTCGCCCCGACCGGCACGGCCCCCGAGGCCGTCGTCCTCACCGCCCCCGGCGACCAGGCCGGCACCGTGGGCAAGGCCGCCTCCGTCCAGCTCGGCGCCACCGACAGCGCCGGCAAGCCGCTCACCTTCACGGGGGCCGGGCTGCCCGCCGGGCTCTCCGTCAGCCCTTCGGGTCTGATCACCGGCACCCCGACCGGGCCCGGAGTCTCGAAGGTCACCGTCACCGCCTCCTCCGGCACCGCGAGCGCCTCGGCCGTCTTCACCTGGACCGTCGAGCCGGACCTCAGCGGCAACCACACCCTGACCACGGGCGGCAAGGCCCTCGACGACGCCGACAGCAGCACCGCCGCCGGCAACCCCCTCATCACCTGGACCGCCTCCGGCGGGAGCAACCAGCTCTGGCAGTTCCGCCCCCAGCCCGACGGCTCGTACGAGCTGGTCAACGGCCTCTCGTCGATGTGCGCCGACGTCAGCGGCGGCTCCACGGCCGCCGGCGCCCAGGTGATCCAGTGGCCGTGCGGCGGCGGCGCCAACCAGCACTGGAACGTCCGGCTGACGGCCGACGGCTCCCGCACCGTCACCTCGGCCCACAGCGGCCTGCTGCTCACCACCGCCTCCGGCGCCGACGGCGCCGCGGTGACGCAGGAGCCGGACACCGGATCGCCGCTGCAGCGGTGGTCGATCTCCTGACCCAGGCCCGCAGGACGGTCCCCTGGGGGGCGGACCTGATGCCGGGCTCCCGGGGGCTGTCCCCGGGAGCCCGGCGTTCCCGTCCGACCGGACCGCACGCACGAACGCGGACGGCGCCCGGGAGGAGGTCGGGGCCCGCACGGACGACGAGATCGCCGGTCGGCCCGAGCCGCCGGCAGCGCGTCCTCGCCCCGATTCCGATTCCGATTCCGATCCCGACCCCGGCACGGCTCGATCGACGGCCGTGCCGGGGTCCTCCTGTGGGCCGGGTCAGTGGGACGCGGCCTCGCGGAGCCGCTCGGCGGCGGCCTCGGGGTTCACGTCGGTGACGAAGGCGTCGAGTCCGGATTCCACGCCGGCCAGGTACTTGAGCTTGCCGGGGGCGCGCCGGACGGTGAACAGCTCCAGGTGCAGGGCGAGTTCGTCGCCGCCGTCCTTCGGCGCCTGGTGCCAGGCGGAGATGTACGGGGTCCGGTTCGGCGCGGCGCCGGCGGGAGCGGGGAACAGCCGGTCGAAGCGGCGCAGCAGGTCGAGGTAGAGGCCGGGGAACTCGGCGCGCTCGGCCTCGTTCAGCGCGGTGAGGTCGCGCACCCGGCGGTTGGGGTAGAGGTGGACCTCGTACGGCCAACGGGCGGCGAAAGGCACGAAGGCCGTCCAGTGTTCGCCCCGGAGCACCAGCCGCTCGGGGGCGGTCCGTTCGGCGGCGACGAGGTCCTCGAAGAGGTTGCGGCCGGTGCTCGCCCGGTACGCCTCGGCGCGGCCGATCATCCGGGCGGTGCGGGAGGGAACGAAGGGGAAGGCGTAGATCTGCCCGTGCGGGTGGGCCAGGGTGACGCCGATCTCCTCGCCGCGGTTCTCGAAGCAGTACACCTGCCGGACCTCGGGCCGGGCCGACAGGTCGGCCGTGCGGTCGGTCCAGGCGTCCAGCACCAGGCGGGCCCTGGCCTCGTCCAGGTCGGCGAAGGAGGCGTCGTGGTCGGGGGCGAAGCAGACCACCTCGCACCGGCCGGTGCCCGGCCGGAGGGTGCGCAGGGGGTCGTCCTCGCGGGCGGTGACGTGGGCGGCGGAGTCCGGAGCGAGCGAGGGGAAGCGGTTCTCGAAGACCACGACCTGGTAGTCGGCCGCCGGGACCTCGCTCAGCCGTCCGTCCCGGGAGGGGCAGAGCGGGCACTCGCCGGCCGGGGGGTGGTAGGTGCGCTGCTGACGGTGGGCGGCGACGGTCACCCACTCGCCGAGCACCGGGTCGAGCCGGATCTCGGAGAGGCTCGCGGAGGGTTCCAGCGGGCGTTCGTCCACGGCGTTCCGGACCGTGCCGAACTCCTGGTCGTAGTAGACGAGTTCGCGGCCGTCGGCCAACTTGGTCGCGGTCTTGTGCACCGCTGTGCTCCTTCTGCGGGGGAGTTCGGCCAGCCTGTGCCGATCTCCAACAGAATCAAACATATCCGATCGTTTGTCAACAGGTGTAGACCTGCTGGCAGGTCATCAGGCGCCGCATTCGATCCCTGTTGCGATGAGAAATCCGCAGGTGTTGACTGTGGCGGCCGATGATGTTTGATTATGTCGAAATCAACTCCCGTCCGCCGATGGAGGCATCGACGGGAGCCGACACGACGCATACGCACGACGTACGGGAGCCGAGCAGATGATCGACCGGGCCGCCACCGACTTCGAGGCCGTCCACGGCGCCCGGCCGAGCGGCGTGTGGGCCGCGCCCGGCCGGGTGAACCTGATCGGTGAGCACACCGACTACAACGACGGCTTCGTCCTGCCCATCGCCCTCCCGCACACCACCAGGGTCACCGCCCGCCGCCGCGCGGACGGCCGGGTGCGGCTCCACAGCACCCAGGGCGACGGCACCATCACCGACCTCGCGCTCGACGGCCTGGCCCCCGGGGTCGTCACCAGCTGGGCCGCCTACCCGGCCGGCGTGTTCTGGGCCCTCGCCGAGGCCGGACACACGATCGGCGGCGCCGACCTCTCCGTCGACAGCGACGTGCCGGCCGGCGCCGGGCTCTCCTCCTCCGCCGCCCTGGAGTGCGCCACGGCCGCCGCCCTGAACGACCTGTACGGGCTCGGCCTGTCCGCACCGGAACTCGCCCTGATCTCCCAGCGCGCCGAGAACGCCTTCGTCGGCGTGCCCTGCGGGGCGATGGACCAGATGGCCTCCGCCTGCTGCACGGACGGCGCCGCACTGCTCCTCGACACCCGGACCATGGAGCAGCGCCACGTCCCGCTCGACCTGGAGGCGGCCGGCTACCGGCTGCTGGTGATCGACACCCGGGTCAAGCACGACCTCGGCGACGGCGCCTACGCCGCCCTGCGGGCCGGCTGCGAGCAGGCCGCCGACCTGCTCGGCCTGGCCGCGCTGCGCGACCTGCCACCCGCCGGCCTCACCGCCGCCCTGGAACGCCTCCCCGGGGAACTCGCCCCGCTGGTGCGGCACGTGGTCACCGAGAACCAGCGGGTGGCCGAGGCGATCGAGCACCTGGACGGCGGCCGGATCGCCGCGCTGGGGCCGGTCCTGACGGCCGGACACGCCTCGCTGCGCGACGACTTCCGGGTCTCCTGCCCCGAGACGGACCTCGCGGTCGAGGCCGCCGTGGCCGCCGGGGCGCCGGGCGCCCGGATGACCGGCGGCGGCTTCGGCGGCTCCGTCATCGCCCTGGTGGCCACGGCGGACGTGACAGCGGTCGCGGACGCGGTGCGGTCGGCCTTCGGCGCCGCGGGCTTCGCCGCACCCGTCGTCTTCACCGCCGTCCCCTCGCCGGGGGCGCGGCGGCTGGCCTGACCGGGCGCGGTGCCCCCGCCCGGTCAGCCGGCGGCCGGTACCACGACGAGTTCGCCGACCGCGTCGGCGAGCACGCTGCGGGCCGCCGCCGGGAGGGCGTCGTCGGTGATGAAGCAGTCGACCTCCGTCAGGGTCGCGAAGCTGCTCAGGCCGACGACGCCCCACTTGGTGTGGTCGGCGACCACGACAGTGCGGCGGGCCGAGGCGATCAGGGCCCGATTGGTCTGCGCCTCGGCCAGGTTGGGCGTGGTGAGTCCGGCCTGCTCACTGACGCCGTGCACGCCGAGGACGAGCAGGTCCACGTGGAGCGTGCGGATCGTCTGGTCCGCGAGGGCCCCCACCAGCGCCGCGGAGCGCGTCGGCGCCCCACCGGTCAACAGCAGCGACGGAACGGCCTCCGCTCCGTCGCTCTCCGCCGCCCACAGCAGGTCCGCGATCCGCAGGGAGTTGGTCACGACCGTCAGCCCCGGGACCTCCAGCAACCGCGAGGCCACCGCATAGGTGGTGGTGCCCGCGGACAGCGCCACCACGCTGCCCGGCTCCACCCGCTGCGCCGCGGCGTCGGCCAGGGCGGCCTTGGTGCCCTCCTCCAGCCCGGACTTCACGTCGAAGCCGGGTTCGTCCGTGCTGGCGGTCCCCACCGCGATGGCCCCGCCGTGGACCTTCTGCACGTCTCCCTGGCGTACCAGTGCGTCCAGGTCGCGGCGGATCGTCATGTCCGACACGCCGAACTGCTCGACCAGCTCGGCGACGCGCACCGCGCCGGCCTTGCGGATGGCCTCCAGGATCAGCGCCTGGCGCTGCGGGGCGAGCAAACTCTGATCAGCCACGAAGGCCCTTTCGATCGAACGGGTGCCTGACCGCTCCCGCGTCCTCCGGCAGGCCGACCCTGCCACGGTCCGGACGTACCGGTGCCACCGCCGAGGGCCGGGCTGGGCGCCGGAGCGTTCGCGTCGGTGACCGGGGAGCCGTCGGCCGCGACATGATCCAGTATCCCAGGACCCCGGCGGGCCCCGTCCCGACCGGTCGGCCGGTACGGCGGGGGCCCGGCCGCACCGCACCGGGAGGACGCGCAACCGCCGGTGCCGCCGGCAGGGGCGGCACCGGCGGTTCCGGTCGCGGTCCGGCCGACCCTCGGCGGCCGACCGCTCGTTCCGCCTCCGGCCGGGTCCGGACCGGCTGCCACTGTGTGGCGGGCCCGGCCAGGACCTCCGTCCGAGGCGGACGTCATGGGGGACTGATCACCGGGACACCCGGTTCGGGAGTTCGCGGTTCGGCCCCGATGGGGGAGCCGGCCCGGCGCCGCACGCGTCGGGCCGGCTCAGGGACCGGTTTCCCGCGCGCCGGGCGGTGGGGCGCCCCGCGCACGGGAGACCGGGCTCAGGCGGGCAGTCCGACCGCCCGCTCGCGGTTGCGGCGCTGCTGGATGACGACGGCGGCGACCAGCAGGGAGCCCTGGGCGACGTTCTGCCAGAAGGC
>NZ_JBVJBI010000060.1:0-39356 GCF_055589745.1 Kitasatospora sp. NPDC041917 | reverse complement strand
TCGGAAAGCCGTGTGCGGGAGAACTGCATGCACGGTTTGAAGCGGCGGGGACTGGAAATGGAGCGACAGCCACCGCGCCAGTCCCCGACCCTACTCAGGCTACCGATCGGCTTGCGCCGAAGCTCGCGCACGGTCGCGATCAGCCGGGGTTTCGCCGCCCGACGCGGCCGACCAGCGGTCACACTCAAGCTCCTCAAGGGAACGGTCACGTTCACGAGTTGAGTCACCGACCGATCGGCTCATGGCAGATCTCAAACGCGGTCTCAATCGGCCAAAGGAAGCGTTCGAGGGGCCCTTTCGGGCAATATATTTTCCCTCCAACGATGCGCTATGTCGAGTTAGCCATGCAAGACTCGCGATACAGTAAAGGGACACAGTTTTGCGGTCAGGGACCGCTGTATCAGCAAGGCGGGCTCGTTCTACGGGATATTCTCCCGGGCCTGCCTCAAAGCCGGTGGCCGAGCGGGACCTGCTCCGACTCGCCTGACGAGTGTGTTGAGGAGTTACTATGAGTGCCGTTTCAACTCACATACAGCCGGCTCGCCGGCGTGCGCTCTCGCCGACTGGAGCGTCTGTCGGGGCACACGCGCGGCCCTCTGAGGTGGCGCGGGTGCGGACGTTGCAGCGCGCCATGGGAAACAGCGGGATGCGTGCCGCGTTGGCCGAGGATGTGGAGCCGGGGGCGGGTGCGGCGGTCCGGGCGGTGCTCCGCATGCCGGGCAGTCCGCTGCCGCCGCGATTCATGCGCGAGATGGAGGGCCGCCTGGGCGCAAACTTCTCCGATGTGCGTGTCCACACTGGGCCTGCTGCCACAGCCTCGGTACGGGATGTTCACGCCCACGCCTACACCAGCGGTCACCATATCGCGCTGGACGAGCACAGCAACGATCCCACCCGGACTCAAGCTGGCCGCAACCTCCTCCAAGAAGAACTCGTTCACGTCCTCCAGCAGCGCTACGGTCCCGTCCCCGGCGTCCCCACATCCGAAGGCCTGACTGTCAGCCACCCCAACGACCCCTTCGAGCAGGCCGCCCACACCCGTATCACAAACCCAGCCACCCACCAAACGTCATCAACCCCCACTCCCACACAAAACATCACCATCCAACGCGGCAAGTTCACCGGCCAAACCCCTAACGCGTGGCCGGTTCGTGGTAAGAGCGGCAAAATTATCGGCACCAGCCAACACTCTAGAGAGGAGTTTGAGGAGCACCGTGGACCAGCTTGGGCAACGCTCGACCTTGAACCCGGGCCCGGGCGGTTCGAGCTCGCGACTGGAAAGGTTGAACCGCTCGGCCGTCGGAGAACCTTTGTCCCAACGGGAAGCTTTCCCTGGGTTGACCCGGAGCAGAAGATCTTCTTGGTGACCGGGCACGGCCAGCCAGATCATTTCAGAGTCCAGTTTGGGGTTGAAGGATTCGGTCTTGGGGGTCCTCCCATGGAAATTAATGGGATGCAGCTCGCGACACTCCTTCAGACTTCCGATGCAGCCTACGCGGCATTCGCAACCGAAAACCTCAACGGGGCAATCCTGCTAGCCTCTTGCTACACAGGCCAAGATCCCGAGGGGCCCGCCCAGCAACTGGCCAATACTCTCCGGCGACGAGTCTACGCACCCAAGGAAGAGGGATGGGCCGGCATTAAACTTGGCACCTACGGATCTACGGATTGGCGCGTATGTGAGCCGCAAGGCGAAAGTGGCCGCCTCCCCAGGCAGCCATCACAATACCTGAACGTAGAAAATCCGCGCGAAATGCCAGACTTGAGCAAGGTGCAGTGGGGAGAGGAAGAAGAACTTGTGAGGGCAAAAGAGGAAATGAGGAAGATTGCCAACGAAATCCCCATGTAACGCGTGCAGTCTCAAATAAATTGCAACATCGCCAACGCTGTGACCTGTGGTGTTGCAGATCGACTGAGACGGTGATTTCGGAGTTGATTACGGCTGGTGTGCCGATCCGGCTCATATCTGCGCAGGTCATGGTGTGTGTTCGTGATGTTGCAAGTTGATTGAGACGTGTCGCAGGTCTGTTGAGAATCCCTCGGGGCTTGTTTGTCTCGTTCATGTCATTGCTCGGGTTAGGGCGGAGGGCACCACGATGCTGGTCGGGAGGGCGTGGAGCACTGCAATGGTGTGGGGCAGCCGCGGTTGACTGTGTGCCTGTGCCTGTGCCGCGGCGGTGGCGTGGAGGAGGCAGCCTGCGGTGTTGACCTGAGGGGTGGTGAGCGGGATTGGCTCAGCCGTCCTCGGTGCCGGGTTCGTCGGTGGGGTGGGGTGTCGAGGTAGGCGGCGGCCTCTTTGAGTCGGTCACGGGTGATGGTCTCGTCGCCTTCGAGGATGGCGGGCTGTGCGGCCATCCCGACGAGCGGGACGCATCGCCCTGGCCGTGGACGTTTCCAACTGGCTTCGCCCCGACGCCCCGACCAGCGACGAGCGCTTGTTCTGCCACGTCTACGGCCGCGGCCGAAGCGCGGACCAGTTCGTCCCCGGTTAGCCGCACTCCTTCGTCGCGGCCCTGGAGTCCGGGCGCACGTCCTGGGTAGGGCTGCTGGACGCGGTCCGGCTGGGACCGGCCGACGACGCGACCGCTATCACCGCGGCACAACTGCGCGAGGTGGTCGACCGCACCTGGCTGATCATCGTCGCGCACACCCAGCTCCGCCTCGCCCGGCCCCTCACCGAGGATCTGCGTCGCCCGCGGGAGAGGCCCGCGCCGCCGAACAGGCTCACGCCCGCCCGGGTCCGACGCGGGTTCCGCAACATCCGCGCGAACGCGCCCTGCCCGGCAGCCGTGCCACAACCGACACACCCAGGCCCCGGCCGCCCACCCGGCGCGCGGAACCGCAGGCCGGCGCCCCGCTATGACGTCGGGAAGACCGTCAAACGCGAACCCACGCCCGAAGCCCACCTCGCCAAAATCGCAGCGGCAGCTTAAAAATCAAGCTCAGGCAGTGAAGAAGCCGGCCTCCTCATCAACGCGCTCCTGCTACTTCCCGCCCTGACCGCGCAGCTCTTCGAGAAGCGCCGCTTGCCCGGAGACCAGCGTCTGCAGCATCCGAGTCTGGTCCTCCAACGCCTGTCCCTGTGCACGGAGGATGCGGCTGTGCTCCGCCTGTCCGGTAACGAGGACACCCACGGCTTCGGCGAGCTTCGTCAGTGTCTGGCCGTGCTCGGACGGGTCCCCGGCTAGTTGAGCCCGCACGTCGTTCGTCTCACTCGCGTCTTCCATTGTTCAGGTCCCTCCCTGCTCGGCTGCGGGTCCCTTTTTTAGCCTAGGCTGAGTCCGGCCTCCCTGCTGACCCCTTCTGCAATAGGGCCTGCCAGCGCCCAGGGGTCTGACGAGCCACTCTGTCGGGCCACCGAGACGTTCTTTCCCGGATCAAGGTGACCTGGTCATACGGCACAACACGATGGAATCGCTTACTGGACACCAATCCGACACAGAACTGTTGGCTCTGTCCCGCGATCGGTGGGTCATGCGTTGGAAGCCGGCACTGCAGGCTCTCGACATCGCCTTCGGCGGCCGACTCTCTGTCGGCCGCCGATAACTCACACCACACGAGTTACACCGTTGGCTGTGGCTGGACAGGCCCAAACGGCGCCCTCGTAACGATGGGAGCCGAATATCGGATCGTTCTTGCCTCCCGGACGGGGAAAGTCGTGCGACAGCCTTGAGGAGCACCCGTACTCCGGGCAGAAGAGGAGCGCCGCAACACCTGACGCTGACTCCGAGCGCTGTTCCTGTACCTGTTCTTGAGAGCGGGGCACCTGAACCACCAAGGTGTCTCGGGGCCGCTCCGCAGGTGGGCACTGGGAGATCGATGAACCGGCTCCGGAGTCCGTGAAGGCTCGAAGAGTCGGCGGTCCGGCGGTTGCGGGAGGCGGGTGTGCCCGCGGCCGTCCGGTGTACCTGGTGCGACCGGACGGTGCCCGGGGACGGGACGCCGCTCGGTCCGGGGCCCTGTGCGTTCCGCTTCTGGCCGAGCGCCCATTGCCCGGCGAATTCCCTCACCAGCTGTGACTGCGGGTTCTGCGGCACCTTCGGGCCCGTCCGCCTCACCCTCTGAACGCCCTGGCGCGCCTGGGGGCGGCACCGGGGCTGGAGGGTGAGCACGGGTGGGCCGGGGCCGTCAGGCGGCCGGCCAGCCGTGGTGGGTCAGGCCGCCGGGGTCGGTGAGGGCGCCGTGGATGCCGGCGGCGGGGTAGGGGATCAGGTCGTCGGGCAGGCCGTCCTCGGTGAACCAGCGCAGGTCCAGGCACTTGTCGGGTTCGCGGTTGACCGGCTCGCCCTCCCACGCGGTGGCGAGGTAGAACAGCCCGAGGCGCAGGGTCGCCGGGTCCTGGTGGTGCAGGACGGTGTGGGCGAGGTGGAGCCGGGCCGGGTCGGTGGTGATCCCGGTCTCCTCCTCCAGTTCGCGGGCGGCGCCGTGGGCCGGCTTCTCGCCGGGGTCGAGTTTGCCGCTGGGGGCGTGCCACTGGCCGTAGCCGTAGGGGCCGCCGCGCTGGGAGAGCAGGATCTTGCCGTCCGGGGTGCGCAGGACGACGTGGACGTCCACGACGGGAAGCGGGGTGGGACTCGTGTCGCTGGTGCTCATGTTCTCTCTAACTCCCGTACGGGATTTTGGTGTTGGTCGTCCGGGGCGGGACCGCCTCCAGGATGGCCTGTGCGGTCTGTTCGGGGGTCAGGTGGGTGGTGTCCACGGTGTGGAGCCGATAGCCGAGCCGTTCGAGCACGGGGACGGCTTCCTGGTAGAGCCGCATTTCACGGGCGGTGGCGGCGGCGTCGAGTTCGAAGCGGTGCCGGGTGCCGCGGTGGGCGAGGCGGCGCTGCACGGTGTCGGGGTCGGCGGTGAGGAGGACCGCGAGGTCGGGGACGTCCGCGCCCTCGTTGACGGTGAGCAGGAAGTCGGTGTCGACGCCGTCGGCGCGCTGGAGGACGAGGGTGGAGGGCAGGTAGCGGTCCAGCAGCACGGTGGTGCCGGCGGCGCGGCGGGGGCGGACGTCGGTGTCGAGCTGGTGGAGGCGGTCGGCGGCGACGGCCAGGGCGAGGGCGCGGCCGCGCATCGTCGCGGCGCTCGCGCGCACGGCCTGTCCGTAGGGGGTGGCGGAGGGGCCGGTGGCGGTGTGGACGGTGTGTCCGGCCGCCCGCAGGGCGCGGGCGGTGGCGGCGACGGCGGTGGACTTGCCCAGGCCGCTGGGCCCGTCCACGGTGAGCAGCAGGCCGGTCACGCGTCGACCTCCCGGCGGGCCGCGGCCGCGGCGGCGGTGTTGCGGTGGTGCTGTTCGCGGGAGATGTCGGCGAGCCAGTCGTACAGCCGGGTGAGGGGGACGTGGCCGAACTGCTGGCCGGTGGCGAAGTTGAACTCGTCGCGGCCGCGCATCGCCTCGTCGGCGCCGTGCCCGGTGAGGTCGACGTCCCGATAGGTCTGCAGGGCCTCGGGGCCCCAGCCCTGCCGGACGAGGTCGGCGAAGACGGGCGAGCCGGGGTAGGGGCGGAAGGTGAACGCGGAGGCGCGGAAGGTGCCGGGCAGGCGGTCGGACAGGGCCCAGAGTGCGCGGATGTGGGCGAGGGTGGCGAGGGCGTCGTCCCTGGTCTCGCCGGGGTAGCCGAGGATGAAGTACCCCTTCACGCCGATGCCCTTCTCCAGCAGCCGGCGGGCGACGGTGAGGGTCATGGCGGGGGTGATCCGCTTGTCCATCGCCTCCAGGACCCGGGCGGAGCCGGATTCGATGCCCAGCGCGACCTCGCGCAGTCCGTTGGTGCGCAGCCGCTCCAGCACGGTGTCGCTCTCGCGGTCGAGGACGTTGATGCGGCCGGTGGCGTCCCACACGTACCTCTCGCCGACGCGCTCGGCGGCGAAGGCGTCCAGGGCGGGGTGGATGACGCGGCGGGCGCCGAGGAAGAGGTCGTCCACCGCGCGGAAGGCCGTGCAGCCGAAGTCGGCGTCGAGCCGGTGCATCTCGGCGATGACGTCCTCGGGGGCGCGGGTGCGGATGCTGACCTCGGGGTTCATGGAGGCGGCGGCGCCGCAGAACCCGCACTCGTAGGGGCAGCCGCGCGAGCACACCAGGTTGGCCTCGATGCGGCCGTCGGCGGCCCGGTACGGGTCCTGGGTGAGGAAGCGGCGGTCGACGGCGAGGGCGTTGATGTCCGGGGCGAGCCAGCGGGCGGTGTCGCCGCGTCGCGGGATGCCGCAGGCGGTGGTGGAGAGCAGGCGGTCGCGCCACATCACCTTCGGCAGTTCGCGGCGCCGGTGGACGTCCCCGAGCAGGGCGGTGACCCGGGTCTCGCCCTCGCCGATCACCAGGGCCTCCAGGCGGGCGAAGCGCGGGTCGGCCAGGACGCGCTGCGGGTCGGCCTTGGCGTGGTGGCCGCCGGTCATCAGTGCGATCGCCGGGTCCAGGGCGGCGGCGATCCGCGCCGTCAGCTCGTACGTCGGGGCGAGGAGGTTGAACGCAGCCCAGCGCGGCCGCAGCGCGTTGACGGCGTCGGCGGTGTGCCGGATGCCGAGTCCGTGGGCCTCGGCGTCCAGGATCCCGACGTTGAAGCCGTGCGCGGCGGCGTGGGTGGCGATGTAGCCCATGCCGAGGACCGGCAGCGTGTAGTCGTTGACGCGCGGGCGCAGGCCGTAGTCGCGCAGCGGGGCGTTGACGAACAGGCAGTCGAGGGCGCGGTCCGGGTCGGCTCCGGCGACCAGGTCATGGGTGGTGCGGGTCTGTTCCTCCGAGCTGATCGGTGCGGGCATGAGCCCCCCAGGTGAGTGTCGACAGGGTGAGGGTGTGCAGGTGGCGCGGTTCGTCGCCGGCCAGGTGCTGCCAGTGCGCGCCGAACAGGGCCTCGGTCTTCTTCGGCTTGTCGGCGGCGGGCCAGGGATGGTCGGGAGCGATCCGGGCGGCCCAGGTGCGGACCGCGAGGTCGGCGTGCGGGTACACGGAGAAGTCGCCGGTGAAGTCGGCGGCGGCCGCAGCCGCCGTCCAGGGCCCGATCCGCGGCACGCCGACGAGCTCGGCGGCCAGGGCCGGGGCGTCCAGCTGCTCCCAGTGGGTGCGGTGCTCCAGGTAGGCGCCGGCGGCCGCGCGCAGAGCGGTGCGGTGGAACGTCGTTCCGACGGCGGCGAACTGCTCGTCGGTCAGGGTGAGGACGGTCTCGGGCGTCGGCGCGGTGTGCAAGGTGCGGTCGGGAGCGGGGCCGCGGCCGTTGCCGGAGGCGGGGTCGTTGTCGGGACCGTTGCCGGGGCCGTTGCCGGGGGCGGGCAGCTCGGTGCCGTGGGCCGCGCACCAGCCGCGGTAGAGGCGCCGGGCCTGGTCGGCGCGGACGACCTGGCGTAGGACCGCGGTGGTGATCGCGTCCCACAGCCACGGGTTGGCCACCCGCACGCTCGGCCCGAGACCGCGCAGGCCGGCGAGGAGGGCGGCCGGGACGGTGCCGGGCAGCGACGTCGGGTCGGTGGTGACGAGGGTGGGCTTGGTGTCCTCCGTGCCGTCCACACAGGTCAGGTCGAGGCCGTCGGGGGTGAGGGTGGCCACCCAGCGGCCGTCGGCGGTGCGCAGGGGACGCTGCCGGTGGCCGGTGGCGGTGTTCTCCAGCCAGGCCGGGTGATCGGTCGTCAGGACGGTGTGCACGGGGAGCTCCTTGCCTCGGGTGCCGCAACGGGTCGCCCCAGCTTGCCAACTCCGGGCGGCCGCCGGGGCCGGTTCGGCCGGGATCCCGCCGGTGCCGCAGCGCCGGAGTGCCGGGGCTGGGGGACCGGGGGCTGGTCAGCGGCGTGCGGGCGGGAGGTCGATCACGCCGGCGGCGGCGAGGCTCCCGTAGAGCGCGTGGTGCTCGGCGTCGGTCATCCGGCGCGAGTGCACCGGTGCCCCGCCGTCGACGGGCGCGGGCCAGGCGGAGACCGGCGGGATCAGGTCGGCGGCGCTGTAGGGACCGCGCAGCATGAGGGTGGTGGTGCCGGGCAGCATGACGGCCCGGTGCACGAGTGCGGGCGCGAGGGTGCAGGCGCTGCCGGGGAGTTCGGTGGTGGTGACGGCCGGGCGCAGGTCGCGGGAGGTGAACGGGCCGTCGGCGCGGTCATCGGTACGGCCGTCGGCGCGGTCATCGGTACGGCCGTCGGTTTGGCCGTCGGTGCGCAGGAAGACGGTGTGGAGGTAGCCGCCGGTCAGGACCCGGGCGATGAACGGGTAGGCGTGGTTCTGCGGGAGCAGTTGGTTGCCGGGGCGGGGGTTGGTGTTGAGGCGGATCTCGTACCCGAGGTCGTCCGCCGCGGACAGGACGAGCCGGTCCAGCAGCAGGGTGGTGCGGGAGGCCTCGTACCGTTCGGGGGCGAGGACGGTGGTGGTGACCAGGTAGGACAGGCGGGCGCGGTCGGCGGCGCGCAGGTCGGGGATGTCCTCCAGCCGGGTTTCGGCGGTCCGGGCCGTACCGGCCGGGCGGGGTTCGGTGAGGCGCTCATGGGCGTCGACGGCGGCGGCCCGGTACGCGTCCGGGGTCAGCGGCGCGCTGCCCGGGACCGGGGTGGGGGCCGGGGTGGGGCCGGCGCATGGGACGCGATGAGCTGCGCGCTGTCCGGGGAGCCCGTGAGCCGGGTCGTGGCACCGGCGTGGAGGAGGCAGGTCTGCCCGGGGGCCAGGGAGCGCAGGCACTGCGGCCGGTCGTGGTCGATGTCGCCCGTTGCGCAGATCGGGCAGGTGGCGTCCAGGACGGCGGGCACCACGCCGTGCAGGCGGTAGACCGCAGCCGGGGTGCCGCGGGTACGCATCCGGTGCCGGATCGCCTCCAGGTGGCTGCCGACGCGGCCGGGCGAGACGGTCCTCATCACGGCGATCTGCTGATTGGTGTATCCGTCGGCCAGGAGCTGGAGCGTGGGCACGGCAGTCTCGGGCAGCGGCGTCGTCAGTACGGCACGGGGCGGGAGGAGGAGCCTCATCCGGCAGGCCGTGTCCACCATCTGCGTCCAGGTCCGTGCCCGCAGCCGTCGCTTCAGCGAGTTCAGGTGCTCGCGCACCGCCTCGGCCGTCGTCCCCGCCGTTGTCCCGGTGGCGTCCTGACCTTCGGGCACGGCGTTGACGGCGGCCGCGATCTCGATCGCGTTCAGGTCGGTGACCAGGTGGCTCAGCGCCAGGGCCTCGGGCCCGGTGATCTCCTCGGTGATGTGGTGGCCGCACCGCAGGACCCGGGGCTCGTGGACCTTCGGCAGCGGGCGGGCGTCCGTGCGGGAGGCCTTCATCGCGGCCCCCAGTTCCACGGGGCGGGGTGCGCGCCGCGCAGGCACGCGAGGCGGTGGGCGGCCTGCCGACGGGCGCCGGCGTCGAGCCGGGCGCTGCGCACCGTGTCCATCACCGCGGTGAGGACGACGACGTCGCGTACGACCTGGTAGCCGGACCAGGCACCGATGTAGGGGTGGTCCACGGCCTGGTCCTCGCGTTCGTAGGAGAGGTAGGTGTCGGCGTAGGTCCGGTGGTCCTCGCGGGGGCCGGTGAGCAGTTCGGAGCGCCAGCGGGCGGCGACGAGGTCCCACTCCCTGTGGCCGCGCGTCAGCGGGCGGCGCAGTAGGAGCCCGACGTGGGTGCCGTCGTCGTGGACCGGGACCATGCCAGGGGTGCCGAGAACGACGGCGTCCGGTGTCGGCCAGTCGAGGTAGTCCCACTCCTCGCGCAGCCGGGCCGTGTGCTCGCGCAGGAAGCGGCGGGCGGTCTCGTCCAGCGGGGCGTCGTCCAGGCCGTCCAGCAGGCCGGCGAACGGGTCGTGCTCGCGTAGCCAGGGCGCGGACGCGGGGTCGAGGCGGTGGGTGAGGGCGGTCGCCCACGCGGACAGGGACGTGTCGGTGCTCGGTTTCCCGGGGTCCGGCCAGAAGGTGACGGCCCGGCCCTCGGTGCCCGCGCGGACGTCCCTGTACCAGGGGGCCGTGACGGCGACCCGGTGGTCCCGGAGGAACTGTGCGCCCTTGATCAGGGCCCAGGCCTCGTCCGGGTCCGGGTGCACGATGGCGAGCGCGTGCGAGGCGGGCAGCGACCACAGGTGGTTCGGGCTGTCGCTGACCAGCTCGGCCCGCCCGGCGTCGTCGGCGGTGGCCACGCAGGCCTGCGTCAGCGCCTCGAAGGAGGCGGCGACGTCCAGTCTGCGGGCCGGGGTGGTGGTCTTGAGCAGCGTTCTGGTGCGCGGTCCGACGCTCACGGCGCAGTCCTCGGGTACGGAGTGGACGGATGGACGGGAGAAGCAGGACGGCCCGCCCCTTGGGCGACCGGCACCGCGGTGGTGCGTTCCCTGGGCCGTTGAGGCCGGGTCGGCCTCGGCGCGATCCCGGGTACCTGCCCGGAAACAACCTTCACGCGACGCTCCGGGGATCGCGTGACGGCTTTCGGCTGCACTTCCACCTCAGTGGCGGTGGCCTGGCCGAAGGTCCCCGGTTCCACGTCGAGCTCGAACCAGACGGACCAGCCGGTGGGCCGCCCCTGAAGGTCGAGCCGCTGGTGCCATCCGATGTCGTCCGCGTAGCCGCCGGCGACCATCAGCCCGCGACCACAGGTCGCGTCAAGGTCGTCGATGCTGCTGTTCATCGCCGCTTCAACCACGCTCGGGTCCGTTACGGTGATCCGCAGACGGCTGCGCTCCCGGTCGAAGCCGACCTCGATCGACAGCTCGGCTTCGTGGCCAGGGCCTTGACCAGCGGCATGCTTGATCGCATTGTCGATGAATTCCGACGAGCACACGCGAAGCGCATACGCCCGGGATTCGTCGAGGACGAGGCCGGCTCTCGCGACCTCCTCGGACAGCAGGTTGCGCATCGCACCGAGGGACGCGGTTGTGACCGTGGCGCTGAACTCCAGGACGCGGTGGTGCATGACTGTTCCTCCGGGCTGAACGTGGAGAGATGGTCCCGGGCTGTTGGCGGGGTGGTGAGCGGTGGTCATCCCGTGTCCACAGACACTCGCTGGGCCAGGGCCGGGCGGCAAGCAGAAGAAGTTGCTGCTACGGGCCGAAGTCACTGGTTCGACGGCATTGATGCGGCGAACCGGCAATGAGTTGCTGCTTTTGACTCTTGGTCAGTAAGGCCGGGCAGTTAGGCTGCCATTCGGCGACCGGGGAGGTGAGACGTGAGCCACAAGCCGTCCTGCGCAGCGAGTACCAGGGCCAGCGCCATGGTGAACGGCTGGACAATCGACATGACGGTGGCTGCGATCGTCGAGTGTTGCGGCGTCACGCACCTCCGCGCTCACCGCCTCGCCCGGGGGTGGACGCGGGCCTGTGCCGTCAGTGAACTGATCGTCCTGTGTGATGAACTGGCGCTCGACCGTCCGAATCTGGACGCCGAGCAGCTGGGATCGTGGGAGCGGAACACTCGGATGCCACGGGCTCGGACCATCGACCTGCTGTGTCGCCTCTACCGGACCGATGCACAAGGGTTGGGGTTTGCCGGCGGTTACCGGGCGGACACGTCCTCGCTCGTGGCCGTGTTCACGCGGCCTGCCACACCTGGCTTTCCGGTGACCGGACGTGCGGCTGTCCCCGCGTTGTCGGACGGGGGCGACCCGCTCGATGTCGTGGCCCACACCCACCGGCGCGCCATCGAGCGCACGCTGGCCAGCACGACGCTCACCACCGGGGAGCTGGAGTCCCTGGACGGGAAGCTCCTCACGCTGCGACGGGACTACGTGTCCGACCCCCCGAGGATGATGCTGGCACGGTTGCTGGCGACCCTGGAGGAGGTCCGGCAGTACTCCGAGGAGCGGCAGCCGGCGCTCGTCCAGGTGCGTCTGTCCGAGATGCTCGCCGTGCTGTCCACCCTGACTGCGGACGCCCTGATGAAGCTGGGGCGAAAAGAACAGGCCCGGGACTGGTACGGGACGGCGAAGTCGGCAGCCGACGACAGTGGCAACCGCGAACTGCGCACACGGGTGCGGGTGCAGGCGGCGATGCTCCCGTTCTACTACGGGCCGCTGGCCGAGGCGGCGGCCCTTGCCCACGAGGCTGTGCTCCTCAACCGGGGACGGCCGTCTGCGACAGGAGCGTTCGCCGCCGCTGCGGAGGCTCGGGTCAGGGCCCGCCAAGGAGACGAGGACGGCGCCCGCGCGGCGATCGCACAAGCCCGCGGGCTGTTCGAGCGCAGCCGACAGCCAGCCCCGGAGGACGATGCCTGGGCGTTTCCCTACCGGCGGCTCCAGCTCTACCTGTCGGGAGCCTTCACCGCGCTCGGCGACACGGTGCAGGCCGGCCGGGCCCAGGAGGAGGCGCTGCGGCTCTACCCCGACCACACCGGTATCGACCCTGCTCTGCTGCGCTTGGAGCAGGCCATGTGCCTGGTTCGGCAGCGGAGCGTATCCGAGGCCTGCCAGTTGGCCCGGGACACCTACCTGGCGGTGCCCGGCAACCACCGCACGCAGATCCTCGGCGCCCGCGCGGCGGACATCATCAAGATAACGCCGAAGGAAGCGAGGCCTCGTGCGGCCCGAGAACTCGGCGAACTCTTGGCGCTTCCGACCGACGGGACGTGACAGATGCCTCCCCTGCCCGTCAGCCTGGCAGGTATGAGTGCTCCGGTTGTCCGGATCGGCGGGTTCACCGAATCCGAGGTCGTCACAGTCCTCAACGTCGCCTGCGGCCAGGTCGGGCTCGATCCGAGCGATGCCGTGATGCTGCGCGGCCACACCAACGCCGTCTACACGATGCCGGCCGCCGGGGTGGTCGCCAAGATCGCGAGGGCGGGCACGCCCTTGGAGAGCGTCCGCCGTACCGTCCGGCTCGTTCGATGGCTCACCAGCAGGAACTTCCCCACCGTCGAACTGCTGCCGATGGAGCAGCCGGTCGTGGTCCGCGGACACGCCGTGACGTTCTGGCACCACCTGCCCCAGCCCGACCATCCCGTCCCGGCAGCGCATCTCGCTGTTCCCCTCCGCACCCTTCATAAGCTTCCACTTCCACCCTTCGATGTCCGTCCCGTCGACACAGCCGCTGCCATCAGGCGGTCGATCGCGGAGACCACCGCATTGCCGCCGAGCGATGTCGACTACCTCGAACGGCGGCTGGCCGAGCTGGAGGACGCGCTTCCCCAGGTCCGCTACGTCCTGCCGCCGGGGTTGTCGCAGGGGGACCCGCAGCACAGGAACGCCCTCCACCACGGCGATGCCGCAGTCCTGTGCGACTGGGACACCGCGTGCTTCGGGCAGCCCGAACTCGACCTCGTCACCGTCGAGATCCACTGCCGCCGCTTCGGATACGGACCGTCCCACTACCAGGAGTTCGCGGACCAGTACGGGTTCGACGTGACCTCGTGGCAGGGCTACCCCGTCCTGTGCGCGCTCCGCGAACTGCGGATGATCACCACGAACGCCAAGCGGGCGCCGGCCGGAAGCTCGACGATCACGGAGGTGCGGCGCCGCATCCAAGGGCTGCGATCCGGCCACGGCGGGCTCGGATGGAACATCCTCTGATCTGAAGTACTCCGGCCTGCTCAACTCGCGCTCCTACACCTGGTCCGGGGATCCAGGAGGTGAGGCCCGCCGTCGTTTCGGGAACCCTGTTCTCCTCGACCGTCCCGGAGCTGCTCCTGGCCTCGGGCAAGACCGACCGGCTCCCGATGCTGGCGGGCTACGGGTCGGGGAACGCGCCCAACCAGCGGATCGAGCAGCTCGTGGCCGAATTGGAGGAGACGCGCTCGTCCGCCCTCTCCTCGCCACAGTGACCACGCCCTCCACTCGAACACCACCCGCCGCCGCCGTCGTCCGCCGGATCGCCCGCTGCGAGACCATCCCGCTGCGCCTTGGCCGCCGTCCTCGGCGCGGCCCAGGCCGTGGCCGGGCCGCAGTGGTCGGGACTCGGTTGTTCGCGACGCCGACCTTCCACGGCCTCTGCGCCGCTCGCGTCCGGCCGCCCGCCCGCCGCCCGCCCGCCGCCTGGTCGCCGGCTGCCCCGCGCACTGCCCTCTGGCCACCGGTCGCAGACCCGGCGCCCCGGGGAACCACCGTGCTCGGCTGCCACGGCGCGGGCGCGCTCAAGAGCCTCCTCGGGTCCGGCTACCGGGACACCTGCCTCGGCTGACGGCCTCTGGCACCGTCCCGGCCACCGTCCTACGGGGCGGCGGCAGACCGGCTCCCCGCCACCGCAGGCACCGGCTGCGAGCCCCTTGCCGCAGCCGAGCTCGACGACGGCGCCCCGGTGCGGACCACCCTCGCCACCCTCGCGGACCCCGACGGTCGGCGCACCGGCACCGCCAGCCTGCGCGGCTGCGGCGCGACCTGAGCCCTGAGGCCGGCGAACACGTCACCGTAAACCGGCACCGGCACCGGCACCGGCACCGGTACCGAAACCGGAGCCTTCCCCCATGTGCTGCGCCTGGCTGCGCTGAGCCGCTGGGCGTCCTCGTACGCCTGCTGGAGAAGCATGGTCAGATCGGTGACCTCGGACTTCAGCCTGGTGACCTCCGCGTCCAGGGCCCCGGTACGGCTGTGGGTGTCATCCAACCGCTCCGCCAGCTCGACGGTCAGCGCCGTCCTCGGGCCGGTCGCGTTCAGCGCCTTCCAGCGGAGCTCATGGAGCATCGTGCGCAGGGCCGTCCCGTCGCCGGGGCCGGGAGCCGCGAAGGCCGCGAGCCTGTCGACGACATCCCGAGGCGGCACCCGGTGACCGTTCAGGTAGCGGGACATCGTGGCGGGGCTGACGAAGACCGCCCCGGCGACCTGGCGGATCGAGCAGTGCCGTGAACGGACCACGTCCCGAAGGGTGTCCGCGAGCGTCACGACCTCGGCCGGGAGACCGGAGTCCAGGGGGACGAGCGGCCTCGACTGACGCCACCGGAAGAGCTCGACCTCCTTGCCCGGTGCCGTCGCGGAGCGGCCCCCGCCCTCCTCCCGGGCCACCTCGGACAGCGCCCGCCGCAGCCGGTGCCAGGCACCGCGGTACCACTCGAGAACGCCCGGTCCGCCGCCACGACCTCCGTACGAGGCCGCGAAGTGCAGGCAGCTCCGAACGAAGCCGACGAGCAGAGGAAGGCGCGGCAGGCTGCGGCGCCGCAGGTTCAGCGCGTCGCCCACGGTGCTTCGGCCCGCGTGGGTGTCGAGATGCCTGGACATGTGCCGGGAGACCCACCCCAGCGACGGCTCGCCGGCCCAGGCCTTCAGCTCGCGCAGGCACTGCACGAACTCTCCCACCGTCCGGCAACCGCCGGGGTCAGGGGGCAGTGCGGGGCCTGAGGCCGAGAACCCGGCATCGGCACGGCGAGTGCGCGCGACGTTCCACTGCGCGGCCCAGAACTCCCGGTCGCCGCCGCAGGCGGTGCCGTAGGCGACGGTCACCGCCAGACTGGGCAGCCGTCTGCCGGAGGCGGCCTGGGCGAGCGCCGATACGGAGAAACCGGTCCGATGCGCCAGGGCTTCGTAGGGAGGCAGCCCCGCCTCCTCCCGGGCCCGGCGCAGCAGCAGGGCGAGCCCCGCGTACGGGACGTGCGGGTCGATGGGGTTCTCACGACGTGGCACGGCGTACCTCCTCACGGTGCGTGGCGGTGCCGCAGGCGTGCGGCACCGCCACGGTGGATGAACCGGACCGTCAGGAGGACTGGCCGAGCTCGCGCGCGACCGCGCCCGTGGCGAGGACCGCCGCGATGGCGGCCTGGACGTCGTAGCCCAGGACGACGAGCACGACGACCGCGACGCCGGTCGGGAGGATCCAGGGCACGCCGAGCGTGCGGTTCCCGGGGAGGTGGATGCAGAACGCGGCCCCGCTGGCGGGCCTCCGCGAGGTGTGACGGCGCATGGCCATGGTGATCATGTCCTTTGGTCCGGACGGTATTTGACGTTCTGTCACGGGTTGCCGCCCGCGACGCGTCCAGCATTTCACGGCCGTCCCGCGGCGCCGCAATGGCCTGGGGCGGGCCGTTTTTCACAAACCGTCCGAGGGCACTCCAGCGCTGGCCCGACGTGGGACCCGACCCGCTTCGTCCGCACCGGCGGGAGGTGGACAACCTCGCCGGCCCCGCAGGTCGAGGGCGGCCGTTGTGCACGAGCGTCCGGTCTCGTTTGCGAAACAGTTTCCTCCTTGGGCAACACCCCGCCCCGGGCCGAAGCTGGTCGCGGCGCTCCCACCCGGAGCCGCCCATCACGGCGCCCATCCCTTGGTCCGGACGGTCGCCACGCACCACCCGAGGCCCCGTCTGTTGCCGCAGACCCCTCGCCCCGCCCGGCGGTGCCGCACGACGCGGCACCGCCGGCGTTGCGTCCGCTCCTCGTGGGGCCGGTCGTCCGAGGTGGTGGCGTCGGATCCACGCGGCTGTTCGGGCAGGCGCAAGGCCGGAGGCGCCGGTCGCGCCGTTCGCGGAACGGCTGCGCAGCGGTGGCCACCTGCCGGGCGGGCACCACGACCCCGAGGAGCGGTCGGCGAGCAAGCTCCTTCGCCGCCACGACACCACCGCACTCGCGCCGCTTCGGGCGGGCGTCCTTCACACGACACCCGGCCGTCCGACGCTGCCCCGTGCCGTCCGTTGCTTCACGGGCTCACCATTCCCAGGACGATTCCTCGAAGGCCTCGGGTTCGGTGATCCAGCCGGCGTTCAGGACGAGCCGTGAGGTGCGGTGGACGGCGAGGAAGCCGAACGGCCGGTCGAATCGAGCGCTGATTCTGCGGGCGCGATAGCGGAACCGCGGCGGTGGCCCCGCGCCCGCCACGCTCAGGGCAGTGACGCTCGCGGAACGGAAGCCGCGAGCGCCGAACGTGGCAGTCACCGTCTGTGCGGCGGCCTCGACCGCCAACGGCTCGGCGCTGATGCCGGGGAAGTGACCTCGGGTTCGGTCCGTTGCTGTTCGGAGGCCGAACAGCTCAGGGTCCTTGAGCAGATCGTGGCGGGCGGTGATGGTGAAGGGCACGGTTTCCACCACCAGCTTCGATTCGCCGTCGAGGCTGGGAACACGCTCGACCGTCAGCCCGGGGCCTGGAGCGCCGTAGGGGAGTTCACCGCCCGGGAGTACTGTCCTCCGGTTGTCGAGGGTCCGCACCGCTGCCGCCAGCACATGCCCTGGCAGGGCGTCCTCTGTCCCCAGGAACAGGTGGACATCGATTCCCTGGGCGCCGAGAACGTGGAGCACGGTGACGGGACCTGTCGGGGTCTGGGTGACTCCCACGCGGTCGAGGAGTGCGGTGACCCGGGACAGGCCGGCCATGTCCCTGCCCCGCCAGGGGCCGGCCGCCGCCTCCAGGCTGTCGGGTTCGAACGGGCGGATCCAGTCGGTGCGGACCGTAAGGGCGCTGGCCAGCACCAGTCGGGTGTCCTGCTCGACGGTCACCGGCATCGACGGGATCTGTCCGCCGGTGCACGTCGCCGCCCAGGCGTCGAGTCGAGCCTGATCCGAGGCCGCGTCGCCGGTGAGCTGTCCGTGGACGCGTTCGGGGAGTGCGGCAAGCCAGCTCCGCTCGATCGGCAGAGCTTCGTGGGTCCACAGGCCGAGCGCCCCTTGCACGCCGGGCATCGCATCGATCGCGGCCAGCAGGCCCCGCGCCTCGCCCGCAGCCCGGTCTGCCGGGATGCCGATGGCATCGGCAAGTTCCGTACGGACAGCGGCGGTTGTGCCGTCTGCCAGCAGAGCCAGCAGCGGCCACACCCCGGCGGTGGTGAAGGCCGTGCCGCCTTCCGGCAGAGCGGCAGCCCAGCGCGCGGTCAACGCATTGACGGCCCGGACGGTGGAACTACGAATCATGCCCACCCCTTCGAGGAACACCTGACCCCGGGAGCGTAGGGCCGACCCGTCCGGGGCGGCCAGCGAGATACGTGGGCGCTCCTGGTGACGAACCGCAAGCTCGGCTCGGACGGGCTCATCGACGACACGGGCATCGAGTGCGCAGGGAACCGGCAGGACCCGGCCCCCGGGCCGCCGTCCGGCCGCCCCCGTGCCTGCCACCGCGCCTCGACCCGCCGCATGATCAATTACCGGACGGGCCTTGGCTCTTGAGGTGCGCCAGCGTGGAGATCAGCCGGTCGGCGATGCCCTCGGGCCAGGGGAAGGCGATCGTCACCGCCCGTTGGTGGGCCAGCCCGTGCAGGCCCAGCCACAGGGCGACGGCGTCCGCCCAGGGGTCGTCGGTGGCGGCCAGGCCGGCGGCGGCGCACTCGGCCAGGACATCGGCGAGCAGGTGCAGGGGCGCCATGCCGAGGGTGGCCATGTCCTCCTGCGTCACGGCGGTGTCCTGGAGCACGGGCACCCAGACGCCGCCGAGCATGGTGCGGTAGCGCTCCGGGTGGTCCTCGGAGAAGCCCAGGTAGGCGTGGCAGAAGGCGAGCAGACGTGCCCGGGGGTCCTCGCCGGCCGCGTCCACGGCGGCGCGGAGCTGTGCTTCCAGCTGGTCGAAGGCCTGCTGCACCACGGCCAGCATGATGGCCGGCTGGTCGGGGAAGTGGCGGTAGATCGAGGGGGCGGCGATCCCGACCCGGCGGGCGACGGACCGCAGGGTGACGGCGCTCTCGCTACCGGTCTCGTCGAGCAGCTCGACCGCGGCGGCCACGATGTCCTCGCGGAGACGGGCACCCTCCCCCCGGCGGTTGCGGGGGCGGGCGGACAGTGTGCTCGATTCGTTTCCCATGCCGTGAGCTTACAGGTGAAAACTTACAGCCGACAGCCCTTGTGCGCCGTGAGCTTACGCGCGTAACGTTACGGTCGTAAGCAATGCTGAGCCGAACGGAGCACGCCATGAACGACGCCGTCATCACCCGCGCCATCGAGGTCGTCCTGCCGGGCGAGGTCGAGCCGGACGGCCTCCGGCTGCGCACCCGCGACCTCCCGCCGCCGACCGACGGCCGGGTCCTGCTGCGGATGGACGCCACCGGCGTCTCCTTCGCCGAGCAGCAGATGCGCCGCGGCAAGTACTACGACCAGCCGCCCTTCCCCTTCGTGCCCGGCTACGACGTGGTCGGCACGGTGGTCGCGACCGGCCCCGGCGTCGACCCGGCGATGACCGGGCGCCGCTTCGCCGCCGTCACCAAGACCGGCGCCTGGGCCAGCCACCTGCTGATCGACGCCGCGGACGCGGTCCCCGTGCCGGACGGCGTGACGGCCGCCGACGCCGAGACCGTGGTCGTCAACGGCGTGACGGCCTGGCAGATGCTGCACCGGACGGCGAAGGTGGCCCGGGGCGCGACGATCGTCGTGCTCGGCGCCAACGGCGGCGTCGGCTCGACCCTCGTCCAACTGGCCCGGCACGCCGGGATCACGGTGATCGGCACGGCCTCCGCGCGCCACCACGACACCGTCCGCGCCCTCGGTGCGACCCCGGTCGACCACCGCGACCCGGACGCGTACCAGCGCATCCGGGAACTCGCACCCGACGGCGTCGACGCGGTGTTCGACCACGTCGGCGGCGCCGGACTGGCGCGGTCCTGGCAACTGCTGCGCCGCGGAGGGGTCCTGGTGTCCTACGGCACCGCCGCCACCAAGGACGAGGCCGGCGACTCGCGGCTCCCGGTGCTGAACCTGTTCGCCCGGTTGGCGTTGTGGAACCTGCTCCCCAACGGGCGCTCCGCGCACTTCTACAACCTGTGGGCGGGCAGGCGCCGCCCCGCGGCCTTCCGGGCCCGGCTGCGCGAGGACCTCACCCAGGTGCTGGCCCTGCTCGCCGACGGCACGCTCACCGCCCAGGTCGCCGCAGAGTTCCCCCTCGACGAGGCCGCGGCCGCGCTTGCCCTGGCCGAGTCGCGCACCGTCGCGGGCAAGGTCGTCATCGTCCGCTAGCCCGGGGCCGGCGAAAGGCCCGACCTCCCCTCCCCGGAAAGCAGGATCGGAGCTCCACATCGCCTTTTGCCTGCTGGCGGCCGCGTGGCTGTCCACCGCCGCCCGGGCCTACCGCACGATCCGCCGCGGCGAGGTGCAAGCGCACCGGACCTGGACGATCCGCACCTACGCCCCGACCTTCGCCGCCGTCACCCTGCGCCTCTACCTGCTCACCGGCCTGGGGCTGCGAGGTCGCCGGGCGACCGGGCGAGATCGGGGCAGGGATTCAGGGGATGTAGAGGCTCTGGGCGCCGGTGGTGATCTCGTCGTCACCGGCGCTGATGCGGCCGAGCTCCTCTCCGTTGCAGTCCGGACCCGAGTAGACGGTCACGGCCGTGTCGGTGTTGTTGTCGACGATGCTGGAGTCCTCCAGGGGGTAGCAGCCGGAGGGGTCCGTGTAGACCTCTTCGTTGTTGAGGTAGAGGTTTCCGGTGGCTGCGGTGGCCGGGCCGGCGGGCAGGACCAGGGCGGCAGCGGTCATCAACGGGACGCCGAGAGCGGCGCGGCAGGTGATTCTCATAACCATGTGCATAGCCATTTCGGGCCGGTGCCGTGGCAGGGACGGGCAGGGGTCGCCCTTGGGGGCGGCCCCGATGGGCCGAATGCCGGGTGCCCCACGGCCGCCGCCGGCGTCGACCACGACCACGACCCCGGTCCCGGCCCGCGGCCCGGGCACGCCGACGGCGCTCCCGTCGGCGGCCGTGACAACGGTCTGCACCCAGGTCGCGGCCGCGGAAGCGGCGTGGACGCAGTCGATGCTGCTGCCGGCCGTCCCGGCCGGCCGGACCGTGTGTGGCCGACCGGACCGTGTGTGGCCGACCGGGCCGGTTCACCGGGAGTTTTCTTTGCAGACAGCGGACGGGCCGTCACCGGTGCTGCGGTGGCGGCCCGTCGAGGGTGATGCTCATACGGTCGGGCCGACCAGACCTGTCAGGGCCCGGTGTGCGCGTCGGGTGGTGCGCTCGGCGCGGCTCTTGAGCCGGAGCGCGCGCGTGAGGCGGTGCTTCTCGGCCTCCCGCAGACGCTCGTCGATCGTCGCCCGCGCAACCTCGATGTGGTAGATCATGATGCTCCCCCTGTCCGGGGTGATTCGTCGGCATCATCGCCATGCCGGCCCTTCGGACCACCCTCTGTGCTTCAGAGCCTACACCCAAATACGGGGCAAGGCCTTGCATTTAACGTTCTGTTCAAGAAATTGCCTACTGATCGAAGGCTTTGGCGCCGATCAGCTACCAGGTTCCGCGTGGCGGCGATTCGGTGCCCGGATCCCTGCCCGGGCCGTCGCGAGAGCGGCACCAACCCCAGCCGGCTGGTCGAACGCGTCGTCGCGGCCGGACTGGTCGAGCGCCGCACCGACGCCGAGGACCGCCGCACACGGAACCGCGCGGGGCCGGCCGACCCCGCGCCGGGGAAGGAAAAATCATGCGATTCGAGAACACCCTGACCGTCGACGCGCCCGTCAGCGTGCTCTTCGCCCACCTCGCACGGCCCGAGAACCTCCCGCGCTGGAACTACCGCGCTCGACACCACGGAGCAGACCTCCCGGGGCCGATCGGGGTCGGCACGACCCACCGCCGGGGCAGTCCCCTTCAGGTCCACCGTCCCAGCCGGTGAGGCGTCAGCCCGTGGACGGGAGGTTCCCGCCCGCGGTGACCATGCCTGTCTCATAGGCGATGACGACCATCTGGGCCCGGTCATGGGCGTGGAGCTTGGCCAGCAGCCGCCGGACATGTGTCTTGACGGTCGCGATGCTCAGCCCCAGATGCTCGGCGATCACGCGGTTGGGCAGTCCCCGGGCCACCAGTCGGAGCACTTCCCGTTCCCGTGGGGTCACGCCCGCCAGCTCCCGGGCGAGTCGCGGGCGCGGCTCGTGGCGTCCGGCGAACTCGCGGATCAGACGGCGGGTGACCGCGGGCGCGAGCAGGGCGTCGCCGGCGGCGACCACCCGCAAGGCTGTCAGCAGGTCGGCGGGGAGGATGTCCTTCAGGATGAATCCGCTGGCTCCGCCGCGGAGTGCCGCGTACACGTACTCGTCCAGGTCGAACGTGGTGAGGACCAGCACCCGGGTGCCGGCGGCGTCCGGGTCCGCGCAGATGCGCCGGGTGGCCTCCAGACCGTCCATGCCCGGCATCCGGATGTCCATCAGCACGACGTCGGGCCGCAGCCGCAGGGCGAGTTCGACGGCCTGCTCGCCGCTGACGGCCTCGCCTGCGACGGTGAGGTCCGGCGCGTTCTCGATGAGCAGGCGGAAGCCCGTCCGCAACAGCGCCTGGTCATCGGCGATGAGAACCCGGACCGGCCGGTTCACCGTGCTGTCTCCGATCCCCAGGGCAGCCGCGCGTGCACCCGGAATCCGCCCGTCGCCAGGGGGCCGGCGGAGAGGGTCCCGCCGCACATGGCCGCCCGCTCCCGCATCCCGACGAGTCCGTGCCCGCCGCCAGGACGCCGGGGCGGGAACCGGGACGGGAGCCGGGACGGCGCGTCGTTGACGACCTCGATCTCGACCGCCTCGGGACCCGTCCGGGAAAGGTTCACCCGGCAGTCCGCCGATCCCGCGTGCCTGACGACATTGGTGAGGGCTTCCTGAACGATCCGGTAGACCGCCAGTTCCACACCCGGGGGGAGCGGTGGATCCGGCTCGACGGACAGCTCGACGCGCGGGCCTGCGCCGTCCGCGAGCGCCGGCAGGTCCGCCAGACCGGGGGCGGTCCCCGACTCGGGTCCGTCACCGGGTGATCGCAGAACGCCGAGCATGCGGCGCATCTCGGTGAGCGCCGTCCGGCCCGCTGTCCCGACCAGTGCGAGGGTCCGCTCGGCCTCCTGCGGGTTGGTGGAGGCCACCGCACGGGCCACCTCGGCCCGTACCGCGATGACAGTCAGATGATGGGCCACCACGTCGTGGAGCTCGCGGGCGATCCGCAGGCGCTCGTCCGTCACGGCCTGCCGGGCGGCGAGTTCCGCGTACGACCGCTGCTCTCTCAGCGCGGTGCCCACCAGCCAGGGCAACGTCATCATCAAAGACGCGAAGACGACGCCCCACGCGACCCCGGAGGCCGGGACCGGTCGCGGTACGAGGGCCATGGCCGCCGCGACGGCGCCCAGCGAGCAGCCGAGCGCCGTCGCGGACCGGCGCCGCGGTTCCCGCGCCGCCACCGTGTACAGAGCGGCCCCGACGGGGACCCAGGACTCCTCCCATCCGGTGAACGCCATGGCGAAGACCGCACCGGCCAGGACCGTGTACAGAACCCGGACGGACCATCTGCGCCGTACCGCGACCGGAAGCCAGACCGCCGCCGCCACGGCTCCCGCGCCCCAGCCACCGCTGCGCGTCTCGCTCGCGCCGAACGCCAGGGCGAGGAGCACGGCCGCGACCGTGTCCACGCCGTGCCACTGTCCGTCCCTCAGACGTCCGGCCACCAACGGCCGTGACTCCCCGTCGCCCATGCCGGCCACGCTATCCAAGCCGGGGCCCGGGGCCTGTCAGCCCGGAGGACGTCATCTCGCGGGCTGACTCATCCGCGCGGCCGATGCCCGTCGTACCCTCCTGGGCTGACACCGGGTTCCTCCCCGGGGGCGAAGCCGCCGGGCCCGTCGGACGCAACAGTGGAGCCATGAATCGGAGAACACTGCTGTCCTCGTCCGCCGCACTGGCCGCCGCCATGATCCCGGGTCCGCTCGCGCCGCTGGCCGTCGCGCGACCGAGGCAGGAGGAACCCGTGCGGTTCCAGCTGCCCGCCCCGAACGGACCGTACCCGCTGGGCACGATCGCGCTGCACCTGGCCGACACCGCGCGGCCCGACCCCTGGGTGCCCTCCCGCCCCTGCCGTGAGCTGATGATCAGCCTCTGGTACCCCGCCCGCGGCCGCGCGGACCGCCCCACCGTTCCCTGGATGCCTCCGGCGGCGGCCGACCGGTACCTGAGCCTCCTCGGCCTGCCTCCCGGCCGGGTACGACTGGGAAGCACCCACGGCCACGAGGGCGCTCCCGTCGGCGGCCCACCGGGCCCCCTGCCCGTCGTGCTCTACTCCCCCGGCGCCGACGCGTCACGGTCGTTCGGCACCGGCGTCGTGGAAGACCTCGCCGGCCACGGCTTCGTGGTGGTCACCGTCGACCACACCTACGACGCGGCGGCGGTCGCCTTCCCCGGTGGACGCGTCGAGACGAATCCGCTGGGCGGGATCAGCGACTACGCCAAGGCCCTCGCGGTCCGTACCGCCGACATCCGCTTCGTCCTGGACCGGCTCGCCGTCCTCCGCTCGGGTGGCCACCCCGGCGTCTGCCGCACCCCGCTGCCCACAGGCCTGCGCGGGGCGCTCGACCTGCGGCGCGTCGGGATGCTCGGCCACTCCCTGGGCGGCGCCACCACCGCCGCGACGATGCTCACCGACGGGCGGATCACGGCGGGCATGAGCCTGGACGGAGGCGCGGCGGGCCCGGTGGTGGACGCCGGCCTCGACCGTCCGTTCCTGGTCGTGGACACCCCGGGCAAGGGCGGCATGGAGAACAACCCCGCCCTGCGCGCGTTCTGGTCGCATCTGCGCGGCTGGCGCCTGCATCTGACCGTACGGGGAGCCGCGCACCAGTCGTTCGGCGACGATGTGCTGATCCTGCCGCTGATCGCCCCTCTCCTGGGCAAGTCACCGGCCGATCTGGAGGAAGAGGTCGGGACGATTCCCGGGCACCGGGCACAGGCGTTCCAACGCGCCTACCCGCGAGCCTTCTTCGACCTCCACCTCCGCGACCGGGGGCGGCTGCTCGACGGTCCCTCCCCCGGCTTCCCCGAGGTCGACTACGCCCGGTGAACGCCTTGGCGCCGGGCCCGCCCGTCCGGGCTCCGGGGTACGACGCCGGGGCGTTCACCGGGCGGGGTCCAGCGAGGAGGGCCGTCGGTGTCCTCGGCTTCGCCGGGAGGATCACGACCCGGGGAATCCTGCGGGGCGGCGCCTCCACCGTCCCGACAGGGCAGCGGTGCCCTGGACGGGGCCTGCATCCGTAGGGCGCCACGCCCTCGGTCCTACTCGGTCCGCAGCGCGGTGGCGGTCCGCGACCGGGCCGCCCAGCCGGCCGGCAGCAGTGCGCCGAGCAGGGCGATCACGATCCCGCCGGCCAGCAGGGGGATGAGCAGCCCGGCGGTGTAGACGTGGGACACGCTCGGCGGCAGGTGCCGGCCGATCGCGTTCCCCATCGGGGTCAGCGTCGCCTTCTCCACCGCGACCCCGAGCGGGACCCCGATCAGCCCGGCGATCAGGCCGGTGAGGGACACCGAGGTCAGCACCATCGCGACGGTCTGCTTGGGCGTCATCCCGAGGGCCTTGAGGATCCCCAGGTCATGAACCCGTTCCCGGGTGTCCTGCACCACCGTGCTCAGCACCCCGAGCGCGGCGACCGCGATCATCATCAGCGTGAGCGTGGCCACCAGAGCACCCATGGTGATCACTATGATGTTCTTGCCCCCGCCCGAGTTCGGCTGGACCGAGGCGTTCAGCGGGGTCAGCGCGGCGGCGGCCGAGGTGGACCAGTCCGATCCGCTGACGTTGTCGGCCAGCTCCACGTTGAACAGGTCGATGTGCGGGGTCAGGCCGGCGGCGGTGAAGGTGGCCGCATCCGTCATGACCGTGTAGTCGCCCTGGTTGGTGTCGAAGTTGATGCCGACGACCTTCAGCGACAGTTGCCTGTTCTGCTGCACCACGGCGACGTCGTCACCGACGTGGATCCCCGCCGCCGAGGCCAGCTTGTCGCCGACCACCGCCTCACCCAGCGCCGAGTACCAGCGGCCGGACAGCAGCTCCAGGTGCGTCCAGGAGAAGTCGCCGGTGACCGTGAACACCCTCGGCGGTTCGCCGCCGGCCGGGGCGCCGACCATGGTCGCGCCGCTGTCGCCCCAGCCGAACGCGGTCTTCGTGCCCGGGATCTCGGCGAGCGCGGCGGCCACCTCGGCGGCGTCCAGGTGCGGGGTGCGCGGGTCGTTGGGGCCGTAGCGACCCCAGGGCACGCCCACGTCGGCTGTGGGCATCACGAACTTCGACGCGACGTTGAAGCCCGAGGTGCTGGTGTCCAGGTACTTGTTGAACCCGGACTCCAGCCCCACCGCGAACGTGACGCTCACGACGCCGAACAGTACCGCCGCACCGACCAGTACGACCCGGGCCGGCCGGGCGAACGGCTGGGCCAGCCCCAACGACACGGCCCGGGGCAGCGGCAGCCGCGAGGCCAGACGCTGCGCCACCCGACCGCCCCCGGCTCTGGGGGCGCGGCCGACCACCAGGGCCCGCACCGTCGGCATCCGGCCGGCCCGCAGTGCCGGGATCAAAGCCGTGACGCCGACGATCAGCAGGGTGCCCAGCGGCACCACGGCGCTGACCCACAACGGGATCGTGGCACTGGCCGCTCCGAGCTGCTTGGTGGCCCCGTCCAGGATCGGCACGGCCAGGAGGTTGCCGAAAACCGTGCCGAGCACCAGGCCGAGTGTCGCCGGGATCACGGCCTGCGCGGTGTAGGCGCGGGCCACCTGCGAAGGGGTGAAGCCCAACGACTTCAGAATCCCGATGCGCCGGATTCCCGAGGCCACGGCCCCGCTGACCACGATCGAGATGATCAGCACCGACATGAACAGCCCGAGGATCCCGAAGGCGATCAGGAACGGCACGTAGGCCTTGGCGTTGCCGGTCGCCTGCTGCTCCGCGGTCAGGTACGACTGTCCGGCCTCGACCGCGCCGGCCGGCGCGGCGGCGGCCACCGCCTGCTTGTCGGTGGCGATGTCCGCGGCGGTCCCGGCCTTGGCGAACCGGTAGAGCATCTGCTCGTCGGACTCGGCACCGGCGGCGGTGAGCCGCGCGAAACCGTCGGCGGTGGCGAAGCCGGTCGCGCTGTCGGTCACCGAGCCGGCGAAGCCGACGACCTTGAACGACGGCTTGCCCGGCAGGGAGGAGAACACCACCGAATCGCCGAAGCAGTCGGTGGCATAGTGCTGCCACGGCAGGGCGATCTCGTCCGGGCTCGTCGGCCAGCGCCCCTGGGTCAGCGCCAGCTGGTCCATCCCGGAGGTGCTGCCCAGGTCGGGCCGGGTGGTGACGGTGATCGGACCGTTGTCGTGACCGGCCCGATCCGTCTTGGAGCAATCCGTGCCGATCGTCGTGTCCAGGGCGGCGGCGACCGGGTAGGGCCCGGCCGCCTCGGTGACGCCGGCGGCGTGCGCGGTGGCGGCGGCCTGCGCGGCCGTGACCTTCGAGCCGTCGAACTGGACCGCCAGGTGCGCCCCGTTCCGCGCACGGAAAGCGTGCTCGAACGGGGCCTGCACGACAGTCAGCAGACCGAGGGAGAGCACTGAGGACGTCACCGCGGCGAACGTCGTCAGGGCCATGACGAGGGACTGGACCCGACGCCGGCCCACGCCCGAGCGTACGACCTTGCCCAAGGCGCTCACCGGCTCACCGCCGGCAGCAGGCGGGCCACGGCCCGGAAACCGACCTCGAAGACGCGCCGGGGCATCGGCGGCTTGCGCAGTGTCATCGGACCTCTCCCGCCGGACGAATCAGCGGTGTGCGGGCGGCCAGGCCGGCACCGCTGCCGTCGTTGACGACGTCCCGCTCGACCGCGCCGTCCACCAACTCGATCGTGCGGCGCGCGGTGCTCGCGGCCAGCTGCACGTCGTGGGTGACCAGCAGGATGGTCTGGCCGTCGCTGTTCAGGTCCAGCAGCAGCTCGCGCACGTCCTCGGCCGAGCTCGAGTCCAGAGCGCCGGTCGGCTCGTCGGCCAGCAGCAGCGCCGGCTCGTTCATCAGGGCCCTGGCCACCGCCACCCGCTGCCGTTCCCCGCCGGACAGCCGCTGCGGGTAGGCCTTGGCGTGCCGGTCGATGCCCAGCGAGTCGAGCAGCTCGACGGCCCGCCGCTTCGCTTCGCCCTTGCCCATCCCGGCCAGCTGCGCCGGAACCATGACGTTGTCCAACACGGTCAGGTCGTCCAGCAGGTTGAAGAACTGGAAGATCATGCCGATGGAGGCCCGGCGGTACTTCGCCGAACCGGCCTCGCCGAGCTGGTCGACGCGGGTGCCGTCGACGGTCACGGTGCCACTGGAAGGCTTGTCCAGACCCGCGATCAGGTTCAGCAGCGTGGACTTGCCACTGCCGGAATGGCCGAGGATCGCCACGCACTCACCAGCCGCCACGGACAAGGTGACGCCGGCCAGTGCGGGCGGGCCGTCGTCGTACTTCTTTGTCGTGTCGCGAAGATCGATCATCGGTGCATTCGTCATGACCATGAACCTAGGAACGGACCACGATCCACCGCGTCGGCCGGCGGATGTCACCTCTTCCCAGGCCATCGGCCCGGGGGCGTATCCGGCGTACATCCCCGGGGCGACGCGCAGAGCCGACGCCACTGAATACGATCTTCGTATGGAACAGCTTCTCCAGCGTCTCTCGACATCGAAACGCGTGACCTGGCTGATGTCACAGGCCGTGGTGCTGGCCACCACCTGCTTGTACGCGCTGATTCTCGCCTTGACGATGCTGCCCACTGATTGGGCGCACTACGAGGGCCTGTTCCGGTTCCCCGACCTCGCGCCCTTCCAGATACTCGGTCTCTGCGTCGTGCTCGCCCTGCCGGTTCTGCTGGTGCGCCGTCTGCCGGCGGCGGTCTTCGCCGCGGTCCTGGGCGAAGCCGTCCTCGGCGACGCCTTCGGCGCGCGGCCCTCGATCGTGTTCGTCCTGCTCGTCGGCTTGGGCGGCTACCTCGCCGTCCGGCGGCCCAAGGCTGCCGCCGTCGGCGCCGTCGCGGCCGTCGCGGCCGCGTTCTTCAACGACCTCCACGTCCGCGAGCAGACCGTCGGCGACGCGTCCCAGTGGGCCGGACAGTTCGCGTTGTGGTTCGCGGTCGCGTGGGTCTTCGGGGGGGTGTACCGCAAACGCCGTGAATACCTCGAAGCCCTGCAGGAGCAGACCGCGGCCCGCGTCGTCATGGCCGAGCGGCTGCGGATCGCCCGCGAGCTGCACGACAGCGTCGCGCACAGCATCGGGATCATCACGGTGCTGTCGGGAGCGGCGGCGCGGGTCGTGGCGACCAAGCCCGAGCAGACGCGGCAGGCGCTGACCGGCATCGAGACCACCAGCCGGGAGACGCTGCTGGAGCTGCAACGCATGCTCGGGGCGCTCCGCCGCGCCGAGCCCGACGACGCCATGCCGCAGGCCGCTCCGCTGGCGCCGGCCGGCAGCCTGGCCGACGTCCCGCAGCTCGCCGAACGCACGGCCGGCGCCGGGGTGCGGGTTCATGTGACCTGGCGGGGCGAGCGGCGTCCACTGCCGCCGGAGATCGAACTGTCGGCGTTCCGGATCATCCAGGAGTCGGTGACGAACGTGGTGCGGCATTCCGGGGCGCGGACCTGCCGGGTCGCGGTCGGTTACGAGCCGACAGGAGTGAGGATCGAAGTGGTGGACGACGGGGACGACGGGGACGACGGTCTCGGCGGGCCGGGCCGTCCGAGGTTCGCGGCGGGGGCCGGCGGCAGCGGCTTCGGCCTGCTCGGCATGCGCGAGCGGGTGACGTTGCTGTCCGGCCAGTTCAGCGCCGGCCAGCGTCCGGAGGGCGGATTCCGGGTGACGGCGAGGCTCCCGGCATGAGCGTGCGGGTGCTGCTGGTCGACGACCAGCCGCTGATGCTGGTCGGGCTCGGGATCCTGATCGGCGACACCGACGACCTGGAGGTGGTCGGCCAGGCCGGCGACGGCCTCGAAGCGGTGCGCCTGGTGCGTGAACTGAGGCCGGACGTCGTGGTGATGGACATCCGGATGCCGGGCATGGACGGGATCGAGGCGACCCGGCAGGCGAGCGCCGAGCCGGACCCACCCAAGGTGCTGGTGCTGACGACCTTCGACCACGACGAGTACGTCTACGGCGCACTGCGCGCCGGGGCCAGCGGATTCCTGCTCAAGAGCATGGCCCTGGACGCGATCCTGGAAGCGATCCGCGTGGTGGCCGCGGGCGACGCGCTGATCGCGCCGAGCGTGACCCGACGGCTGATCGCGGACTTCGCCGGAACGTCCGGCCCCACGGCCCCCGAACCGGACGCCGGGCCCGCCGCGGACTCGAGTCCCCTCGCGGGGATCACCGACCGGGAGCGCGAGGTGCTGGCACTGGTCGGGCAGGGACTGTCGAACACCGAGATAGCCGAGCGGCTGGTGATCAGCGCGGCGACCGCGAAGACCCATGTCGCGCGTCTGTTCGCCAAGCTCGAGGCTCGGGACCGCGTCCAGCTGGCGATCATCGCCTTCGAAACCGGACTCGTGCCGCGTAGACGGTAGGCGCAGACGGTAGGGGCAGACGGTAGGGGCAGGATCAGAAGAACGATCGCGACCACGAGTCCACCGCGTTCCAGATGCGCCGGCACACCCCCGGTCGCAGCAGGATTGGGCTTCGGGGAGTATCCGTCGCGGGCCGCGAAACGAACCCTGACCTGCACGGCAGGCGAGGATGCCGAACAGTCGGCGATGTCGCGCGGAACGGCGGTGGGCGTCCGGGCCGCCATTGCGGTCTTATGTCAGTGCGCGCTGCCGCTGTCCTCGCACACCGTCAACTACGTCGCCGACCTGATGCGCGCCCACCTGAAGGCGATCGGCTCCCGGTGGCGGTCCCGCTCGGCCGGACAGATCGCGGTGCTGGTGCTCGCAGTGCTGGTGCTCGCGGTGCTGGTGCTCGCGGTGCTGCGCCACGACCAGCGCGCCGCCGACCTGGCCGGCGGCAACGCCGTGGCGGCCACCACGATCCGCCGCTGGTGCGACGAGGTGATCGCCCTGCTCGCGGCCAAGGCCCCGCGCCTGGACCGCGCCCTGAAGAAGATCACCCGGGCCGGGGCGAGGTCGTGCTGCTGGACGGCACCCTGATCCGCACCCGCCGCCGCGCCGGGAAGGCCAACCGCAAGAACTACAGCGGGAAACACACGTCCCACGGCCTGCTGCTCCTGGCCCTCACCGACGAGCGCGGCAACCTTATCCGGATCTCCTCGGCCCGCCGCGGCACGGCCGGCGAGATCAAGACCGCCCGGCACGACAAGATCTGCCGGCACCTGCGCACCGCAGGCCTGGGCTCCCCGGCCGATCTCGGCTTCGTCGGCCTCGATACCGACCGCGACGACCCGGTGGTCATCACCGGGGCCAAGCGGACCCGCAAGAAGAAGCTCACCGCCGGCCGGAAGACCGCCAACCAGATCATCGCCGCCGCCCACGCCCCCGTTGAGCACGGCTTCGCCGCGCTCAAGAACTGGCGCATCCTCACCCAACTGCGGCTCAACCCGACCCGGGCCACGAGCCTGCCTTCAAGGGGCTGACCGAACGGACGCTCGCCTGGCAGACCGCCGAGTTGCTCGCCCGGGAGACCGGGCGGGACGCCCGGACGGTGCTGGTCCGGCCGGAACTGGTCGTCGAGGTCGCCTTCGACGGCCTCCGGCGCAGCCCCCGCTACCCCGCCGGGCCGGCCCTGCGGTTCGCCCGGGTGGTGCGCTACCGGCCCGACAAGAGCGCCGCCGAGGCCGACACCGTGGCCTCCGTACGGGAGTTGGCCACCGCCGAAGGCTTGTGAGGCCGTCCGCGCGGCCGGGTCCGCCGACCCGTCCGGCGAAGTACCGCGGGTTGAAACGCATTGTGCCGCCAGAGGGGTTCACACACAGGGGCCGAATCGGCCGTTCTCGGTCCGGCCACCGTACCCGTCCGTAAACGGACCGGTGACGGCTAGTTTGACCGTGACAACGAGAGGCGGCCGCCGGGCAGCCGGCGCCGCCCTGACGAAAGGTGCCCGACATGCAGGTGAGCGTCGACCGGGACCGCTGCTGCAGCTCCGGCATGTGCGTGACGAACGCCCCCGCGGTCTTCGACCAGGACGACCGGGACAGCCTGGTGAGACTCCGTCAGATTGTGCTGCTGCCCGAGCAGTTCGACGACGTCAGACTCGCCGCCGACCTCTGCCCGGGCCGGGCGATCACCGTCACCGAGGACCAGCCCGCGCAGACCGGGGCCTGACCGGCCCCACCGCCGGCCCCACAGGCCGCCGGGGACTCCCTGCACCCCCGACAGCCCCACGAGGACCCCCGCGACATGAGGAGACCCCCGCCGTGACCGCCACACCCACCGCCCCCGCCGTCCCGCTGCTGCCGGCCCCGCACTCCGGCGGCTGCCCGTTCGGCCCGCCGCCCGCGTACTCCGAGGCCGCCGCCACCGGGCCGGTGACCAGGGCCGAGCTGCCCGACGGCGACCTCTGCTGGCTGGTCACCGGCTTCGCCGAGGTCCGCACCGTGCTGTCCGACCGCCGGTTCAGTGCCGACATACGCCACCCGGCCTTCCCGCTGCTGGTCGCCGGCGCTCGCGAGCTGATCACCGACAATCCGGACTTCCTGCGGCTCGACGACCCCGAGCACGCCCGCCAGCGCCGCATCATCACCGGGGAATTCCTGGTCAAGCGGGTGGAGGCGCTGCGCCCGGAGATCCAGCGGATCGTGGACGAGGCACTGGACCGGATGACCGCGGGCCGGACCACGGCCGACCTGGTCACCGACTTCGCGCTGCCGGTGCCCTCGCTGGTGATCTGCCTGCTGCTCGGCGTGCCGTACGAGGACCACGACCGCTTCCAGAGCCTGAGCCGCACGATGCTCAGCCGGGAGAGCACCGTGGAGCAGCTCCGGGAGGCCCAGGAAGAGGTCCGCGACTACCTTCGCGACCTGACGGCCCGCAAGCGCGCACAACCGGAGGACGACGCCCTCAGCCGACTCGCGGCGCGGGACGACCTGACCCCGGACGACGTGGCCGGCATGGGCGTGCTGCTGCTGATCGCCGGGCACGAGACGACCGCGAACATGATCTCGCTGTCGACCGCGCTGCTGCTGGAGCACCCCGAGCAGATCCCCGGCCTGGCCGACCCGGCCACCCTGCCGGGCGCGGTGGAGGAGCTGTTGCGGCTGCTGACCATCGTGCACACCGGCCTGCCCCGGGTGGCGCTGGAGGACGTGGAGCTGGGCGGCGTCACCGTCCGGGCCGGGGAGGGCGTGATGGCGATGCTCTCCACCGCCAACCGGGACGAGGCGGTGTTCGGCGGCGCCGGCCATCGGGCGACGGACGAGCTGGACCTGGACCGGGACGCCCGGCGGCACCTGGCGTTCGGCTTCGGCGTACACCAGTGCCTGGGCCAGCCGCTGGCCCGCGCCGAACTCCAGATCGCCCTGGAGACGCTGTTCCGCCGGCTGCCGGGGCTGCGGCTGACCGGCGAGCGCGAGTTCCGTACCGAGTCGTTCATCTACGGGATGCGGTCGCTGCCCGTGACCTGGTGAGCGGGGCCCACTGGAGAACTCTCACTGGAGTACTAGGCGGAGCTGTCCGGGCGATCATGTGCGGAGCCGGATGACGAGAGCGGCTGCGGTGACGGTGCCGAGGTAGACGTATCCGCGCTTGTCGTATCGGGTTGCGACCGCTCGGGCGTGGTCGGGTGGCCGGGCCACGTTGCCGTGGCCCGGCCCCCTCAGAACCGGGCATGGATACGCCCGCGGCGGACCGGGGCCGTCCGAGTGTTCGGCGGGATCGAAACGGCTGCCTCTGCTACGGCTTCGCGTGGACAAGGCACAGCGTGGCGAGGACGTGGTCGCACGGCAGCGTCGTCACGGCTTCAGTTTGTTGGCCTCCCGGACTTCGTGGAGGTGGATGAGGACGTCGAAGGACTGGGCGATCGCGGTGTCGCGGGGCTTCTCGGGGAACTGCGTGCCGATGTTGAGCGTGGGCCGGGCGACGTTCAACCAGGCGCGCGCGGCGGCCGGGGCCTTGCGGACGTCGAGGTAGAAGTCCTGGTAACCGACCTGGTCGAGGGTGTGCTCGTTCCTGCCGGGCTCGGCGGCGCCCACGGTGAACTTCTTCCAGTCGCCGCCGAGGGCGGCGTCCTTCGACAGGAAGGAGCCCTGGTTGAAGGTGAAGCCGATGGGCAGGTAGTCCTTGCCCATGGTGTCGCGCAGGAACGACCCCTGCGTCTTGGAGTACAGCTCGGGGTTGTCGGAGACGTAGCCGACGTGGTTGTTCTGCGCCGACACCAGGATCTTGTCGCCGGTGTGCTGCCGCCACCAGGCCACGTTCTGGGCCATCACCTCGTCTCGGAACAGCTCGAAGTCGGGCAGCGACTTGGGGTCGTTCGGGTCGATGGTGAGGAACTTGGCGGTCTGGGCGATTGAACGGGCGTTCTGCTCGGCCCAGTCGAACGCGTCTCCGCCGGAGCCCTTCCGGCTGCTGACCAGTTCCAGGGCCTGCTGCGCCTTGGCTGCGAGCTGCTGCCGTTCGGCGAGCGGCTTGCCCAGGTAGGCGAAGACGTTGTCGATGGGCCGCAGGCCGATGTAGAGCTCGTTGAGCCGCGGCAGTGCCTCGGGGTGGTTCTTCTGTACGTAACCGGTCACCCGTTCGAAGAACGCGTCATTCAACGAGGGGGCGCCGATGTCGTCGCCCATGAAGTGCACGGGGCGGTCGGGGTGGTGGCGGTTGTAGTCGCGCATCCACTCGATGAGGCTCACGAACTCCTCGCGGTCCCAGGGCGAGTCGGCGAAGGTCTGCTTGGCGACGCTGCGGGCGTCACCGCCCTTGCCGGTCTGGAGATAGTCGTCGATCTGGAGTCCCGCGGACCAGCTCAGCTCCAGGGCGAAGGTGGTGAAGCCCTTCTCTTCGACAAGGTGGCGGAAGACCCGCTCCTTCATGGTGAAGAACTCGTGGGAGCCGTGGGTGGCCTCGCCGAGGCCGACCACCTTGGCGTTGCCGATCATTGCGGACAGGGCTCGCAGGTCGGCCGTACTTCCGCCGGGCTCGGTCGCACGCAGCGGGTGGGCTGCCCGCTCCAGTGCACGTACCGGATCCTGCTTCCCGTCGGCCGTGGCGGCGGTGGCCGACTGGACCGCCACCGGAACGAGGACCGCCCCCGCCACGGTCACCGCCGTCACCAGCAGCCCCCGCCGACTGATGCGCTTCGGATACCTAATAGCCATGCTTTCTTGCCCCTCAACTTGCGTATGACGACGTGAGAAGATCCTTTCGTGTGATCCGTTGCCCCGCGCTCAGGGCAGCCACCGAACTCTTCCGGGGGCTAACCCCCCTCATCCGAAGGCACACGAGTCCCGCCACTCCGCGTGCTGGCGGTCACCTCCCGGGCCCCGTCCGGGCAGGGGGCTCGTGCCCGGTGGTATGGACGACCATGTCGACGTCGGGGTTGACCGTCCAGCCGGCCGGCGCCCACCAGTCGCCGAACAGCTTCGGGTCGAGAGCGACGCGCACGTCGCCAGGGGGCAGGCGCCGGCACTCGGCCGGCCGGTCGCGGGACGCACGGCCTCCCCACCGAACCGGCGCCGCTCAGACCACCGCCCCGTTGTGGTCCCGTGCCCGCGCCGCGCCCGCCGTGTGAGGCGCCCGTGCCGCCCCGACCTCCCGCGGCCGGTCCGGGAACCGCTCCTGGAGCAGTACGACCACCGGCATCGCGGTGAACACCGTCGACGCCGTGCCCGTCAGGACCCCGGCCAGCAGCGCCACCGAGAAGTCGGCGAGCGAGTCCCCGCCGAGGGCCGCCAGGGCCACCAGGACGAACAGCGCCCCCATGCCGGTGTTCACCGTCCGGGGGAGGGTCTGCGCCACGGCGCGGTCCGCGAGAGCCGCCCAGCTCGCCTTCGTCCCGGTCCGGCGCAGCTCGCGCAGCCGGTCCAGGACCACCACCGTGTCGTTGACCGAGTACCCGACGATGGTGAGCAGCGCGGCGAGGAAGACGCTGTCCACCGGCTTGCCCAGCCAGGCGAAGAGGCCGAGGACGAGCAGCAGGTCCTGCGCCATCGCGATCACCGCGGCGGTCGCGAAGGTCCACCGGAAGCGGATCGTGAGGTAGAGCAGCTGGGCGGCGACCGCGAGCCCGAGCGCGGCCAGCGCGTAGCCGCGCAGCTCGCTGCCGAGGCTCGGCCCGATCAGTTCGTCCCGCTCCACGGACAGTTCGCCGGTGACGCCGGTGAGCGCCTCCCGGATGCGCTGCTGCTGGTCGTCGCCGGTCTCCTTGGTGCGGACGGACACGCCGGTGTCGCCGGTGGTCTGCACCACGGCCTGCGGGAACCCTGCGCCGACCACCGCCGCGCGGGCGGCGTCCGCGTCGACCCGCTGCGCGGCGGTGTATTGCGCCACCCGGCCGCCGGTGAACTCGACGCCGAAGTCCAGGCCGCGCCCGCCGATCCCGGCCAGGGCGAGCAGCAGCAGGCCGGCGCAGACGCCCAGCCAGCGCCGCCGGTGGCGCATCAGCCGGGGCGGCCGCCGGGTCAGCCGGGTCCGGAGCCGGCCGACGGTGGCCATGCCGGTCAGGGTGGGCCGCCGGGCGACGGCGGGCCGGCGCACCGCCCACTCGGCGAGCAGCCGGGTGATCAGCATGGCCGAGAACATCGACGCCAGCACGCCGATCGAGAGCGTCACCCCGAAGCCCTTGACCGGGCCGGTGGCGAACACGAAGAGCAGACCGGCGGCGAGCAGCGTCGTCACGTTGGAGTCGGCCACCGCGCTCCATGCCTTCGCGAACCCGACACGGAGCGGGCGCCGCAGGTCGCGCTCCTTGCCGGGGCCGGCCGTCCGGGGAGCGGTGTACTCCTCCCTGGCCCGTTCGAAGACCAGCACGTTGGCGTCCACCGCCATGCCGATGGCGAGGACGAAGCCGGCCAGCCCGGGCAGGGTGAGCGTCGTACCGAGCGCGACCACGGCGGCGTACGAGATCAGTCCGTAGAGGGCGAGAGCGACGGTGGCCAGCACACCGAGCAGGCGGTACACCGCGATGATGAAGGCCCCGGTGCAGAGCAGGCCGATGGCCGCGGCCAGGGCGCTGGCCCGGATCGCCTCGGCGCCGAGGGTGGGGCCGACGGTGCTCTGCTCGATCACCGTCACCGGGACGGGCAGGGCGCCGCCCTTGACCAGGGCGGCGAGGTCGCGGGCCTCGTCGGCCGAGAAGCCGCCGGTGATCTGCGTCGAACCGCCGGTGATCCCCTGCCCGCAGAGCACGCTGTCCTGGACACCGGGGGCGGACAGGACGCGGTCGTCGAGCACGATGGCGACCCGGCGGGCGGGGTCGGCCGGCGCGGCACACGCCGCCTCCCCGGTGAGCCGGGCCCAGGCGTCGCCGGCCGAACCGCGGAAGGAGAGGTCGACGCTCCAGCCGAGGCCCGTCCGGGTGTCGAGGACGGCCGAGGCGTCCTTGACGCCGTCGCCGGTCAACACTGGCGGGCCCAGCCGCAGGTGGCCGCCGGGGAGGCCGGGGTCGGCGAGGACCCGGGACCCGTCCGCCGCAGGGGGCCCGGCCGGGCCGTCGGCAGTCGCCACGACGGGGTGGAAGGCGAGCTGGGCGGTGCGGCCGATGACCCCGGCGGCCTCGCGGGGGTCCTGGACGCCGGGGAGTTCGACGACGATGCGCCGCTCCCCGGCGCGGGCGAGCGAGGGTTCGACGACGCCGAGGCCGTCGACCCGGCGGCGCAGCACCTCCAGCGCCCGGTCGGTGGCGTCCGCGTCGGCGCGGACGGTGGGCGAGTCCTGGGTCTCCAGGACGATCCGGGTGCCGCCGCGCAGGTCGAGGCCGAGGCGGGGCGGCGTGGTCAGGGCGACGTAGAGCGAGACACCGACGACGGCGAGCGCGACGAGCGCGCGCCAGAACACGGTACGGCGAGTAGGCATGGGTACTCCACGGGCGGTCCGCGGGAGCCGGGCGTCCTCGGGGGACGCCGCACCCGGGACGGGCGGACGCGAGGGGACGGCGCGCCGCCGGGAACGCTCCGGGCACGGTGGCCGGAGTCCTCCCGTCCGGGCCGCGGGCAGGCCTCGGCACCCGGGTCGGCGGGCGCGATGGGACGTCAGCTGGACCGGGTGGAGGGGGGACCGCGGGTGTGGCGGGGGTCGTAGCGGTCGGACGGCGGCGCCCGCTCCTGACGCGGCCCCGCGGCGTACACCCCGGGCCGGAACCGGGGGGCGTCCGTCCGGGCGGCCGGGAGCACGGCCGGCGGGAGCGCGGGCAGCCGGACGCCGGGCTCGGCGGCGGCCGACTGCCGCTGGGCGACGTCGGAGCCGGGGCGGTCCGCGGAGCGCCGGACCTCCGCGCCCGCCGGGCCGAGCCGTACAGCGGCCGGGGCGGCCGGGGCGGCGACGGCGGGCGGCGCACCGGGAGCCGGCTGCGCCGCGCCCGTCGCCGCACTCGTCGCCGTGCCGAGGAGGACCTGGCAGACGGCCCAGGCCGCGAGGAACGCCCAGGACAGCGCGGCCGCCGCGGTCCGACGCACGCGTCGCTCCACTCCGGCCCCCTCCCCGCTCGTGCCGTCACCCGGTCCCGTCCGCAAGAAGCTCTCACTGTAGGCGACGGTGCAGCCGCGCGGGGAGGTTCGGGCGGCGGATCGGCCGGGGCCGGGGTCACGGTCCGGCGGGGGCCTGCACGGTGCTCTCCATCAGTGGGTCTCCTCTGCTGTGCCGCCCGCGCGCCGAACCGGGACACGCGGTCACTTTCCGGAATCGGTGACGAACTGTCAGTGCTCCGGGCCGCCCCCGAGCGGGCTGGGCTGATGGGAGGCACACCTCGCGAGAGGTCACGGCTTGGGGGTCACCCCCGCGGGCGCGGGGCCGACACTTCCTGACCTGCTGTGATTGGGCGCAGAGTGCGCCAATCCATTCAGTTCGAATCCGGGGCCCCACGTGTGCGGGGCCGACGCCCCAGAGGCCATCATCCCCGCTGCGCCCTTACGAGCCGGGCCTGAGCTTTCGCGGGCTGTTGTCAGGCATGGGTGTGGGGGACGGGTTCGCCGGTGAGGGTGTCGGTCAGGGCCCGGGGGCGGAGTGGCTGACGCAGGACGACCTTCAGCTCGGCGATGCCGCCGTCCTCGCACCCGACGTCCGGACCCGAAGCGTCACGGCGCCTGAGCAGCAGTGCGACCTGCTTGTCCGTCTCCCGTGCCACCAGGTCGGGCATGTAGTCGCAGCCGCTCCAGGAGACCTCCATCGTGATCGTACGGTCATCCGCCGCCACGACCGTGTTCTTCGTGGACGGGTCGGCGAGCGCGATGCGGCGCAGAACCGATGCGTCCCGCCGCTTGTACGGCAACGGATAGTCGGATTCACCCTCCCCCGCGGAGCACCCCGACACCACGACCGCGATCAACGCCACCACCACCGCCCAACGCCTGCCGCGCACCCTCACGTCCACAACCCCGCCCTCCCCCTGTCGCGAACCAGGGTAGGCCAGCCCCAACGGCGGCACCGCACACGGTGTCAGCACGCAGCACGCCCACGGCGACACCACCGCCCACCGTGTCCGGGCCCGCCCGCGCGGCCAAGTCAACCCCCGCCAGGCAGCCGGACGGGCGGGTACAAGACGTCAAACCACCGGCTCGGCGCGGTGCAGTGGGCATCACGCAGCCCCGGGCGGTGCTGCCGCGAGTGGTCATGCATCGTCCCCACCGTGATGCGCCCCTGGCTGACCGTCGCCACGGCCCCCAAGCGCCCAGGACGTCGGCATGGATATCGACGTAGGTGGCTTTGTACGCGAGAACGGGAGTCGTTTGTCGATGAGCTCGGGAGGCGCCCTGCTGGCGGGCAGGTCGATGTTCACGAGTTTGGGAGGCACC
>NZ_JBVJBI010000059.1:7096-40154 GCF_055589745.1 Kitasatospora sp. NPDC041917 | reverse complement strand
TGACGCCGGTCGGGTAGCTGCCGGTGTCGAGTTCGGCGTGGACGCGCAGTCCGCTGCGGCTGGTGGTGGCGGCGATGGTCTGCACGATGACCTCGTGGCTGGTCAGTGGGCGGCCGCGCCAGTTCATGGCGCTGTGGGAGAACAGCCTGTGCTCGATCTTGTTCCACTTCGAGGTGCCCGGCCAATGCCGTTGCTTGAATTCGAGAACAACTGCCGCGGAACGGGTGACGGTGTCGGGGCGGGGTCGTTGGTCCGGTTGTGCATCCGTGGAGTGGCTTGTCCGACGAGGTACGGCTTGGTGTCCTGACCGAGTGGGTGCCGCCGGGGTTGGTGGACCAGGCGCTGGCGGAGTGCCGTCGGCGGGATCGGCGTCCGGGGGCGCTGCCGTCCCGGTTCATGGTCTACTACGTGCTCGCGTTGGCGCTGTTCCATCAGGACTCCTACGACGATGTCGCGGAGAACCTGGTGGGTGCATGGCCGGATATGCACGAGGCGATCCCGAACAAGTCCTCGTTCACGCGGGCTCGGCGGCGGCTGGGCGAGGCGGCGCTGGAGGCGGTGTTCCGGAAGCTGGCCGGGCCGGCGGCGCCGCTGGGGCTTTCGGGTGCGTTCTACCGTGGGATGCGGGTCGCGGCGGTGGACGGGTTCGTGCTGGATGCGCCGGACACACCTGCCAACCGGGCCGGGCTGGGCGGGCTCCTGGACGTGCGAGGTAACCCGGCCGGGTTCCCGCAGGTGCGGGTGGTGACCTTGACGGAGGCCGCGACGCACGCGTCGGTGGACGCCCGGGTGGGCGCATTCAGCGGCGGGGAACGGGAGTTGGCGGTGGCGATGGCTGGCAGTGCGGCGGGGATGCTCGTCATCATGGATCGCGGCTTCCCAGGCGTCGAGCTGTGGAAGGCCTACACGCGGACCGGGGCTCACCTGCTCCTGCGGGCCCGCTCAAGCGTGGCCCGCCGCCCGGTCGAGCACCTGCCGGACGGCACCTACCTGGCGCGGATGAACCTGGCCGGACAGAAGGGGAACCACCCCGGCGGGGTGTTGGTGCGCGTCATCGAGTACCAGGTCGACGGCGGCGAGGTCATCCGCCTGCTGACCGATCTGATGGACCCTGACGCCTTCCCCGCCGCGGAGTTGGCGGCCCTGTATCACGAGCGCTGGGAAGCGGAGACCGCCTATCGGCAGATCAAGACGTTCCAGCGCGGTGGTCTGACGATCCTGCGCTCCGCCGACCCGGAACTGGCACGCCAGGAGGCGTGGGCGCACTTGATCATCCATCACTGCCTGACTCGGATCGTCATGCGCGTCGCCGACCGCGGCCGGTTCGACCCCGACCGGATCTCCTTCCTCAAGATCCTCAAGCACGTCCGGCGCAGCGTGGTCCGGCAGAGCCAGCACACCCCGGCCAGGATGAAGCAGTTCCTGGCGAACATGGCAGCGAAAGTCCGCCGCAAGCTCGACAGCGGCCCCAGGCGGCTCAGGGAAGCCGACCGGCTCCCGAAACGCGCCGACGGCCGCTACTCAATCCGCAAGGCAGGTCAACCACGTCGACCGACCCGACGTGTCCCAGCGAAGACCATCACCCTGAACCCTGTGATAGTTCACTGAGTCAAGCAACGGCATTGGGTGCCCGGCGGCAGGTGGCACACGGTGATGGTCAGCCCGGTTTCGGCGGCCAAGGCGGCGAGCTCGATCTTCCAGGCCCGGGTGCGGTGGCCGTTGGAGCCCCCGGCGTCCGCGGCGACCGCGCCGGGTCGGGTGCGAGGCCGGCCGACGGGCAGGCGCACGCGCACTTTGGAGAGGACGGGGACGAACTGCGGGCTATCTCCGGCCTGCCCGGCGGTCAGGACGAGTGCCGGCGGACGGCGGCGAGATGGACCTTGCTGGTCAGCCCGCCCCGTGACCTGCCGAGCAGGGCCTGCTTCAGACGGAGCTTGCGTCGCGATCGGACCCGTCCGCGCTCGTCCTGTCCGTTCTGTTCCTGCGACTCGCCCCTTTTTGTCGGGCCGCCTCCTGCTCGCGCGCGGCCTCCTCCAAGGCCTGCATGAGCTCCTCGTCCACGGGCATCCCGGCGGCGTCGTGGTGGGCTCGGACGGTCGTGGAGTCGACGCTGACCAGCGACAGGTCAGTCCTTTCCTCGCGGGCGGCCTCGGCGATCAGGCCTTCGAGCAGGGCGCTGAACACGCCGGCGTCCCGCCAGACCCGAAACCGGCCGAAGACCGTGGACCAGGGGCCGAACTCGTCAGGCAGCTCCCGCCACTGAGCGCTGGAACGGAACCGCCAGATCAATCCCTCGAACTGGTCACGAAGCCGTTCGGGATAGGGCCCGAACCTGCCGATCGGCAGATAGGGCTCGATCAAACTCCACTGCTCGTCAGTGAGTTGCCTGCGCGTCACAGCCAACATTCCTACCGGGTTCTGCCCCGGAGCAGGAGCAGAACCCGAAGATTGATCACAACCTCACACAGGCCCTAGGGCCGGGAAAAGACCAATCCGGTCCGCAAGAAGAGATGCAGAAGACCGCAGATAGACTCAAGGAGATCCTCGGAAATAAATTCCCGAACCTCACGGTCACCACGGAAGGAAAGCGGTCGATCATCCTCGACTTCGATCCGCGGGTAAATGGAGACATGTGACGTTATTTTGGCACTACCGGCTAAAGGGGGTGACTTGCTGATTCCCAATACAGATATCACCGAAGGCTGGGACGTGAACGATCCAATCAGTCATGCCAAGCTGCTCAGGCAGGCGAAGATCGAATCAAACGGGTCTCTGCAGCGCACGGTTCGCCTTGTCAAGCGCTGGCGAGACCTCCACGACAAGCCGCTCTATTCGTGGAATATCAAAACACTAGCCCTGGAGGCGGGAAGCCAACCGATATCCCTCTTCGAGGGGCTGCTCCGCTTCTTCTCCAATGCGGTCCGCTCGATCATGGAAGGGCCGACTGAGAATCCTGGAAGCATGAATTATCCACCGCCGACCGTCGCCGTGGACCGCTTCGAGGCCAATGCGCTCCTGCTCGAAGCTCGGGACACCGTTGAGCGTGCTCGGATCTTTGCCTCGTACGGTGACATGGCTAGAGCCAAGTCGGAGTTGCGGCGGCTTTTCACATAGAAATCCTGTGCTTGACCTGACAGGTCTCCGACCAGTTCGTCGAGACCGGCATGTTGCGGATCCACCGGCAGGACTGTTCGCGGTTCAGGGAGGCCTGGCTCTGCCGGGGTAGGACCGTTGGCCAGGCGCTCGATGGAGCGGTCGGTCATGCCGAGCCGCCGCCGAATCGGCAATTGCGGCAAGCGGCCGATAGGGCGGCCATAGGGTGTCCCACCACCTGGCGCTCGCCGCCAGCGGGCAGCCGTAGGCCGTGCCGGCCACCGTGGTGTCCGGCACGAAGGCCAGGGCGGCCAGGAATCCGGGCTTGCGGGTCTGGGAATGGAACCGCTTGAAAGCCCGGTCGACGTCGGCCGGCGTGGCCTCGCCGTACGGCGGCTCGGTGAAAGCTTCGGCGAATACCAGGCGCCGCTGCTTCTCCAGCAGCAAGATCTGTCGATCCGGTCAGCAGCGCGGGCGATGGCACGCAGTTGGTCCGCGCACCGGAGGCGGCGGATCCGTCGGCCCACACGCGTGGCAGACAGCACCGCGCCGACCTCGACCACGACACGTCTGCGCTCCACGGGGCCATGATGCCCTGTCACCGCGGCCATGCCGCGCCGTTCGACCGGGACGGCGAAGCCCATCTCCTCAACCGGCACGCCCAGCAGCGCCTCCAGCCCGCTGCTGACCGAGGTGTGGCAGCGGCGGGGCGGTCGATTCCCACCTACGCAGCAGACGCCGCTCACGGCCGCCCGGACGTCCAGCTGCCGGGCCATCTCGGCAATGGCCAGCACGAAGCCCTCCCGGGTGTGGCCGGCTGCTCTGCGCAGGTCCGCCAGGGCCCGCGCGCCCACCGCGTGAGTCAGGGGCGGATGGTATCGCGCCCAGTGACGCCGGTGGGCTGAAGCGGAGCGAAGCCCTGAGCGAGGAGTTCGGCGGTCACGGTCACCTGGCCCACCCGCTCGAGACGGTCGGGGACCATGAAAGTGATCTCGATGCGCGTGGACACCGACTGGCCGGGGAGCAAGTCCGTCAGGTGGGCGCCCGGCACGATGCCGGTCAGCTCGCCGCGAGCATCCTGGGTCAGCGGGACCGGTACCCCGTCTGCGGTCAATTGCACGGCCGCCGGGTCAAGGTCCTGCCTGCCGTCGGCGATGGTGATCCGGGTGCCGACGTGCCGGAAGTGCGGGCCGTCCGCGGGGCTCTCGAAGGTGACGGTGCCCTCCACCCTACGCTCGTGCCGCGAGCTCTCGCCGTGTTCGAGCTCGACGGTGCCGGTACCCCTGCGGTCCACGGCGAAGTCGTAGGTGCTGCCGCCCGCCGTGATGTTGTCGACGTAGGTGTCAAGGGTGGCGTTTGGGTCACCGAGCGTTCCGACGTTGGCGATGACACCGACAGCCCTGCTGTTGGCGCCGGTGCAGGTGCTCACGTAGGTGCTGAGCGGGTAGTCGCCGCCCGCCGTGATCGGCGTACCGGGGATGCTGCGCGAGCTGGTCCAGATGCCCTCAGGGCCGGAGGCGAAGTGCTGCCAGGTGTCCGGCACGATGCCGTGGTTGCCCTGCGCGTCGGTAGCCAGCTGCGGCTGGAAGCTCAGCGTCGTGAACTCGCCCAGGCAGTAGATCGGCAGCTGGAGGTTGGGGCCGGTGCCAGTCGCGGATGAGTGGGCGCTGTCGACGTACGTGTCGTAGGACAATGGAGAGGCGGCGATCTCATCCAGCGGTGTGGGCGGGAAGTAGTGGGCGGCCTGGGACTGCTCTCCCGGCCCGACGGCCAGGTGGAGGCTGCCGTTGAAGGTGTCGGGCGCGGCGAACGGCGACACCTCCTGGACGCCGTGGGCCCGGTCTGCGTTGCCCGGCTGATCCTGGAGACGGAACCAGGGACCCCGGGGGCCGAGATCGGCGGGGCTGACCTGGATGGTGGCGGCTTGCGCCTGGGAAGCAAAGCCGAACACGGAGGTGCCTGAGGCCAGAAGAACCATGACCAGACCCGAAGTGAGTCGCTTCATGTCAAGACTCCCGTTAGGTAATCGCCCGAAAGGGCAGAGAAACGAACCGTGAGTGCAATTCCCAGACCGCGCCACCGCCGCAACCACCCGTCAGCGAAATCCCCCGTTCAGCTACACCACAGCAGCAGGTCAGGGGCGCGCAGGCGAAGCTGGGGGGCGCGGTGGCCGTCGTGGTGCCTGGAGCCGGACCGCGCACCTAATCTTTCGGCCGACGCGCTCACCCGGCAGGGGCGTTTCAAAGTCCGGTGATCGCGTAGACGGGCTGGTCAGCGGATGTCCAGGAGATCCAGTGGCCGGTTGAAGGGGTCGTAGGAGACGTGTCGGAGGCCGGCGGCGATGTTGCGGTGTCCGTGCTGGCGGAGTGTGTTGATCGCCAGGTTGCGCAGGGTCGCCATGTTCTCGGGGCCGTGCCCGGTGCGGATCTTCGAGGTGTCCTCGCCGAAGGTGGCGTCGCGGACGAAGTGGAGTCGGTTCTCGATGGTCTACTGCGATCTGGCGAGCTGGCCGAGCCGTTGCGGCGATGCCTGATGCGAGGTCAGGTCGGTGATCGCGTAGATGGTCTGGCGGCTGACTGTGCCGCTCGCGAGGTCAGTGCGGTGCCGCAGGATGCGCACGGCCTGGACAGCGTGGGGGAAGTCCAGGCCGAGGTCGGTGACGGTGAGGGCTCTGGTCGCTCGGGTCTCGCGGCGGCCGTGGCCGATCTCGCGGTCGTAGCGGCGCGCGGTGACGTCCTTCCACGGCAGTGACCGCAGGCGGCGATGGAGTTCGGGCTGGTTGGCCTTGACCACGAGCAGGTAGTGGGCCCTCTTCTCCTCCACCAGGAAGCGCGCGTGGTAGCGCTGGGTGTGCAGGGCGTCCGCGGTGATGGTGACACCGGTGAGGTCGTAGGGCTCCAGCAGTGCGGCGAAGCAGGTGATCTCGTTGGTCTTGTCGGGAACCCGGAGTTGGGAGACGGTCCGGCCGTCGGCGGTCATCGCGGCCAGGAGGTATGCGGCGGGCGTCTGGCCGTTGCGGGAGCCGCGTGCGCTCTTGCCGTCCACCGCCACGGTGTCCGCTCCGGCCAGGTCGGCGCCGGTGAGCTCGGCCAGCCCGCCCGGACAGGCCAAGGTCAGCACGCGCCGGATCGTGGCCCTGCTCGGCGGCACACGCACCCCGAGGGCTCCGACGACCCGGGCGCCGAGCCGGGCCAGGGTGTGCTGCGGCGCGGATGCGGCCCACTGCCCGATCGCCGCGTACGAGCGGGCACCGGCCAGGACCGCCGAGGCGGCGATCAGCACCACGCTCACGAACGGCTGACGCCTCCCGCGACGCCGCCGGGGATCGGCCAGGTCCCGCAACCGTTCCGCCAGACCGATCGCCGTGCCGTGCTGACGAACGGGCGGCTTGACGAGGCAGACGGTGGCAGACTGGCGGCACATCGAGGCTCCGGTACAGGGCGACTTGGCAAGGTCACCCCTTCAACCGGGGCCTCGTTGCATTGGCAACGGGCCGACCAGCCCACATCACACAGCCATGACCAGCAACTTCCCATGATCACCGGGACTTTGAAACACCCCTGGCTCACCCGGATCCGCCACCCGCACCGGCCTCGGCCATTATCCGACGTTCCGCCCCGGCGCCTGCGCAAGGAGGAGACATCGTATGTACAGACGGCAAGCTGACCGAGCACATCCGCCGCATCCACGCCGACTCCCACGAGACCTACGGCTCCCCTCTCGTCCACGCCGTCCTGCGGCGCGAGGGCACCCGGGTCGGCCGAAAGCGAGCCGAACGCCTGGCGCGTCAGGCCGAACTGCAGGGCGTCAGCCCCCGCCGGCCTCACTCCCACACCCGCCGCGCCCCGGGGTGCCGCACCCCGGACCTGGTGCAGCGCGACTTCACCGCAGGCGCCCCGAACCGGATGCGGGTTCCCTGGGGAAGATCCTCGGAGTGCGGCGCGGGCTGCGCGACCCGCCGCGCGACGGCTCCATGCCGGTGCTTGCCGTGATGGACGATGCGTCATCGCCGGCCGGGCCTGCCGCTCCTGGGCACCCGACCGCATGGCCTACAACTTGCCCCGCAGGTCGGAGGTGTGAGAAGCCGTTGTCGTACCGATCATGGTGGACATCGGTTCGAGTGCGGCCACACGGCTGAGTGATCTTTCCTCGGGGCACGCATGAAGGCAGGCCTCCTGCCCAGCTCGGGATTGTCGAAGTCCGAACGAGCTGGCCGGGAGGCCCTGTGTTGCAGTCTTGCGTTTCCATGCCTACATCGTCCAACTCGGTTACCCGGTCGTGTGATTGTCTCGCTCACCGGTTCGGGAATGCGGGTGACCGTCCGGACCGTGTGCGCCGCTACGACTCGGACATGACGGACGCGGAGTGGGAGGTCGTGCGGGACGCGATGCCCGTTCCGCCGTGGCTGGAGGGCCGGGGCGGGCAGCCGGAGGGCTACTGCCACCGGCAGCTGCTGGACGCGGTGCGCTACCTGGTCGACAACGGGATCAAGTGGCGGGCGATGCCGGTCGACTTCCCCGCGTGGGACCGCGTCTACGCCTTCTGCCGGCGGTGGCGTGCGCGGGGCCTGCTGGCCGAGTTGCACGACCGGCTGCGGGGCCTCGTCCGAGAGGACGCCGGCCGTGACCCGGAGCCGACCGCAGCGGTGATCGACGCGCAGTCCCTGCGGGCGGCGGCCACGGTGCCGGCATCCTCACGCGGGTACGACGGGGCGAAGAAGGTACCGGGGCGCAAGCGCCACATCGTGGTCGACTGCCTCGGGCTGCTGCTGGCCGTGCTGGTCACCGCCGCGAACGTGACGGACCGGGACGCCGCGATGCCACTGCTGGAGCGCGTGCGGGCCCGCTACCGGAAGACCGTCCTGGTCTGGGCCGACGGCGGCTACGCGGGCCGCCTGGTCACCTGGGCGAAGCAGCAGCTGCGACTCACGCTTGAGATCGTCAAACGGACCGACGCCGCGTCCGGCTTCGTGGTGCTGCCCAGGCGCTGGGTGGTCGAGCGCACGCTGAGCTGGCTGATGCGCTCACGGCGCCTGGTGCGCGACTACGAGACGCTGCCCGCCGTCCATGAGCAGACGGTGCTCTGGTCGATGACAATGCTCACGACGCGGCGGCTGGCCCGGCGGCGAGTGTGAACCTGCCCGGGGACGGCTCGTCGGCCCAGCCCCGGTCCGCCAGCCGCTTCATCTTCGATCGAACGCCCTCCACGCTCGCCGGGACCGGCGCCAGCCCCAGGACGGCGGCGATCTCCTGGCATGTCATCACCCCGGTCCCATCCGCACGGTGTTCGGCCAGAACGGAAAGGGTGCGCTGGTAGTCCACAGCCAGCACGTCGGCCGACAATGCAGGCCGCCACACCGGGACGATCGAGCCCGCACGAGCCGCCCGCGGTGGAGAGACCGCGGTGGACGCGTCCGGGGAGGGTTCCGGTTCCGACGCGGAGGGCTCTTCAGATTCCCGGCCGGCGACACCGGACTCCCGGGGCTGCGGCGCGGACAGGACCTCGCCGACACGCTGGCGCGCGATCAACCACTCCTGCCAGTCCGTCTCCGCCTCCGCAAGTTAAGCGAGCACCCGGTCCGCCTTCTCCCGCAGCCCCTCGACGCGCTCTCGCGCGGCCAGCTCTCGCTCCTCCAGCAGACCCACGACCGACGCCATCCCGACACCTCCACCAACGAGACAACCCGACCATCCGAGCCTGCCTCGCCAGCACCGACATCATTCCTGAGCTGCGGAAACACGCTGATCAAGTTCGGTACGACAACGGCTTCTGATGCCTCTCGTGACGTCACGAAAGCCGTAACCTGGCAAGGTAACGTCCGATCAAGGATTCGCCCGTGCCGTCAGTGCCGTGCCTGAATCGTGCGAGGTGTGCGGTACACGGCTGCAGTCGGCCGGCCGAGAACGGCGGCGGACGATGTGCGGCACGAAATGCCGCAGCACCGCGTACGGACGGCGCTGTGCCGCCGAGCATGCCGCCGCAGCCCCAGACGCGCCGCCCACCAAAACAGCCGTGCTTGATGCCGGCGTGGGTGGCGGGCTGGGTACTGCGCCCAATGAACGGCCGCTGGTGCTGGCCGACGCGCTGCCGCCTGGACCGCAGGGCGAGCTCCTCGTCCTGGCCGAGGCCGTCTACGGTGCCGCTCGTTTCTACCTCTACAGCCTCCAGCAGAGCAGCGAGCGTGCGAAGTGGGCGCTGGGCGCCCTGCACGCCCTCGTCCCGAACGTGAGCCGCCGACTTCTGGAGCAGGCCGACCTCGCCCACCGCGAACAGCTCGGCAGCACCACCCCGCACACATAGCCCCGATCAGTCGGCAGCAGCGGCTTGCCCCAGCTCAATCCGTGACGGCCACGTGAGAGAACCGCAGATGTGGATGCGCGCGAACGGTGCGGACGGGCGAGGCCAGGAGGGCGAATGACCCTCGTGGGGTGATGCTCAGGAGCACTGACATCGTGGTCTTCCTTGGCCGGGACGTCGGCCATGGCGACTGCTATGGCCACGGCCTGACCGCCGCTGGCAAGACCGTGTTCGACAAGCGATTTCCCAACAGCCAACCGAACCTGCGGGCCGTCTTCGACAAGCTCGCTGCCAAGTTCGGCCGCGTCCTGGTCATCGTCGACGAGCCCACCTCGATCGGCGCCCTGCCTCTGCGCATGGCCCGCGCCGTCGGCAGCGCTGCCCACTGACAGACGCCACCGAGCGGGTGCCGACGTCACCACCTGCTGACGAAGACCCTATTGCTCACCCTCACGACCTGGGAGCGCTGGCCGGGAGCACGCGGTACCCGCGCCGGTCACCGAACCAGCGGAACCAGCAGGGGTAGGGCACGAGCACCAGCCACTGGAACTCATAGGCGTGGAAAGGGCCGTCAAGGCCCGTGTCCGGCGGCAGCCGGACTTCCATGACTGGCGCAGTGACCCCCGGCCGCCCCTGGCCAGCAGGGCCGAATCGAGCCCGGCCCGGGCGGCGGCAGCGGCACGGACAGTCAGCCCGCCGGAGGCCACCCGGTCGCAAATCCGCAGGTCAGACCACATGTGGTAGCCGCTGCGACGCAAGGTGCCGCTGGGCCGGCAGGTACGGGAGCGCGGGTTCTCCCGCGCGGCAGGAGTAGAAGAGAGCCCCGCCGGAAGAACTGGTCAAAGAATGTGCTCTGACCTGCGAAAATGACCATTTTGTGTCAGTCATTGTTTGGCCCTGGCCAGTGGGGCCAAACGCTCTCCACTTTGGCCCCACTGGCCAGGCCAAACCGGCGGAGTTATCCACAGGCTCCCGGACCCACCGCCGGAAGCAGCCGGGCGACTCGCCGAGGCGATTTTGGCTCTAACGGTAGGGCCAAAGCACTATCACTCGTGATAGTGCCCCGGGTGACATTGGATCAAGGGACCTGGAGAGCACCGATGGCTGACAAGCCCAAGCTGGGCTACGGCGAGCAGTTGGTGACCCGGCTTGACAGCCAGGGGAACGTCGTCTACTCGGTGCAGAAGATCTCGGGCCGCACCTTCGCGGAGTCCGACACCACCAAGGGCTACACGACCGACGCGCCGTTGATGATGCTCACCCTCGCCCAGATGGACATCCCGCAGACTTGGATGCGGACCTGGTGCACCCTGGTCGGCTTTCAGCAGATGAGCGGGAAGGCCCCGCGCAGGGCGCCGCTGGGCATGCTGAAGACCACCCATCGTGACATCAGTGCCGCCTCCGGCGTCTCGCGGACCTACGTCGGCGAGTCCCTGCTGTTCTTCAACGAGATCGGCTGGCTGCGGACCGCGCGCCGCTCGGTTTACCAGCTGAACCCGTTCCTCACCTTCGCCGGGTCCAGCGTGGATCAGGAGTTGGCCCAGGACGTCTGGGTCGCGATGGTGCCCGAGTTCCTGATGCCCGGCCCGGAGTACGCCGCGGCCTGGCGCAAGGAGCGCCGGGACGAGCAGCGGTCGGTGGCCAAGGCCGTGAACGTCGTGCTGCTGGGCTCGACTAAGGCAGAGACGAACAAGATGCCGGCGGCCTCGAAAGCTCGGGCTGTTCGGAGCGCCTGAGACGGCGAGGCCCGCTCCGTTGCAGCGGAGCGGGCCTAACCTGACATTGGATGCTCAACGTATCAGCTAGCCGGTAGGCGCTCGCGCCCCTGACCGAGGACTCCAGATGACGACCACCCGGTACGTCCCGCCGATCCCCACCACCGAGATGGTGACCATCAGCCGTGAGGCGCTGGCCGTCCTCAGCCTGGTCGAGCTGACCTCGAACAGCCATCGCCTGCTCACCACACTGCTCGCCTACCAGGATCCGGACGACGGGTGCGCCGACCTCTCCCAGGCCGAGATGGGCAGCCTGCTCGGGCTGAGTGCGCCGAGCGTCAACCGGGCCGTGAAGCAACTGGCGGACAAGAATCTGGCCTGGCTCCTGGAGCCGGGCGCCTACCAGATCCACCCGTTGCTGACCGGGGGGAAGATGCGGGCTGGGCTGGCCGGGGTGCCCCGGATCGACGCCCTCGACCCCGAGCAGTTCGGCGAACGGTTGCGGCAACGTTACGAAGGCCAACTCGCCAACCTTGGCATCAGCGCGTAGCGGACGAGACCTGCGACGCCCCAGCCGCCCGGGCCGTCTTCGTTGGCTGTGTTGGCAGGGCCAGACCGCGAGGTGGGCGCGGCGGATTGGCAGAGCACGGCCTTGTGGTCGGTCCCTTGCGGGAGGCAGGGGGCGGTTTGGCCTACCCGGCCCCGTTCGGGCTGCATGACTGATGATCATGACCGACCGTCGCAAGCTCTCGATGCCGGCCTTTCGACGCAGAGCTCCAAGCTGAAGTTTCCCCTTGAGGTTGGACACCTGGAGACTGGGCGATGCAAGCCCGGAGGAAGCAGCACCAGGTGGGAATCAAGAGCAACATGGCCTGGGGCGTCAAGCGGATCTGTGTCGTCTCGGTCGCGAAATAGGCGGCCGCCTTGCGCAGGATCTCAATCGTCTTCTGCTGCTCGACGGTCTGGCGCCGCAGCCGGGTGAGCTCCTCGCGCTCCGCACTGGTCAGCTCGCCCGGCCGGCCCTCGCCCCGGTCGGTCTGCCCTGCTTGACCCAGACCCGCAGCCCCTCCGGGCTGACCCCCAGTTCCCGGGCGATCTCGGTGACGTTCCGATGCGGCGAGGACCGGACGAGCGCGACCGCGTCCCGCTTGAACTCCGCCGTGTACCGCTTGGCCATGTTGCTCTTGATTCCCACCTGGTGCTGCTTCCTCCGGGCTCACATGTCCCAGTGTCCAGGTGTCCGAGCCGAGGGTGGAACTTCAGTTGCAGTCACGGCGAGACGGTGCGGGCTTCCCACCGCGTGGCTCGTGCGACGGCAAGGGCCTCGCGGTGGGACTCGTGCATCCTGCGGATACGGGCTTCGGCAGCCTGGGCAAGCTCGTCCAGCGATGGCCAGACCTTTGGCTCGGGTTCGCGAAGCTTGTTGTAGCTGGTGCGCAGCAGCTGTTCACGCCACTCCTTCTCGTGCCAGCGGGCGGCCTCGCGGATCTGTGCCTGCTCACGCATCTGCCGGCGCAGTTCGCGGTAGGCACTGTCGCCGATCAGCGGGTGGCATTGCGGCGGAGCGGAGTCCGGTGACTGCAGGACTTCAGGGACAACCTGACCGTGTTCTGCGGACCGGGTCCCAGTGTTGCTCCGCACGGTGCCGAACCGTTCCCGCTCGAGGTCGGTCAGGGCCTCGCTCCAGCACCAGCGAAGCGTCGTCGTCAGGGTGTTGCCGGCGGCTTGGTCAGTCGCAGCAAGAGCAGCCGCTCGAGTGGGGTGGCCGTGGACACGGCGCATCACGGTTTCATGGACCTGCTCGGCCTGCTCGTCGGCTTCCAGTGCTTGCGTCAGAGCGTAGGTCAGCTTGTCGGCCACCGCGCTCTGAGTACTGATGTCGGCGTGCCGGTGCTGCTCGGTCCGTTCCCTCGCCGCCACCTGCTCCGCGGCGCGGCGCAGCGCGTACTGGCGCAGGTGCGCGTCGACGACGGCTCGACGCTGGTCGTCGGGAGTGCCCGCGGCGAGCCCTGCGGTCGCCTCCTGGATCAGGACTCGTCGGGCGCTGCACCGGTCGGCGAGGCGCATGCGGCAGGTCACGCACTCGGTGCCGGTGTCCATCCGGATGCCGTCGTCGCACCCGCCATGGGCGCACTCCTGACGTTGCGGCAGGCCCTTTCCGAGTAGCCAGCCCACCGGGTCGGTGACCCGACCGATGCCGCCCTGGGCCTTCAGTCGGCGTTCCAGTCGCTCGGCTAGCGCCTGGAACGCGCCGTCATGGCCAGTCCAGCCCGCGATCCGGCCCAGCTCCACTCGTACCGCAGCGGTGATCCTGTTCCGGGCCCATCGGCGATCCAAGTGCCCCCACAAGCACGCAACCGGGGCAAGGACTGTCGCCAGGTCCAGCGGCGGCCGAGGAATCCTCGGCAGGCGGCACCCCGGTCGGGTGACCTGGCCAGGCGTTTTCTCCTGGGTGTCCCGGATGACGTTGGATTCGGGCTCCTCCCCGCGACGCGGGCTGCCTGCGTTCTCGCCGACGTCTGATTCGGCGACGGTCTGTCGGTGCTCGCTGTTGTCGGCACACCTCTTGCGCGCGTGCGTGCGCTCCGGCCGATGATGGGTCACCCCCATCGCGGCTTCGCCGGAAGTGCCGAAAGCCACAGTCAGTTCATTCGGTACGCCAGCCACAAGGGAGTGGGAAGCGTGAAGGGGGGTCGCAGCGTCAAGGTCTGGGATCCCGGCCTCATCAGCCTCTACAACCTCGTTTACCTGCATAGTCTCCTCGCTCACAGCAGCTTCACCTGGGGGGGGCGCAGCATCAAGGTCGCTGACCGACTCCCCTGCGGTGTTCCGCGTGACCTCCCGGCGCGCCGGAGCCACCAGGCCGGCCCGGTGTGCGGCCGCGACCGACGGCAGGACCAGCCGCGACCGCGACCGCAGCCCCGACGCCCCGCGTCGCAGCCGCTTCACCACCCCCGCCTCCGCCAGGCGTCGCAGTACTTGCGCCGCGCCCGCAGGCGTGCAGCCCAGCATTCGCGCCAGTGTCACCGCCGGCCGCCCGGCCTCAGTACCTGTACGGCCTCCGCACAGCCGCACCCAACCGCGCTCGTTCGCGTCCAGCACCAGCAGCAGGGCCGCCAGCCGGTCGGTCGCGGCTCCCCGCCCCGTACGCCTTGCCAGCAGACCGGGCGGAAAGACCGAGCCGTCGCGATGGGCCCAGCCCGGCGCGAAGAGCTCCTCGATGACGCGCAGCAGCACCGCCAGCTCCTTCTTGGCCAGTGCCAGCGGATGCCCCGCCACCCCACGGGCCTCCCACATCGGAACCACCCTGCACTCCATTGCCTGGTGTTCGCCGTGCGAGCCCTCCTTCGTCTCACTCAGCACCGCACCGCTGGCCCGCATCGAACGCGCCACCGCTTTCATGCGTTCCGCTGATACCCCCAGCCAGCGGCCCAGTTCCGACTTGCGGATCTCGACCAGCCCGCTGGTCCACGGAGTACGCGCCATCAACACGACCGCACCCAGCCGCACCGCATCCGGCTGTTCTGCGAGTCCGGGCTCGGCCAGCAGCGTGCGCACCGCCGTCCGCAGCCGCGAGCGCATCACCGGCGTCAGTGCCAACGGCGCCAACACCGCGACGGCCGCCGGCTCTTGGAGGCCGCAGGTCTGGCCCTGAGCCGGAACCGCAACCGTGGCAACCGCTTCCTTCCCGCTCACCGAACGCCTTCCCGCACTGTGTCGACGGCACGTGGGCACGACGCGCCGGCCGCGACCGGAGAAGGGGGGGAGGTGGGCATGGGTGGAGACGGGACGCAGACGGGGATCACGAGTGATACAGGGGTTGCAAGCCCCCGCTCGTGTGACACATCCAGCCGCCCAAAAGAGTGATCTGGGTCGCATTTTCCTGGCAGCGTGCCGAACGTCCGATAGCTTGCAAGCCGCGACAACCGCGGCAGGAAGCGGGGGAATGGCTCTCGGGTCGACTGACCGGAGGGTCAGACACACCGAAACCGGTGATGCCGACAACAGCACCACCGGCACGGCGAGACTGGCAGCTGGCAGATCTGTGCTGCAAAATGGCAGTGCCTCCTCATAGGTGGGCACGCAAATGGCGCCCTTCGTGGGTGCTGGGTCCGGGAGAACCCTGAAATTCGCCTGATCGACCGGTTGGCGCCGGCGATCTGGCCTTCGCCTCCGAGTTGGCGCTCGGCAGCGGTGAACGTGAGGCCGTGAGCCTGGTGATTGGCGTCACCTGAGGTACGGCCCAGGTGGTAGAACCCCTTGGCGGGGGTGGCGGCCACCCGTGGGCGGCTGCGTCATTTCGACCATGGCTCTAGTAGGGGAAGGTACGGGTCACGGCAGCGATGGCACTTCACCACACCGCCTTTTGAGCGATCGCATAAATGGCGGGTGCTGTGACTCGGAAAGGCTGCGGCTGAACCGCGTCTTCGCCTCCCTCAGTCGGTACGGGTTGGGCCACCGCGGTTTCACCCGAACTCACCCCGACCGGGTGCGTCATGACTCAACCTAGTGGGTCGATGGTTCGCCGGGCCCGACGATTTCAAGTCCAGCGGGACTGTCTTGACGCAATAAGGTTTGTAGCGCGGGTTCCCTGCGCTTGGCCGGGTCGTTGGTCCAGGCCGTCTGCGGTATCTCGGGCAGTCCGAGACGGCGACCGAAGCGCTGGGATGCCTGGCGTACGCTTCGGAGAAGGTGGCGGCCCGCTGGTCGCGGACTTCCCCGGTTGTGCCAAAGTGCACGCTGGCGGGTGTGCGGAAGCCGATGCCCGAATTCCGGCGCTCGTGGTTGTAGTACGAAATGAAGGCGTCGAACCCCGGCTGGGTGGCCTGGCGGCGTCGCTCACCGCATTGCCCGCGCTCCCGCAAGATCCGGTACACCGTAGAGACTGAGCAGTGGTAGCGGCCAGCGTCCAGCTCGCGGGCCCAGATCTGCGCGGGCGGCAGCTCGGCGCACTCCGGGCTGTTCATCAACTCCACTACTACTGCCAGCTCTTCAGGAATCAGGGGCGCAGGCTGAGGCTGTGACCTTTCTGGGCTTGCGCACCGACGGAGGTTTCAGCCTGCGGTAGTGGGTGGCTCTGGAGCGGCCGGTCAGCCGATGTGCGGCCGTGATGCCCAGCTCCAGCTCGATGCCGGTGAACGCCTCGTCCACGATCGGGTCGGTGGCGTGCGTCAACCGGCGCCCTAGGAGATCACCTCCCAGAGCAGCGCCGCACGTTCAGCCCCGAGTACAAGCTGCGGATCGTTACCGAGTGCGAAGCCGAGCCCATCCGGGTCTCTTACGGCGTGCGACACCAATTTGGACAATGATCGTGACACTGGAAGTAGTAGGTGTCAAAGCCATCGAGCCGGACAAAGTACGTGTCGAGATACCCGGCGTTGTGGCCTTCCGAGGCCTGGGGTGGCGCCGTTCAGGGTCTCACTCCGGGCCCCATGGAAAGGACATGACAGCCTCCTGGCCGTCTGAGCGGTCACCGACCTGACGACAGACGTGCCCGAGAGCTCGCGTCCGCGAACACTGGGCATCGAAGACAAGATCCAAAGTTCGATGACATCACTCGGCTGAGGACGCCGCCGACGCGTGTGCACGCGCGCCCTGGCCAGCACATCTCGTCACCGCGCCCCCGTCGGCTCGCCAGTCACATCCACAGCGCCGTCACTGTCCGCAATGCCGCGCAGTGACCTCGACACGCGCTCGATGGCTTTGACACCTACTACTTCCAGTGTCACGATCATTGTCCAAATTGGTGTCGCACGCCGTAAGAGGTCCGGATGGACTCGACGCGCCGCTGACCGACCAATCGCCCTGAGTGCCGGACCACGCGAAAGATGCCCCTGCCACTCCTGGCGACCACGGGGGCTGCTCCCATCTCCAGGGAGTCGATCAGGCCAGTGCAGCCGTACATTAGCGGCCCGGTCTTGTGTTGCTGCCCATAGCAGCGTCATTGTGGCGCTGGCTGCCAGGAGTCGCGCCGGGCATCTTTGCCGCTGGGCCGACTTACCTGGCCGACCTGAAATCACACCAATCCTGGCCGAGCGGAGTACGCGGGGCTGATAGTGTTCAGAGCTTCCATGCTGACCAGAAAGTACCGATTAACCGGCTAGGACGGACGCGCGTGGTCGAAGGCCGTCGCCTTCGACGCAGCACTCGACTCGCATTCGTCGGCGCAGCGATTTATATGACCGTTTATCTTTGCACGAAGCATCTTCAGTTGCGGAGAGCGCTGAACGCCACCTTGCCATGGGGGCCTCGTTTTAATACTTTAAAGGAATTGCAAGGCCTCCCGTGTCCACGTCGCCCGACGGGGCCTCTTCTGCTAAATGAGTACTTCAAAAGTTTGCCCGGCGAACGACCTGCAAGTATCCAAGGTCCACCTGCGGCGTCGGGCCCGAATATGATAACAACCATACTATTTATCATGGTCGGCTGGCGAGACCGGAGGAAATTGATGATCAAACAGATCGCTGCTAGATGCCGAACTCGTCTGCTCCATAACTGCGAAGGCCGTCGTAGACATGCGTTCCGAGACCTGGGGGCTTCGCACCGTGGGCACTCGGCAGACTGGGATGATTCTCCGCCTGCTTCAAGGACTGTGGTAAACCAAGATGCTGCAGGGCATTCTCCTGCTGGGAGCGCAAGTGATTTGCGAGGTCACAGCCAACGCGCTTTCTGGGAAGAACCGCTTGCCGCGATGCTGCTGCCGTGTGGTGCTGCGTGACAAACCAAAAAAATCTCTGCCATGTGTGCGGAGCGGATTCGGGATGCGGGCCGTGCGAGTACTGTCTTCGCCGGCTGAAGACAACGCTGGACTCAGCACCGGGCATCTATGCGCAGCTGCACTGTGCTTTGACTGTTCCGGCTCGTTCAATGGTGCTAACCGTGCGGCGTCAGTCGAAGCGCCCCTCGTCCACAGCACCGCTACGCGAGTTGGTGCTTATGCGGGCGCACGAGCTGTCGTCCGCGGTCCAGACGTGGTCCGCCTTGGCTGTGCCGCAGACGCGCTCGCGACAGCCTGCCCGAGCCGGATGGCTGTTGCAGAGGGCTTGCGTAGCGCTGACCCGTGAGCTGCCTGAGGCCGCCGCTACGGCGAAACTGGGCGGCCATGCCGCCGCCGTTCTGGTGGCGACTGCGCGGGCCCGGCGGGTGCTTGGCAACGAGCCCGCCATCACCTCGTTGCCCGGGTGTTGCCCTGCCTGCGACCTGCGCGCCCTGACGTATCGCGAAGACGAGTATCTCGTGGAGTGCCGCTACTGCCGCGGTGCTTGGCCGGCACACCTGTTCCTGCTCGATAGCCGGCCGACTGTCTGATTCCACAAGGAGTAACAATGGCCTACCCCTCCGATCCACGGCAGCGACTGCTCACCGCGGTCGAAGCGGCCCAACTGCTCGGCGTCACGCCGAACTGCGTTCACCAGTGGGTGCACCGTGGGCATCTCAGGCCGCTGGCCCGGTTGAACCGCAGCCGGACGCTTCTCTTTCGGGAAGACCACGTGCTGCTCGCCGAACGCGCCCGACGGACACGCCATGCCGAGACTGCCGTCACCGCCCCCGGCTTCCTGACCGCTGGCCTTCACATCGGCCGCCTCCCGTCCGACAGGCGCCCCCAGCGGTTCACTCAAAGGTCCGGCACCGTTACGGCAACGTGCAAGAGCGTGCGCCGGACCGTTTCGTCGGCCGGCAACGTGAGCCTGAACAGACTTCGAGTCCGCGTCCACCCCCGCTTCGTGGGCCGCACGGTCACCCTCCAACTGGTCGGCCGGCAGATCCACGTGCACACGGACGGCCTCCCGTCACAACGCTTGACCTCCCCGCTCCCCCCGGAGCAGTGGGCCAAACTGCGAGCCGCACGGACGCCCTCACGCCCCACGAGCCATTCCACCGCCCTCCCCCTTCGGTCCAACTCGGATGGGCCCGCCTCGCTGACCGCTCCCTCCCTGACGAGCACCCGCCGTCTACCCGCCCAGGGTGCCTCGGCCGCCTCGGAATGTCCGCCACGGCCGCGCGAGGCCGCCGGACAGTGCAGGGTTTGTTCAAGACGGCCGTGACGGCGTGCCGTTACGGCCGATAGTGCTTCGTGGACCTCGGCGTTGTCAGTGAGTCCCGGCGCGGGGGCTGTGGCGATCGATGATCCCATGATGTGCCGACGGGAGGTGCCGAGCAGGGCCAGCATCACCAGGCTCGCCCATAGCGCACGCCTATCAGCGGGCCGATCCTTCAGACCAGTGTCTACTGCCGGCCGGGCCAGGAGGATCCAGCGCCCGGCCTCCGCGGTACTCCGACGCCCGGTGAAGCTGACAGGTCGTCGCGCCAATTCGGGGCTATGAGGTCATCTCATTTGGATAGCTGGACAGGCTTCGCGGGTGGTGATCGTGGAGCGTCTGGTGCCGGACGAGTTGTGGGCGCCATTCCGGTTGGTGGTACCAGCCACGCCTACACGTCCACAGAGTGGCGGTCAGCGTCGGTACGGGGATCGCGAGGTGCTTACGGCGATCGTTTTCGTGGCGACATCGGGGTGCATGTGGGCCAAGTTGCCACCGTGCTTCGGGCCGTCCGGCCTGACGGCTCACCAGCGCTTCACCGAGTGGAGCAAGGCCCGGGGCCGGGCGAAGCTCCACCAGGTCCTTCTGGACGGACTCGGCAGCCGCGGTGAGCTCGACTGACCCCGTTGCGCAGTCGACTCGGTCAACATGCGCGCCCTGAAGAGGGGAACTGACGGGTCCGAATCCTGTCGATCGGGGCAAGTACGGCTCAAAGATCTACTTGCTCATGGAGCATACCGGTTTATCCCTGTCGCTCGCGGTCCCGGGCGCCACCGCCCACGAGAGCCAGGCACCGCCGCTTCATCCATTCCTACCTTCGACGACGTCAGATCATCGTCCACATCGCCCGCCGAGGCGTCGAGTCATCGAATCTCCTCGGCCGGCACCGCCGGGTGGTCGAATTGATGATGTGTCCTTCGATGCCTCGCTCCGCAGCCTCGATGCAAGGGAATTTCCACACCGTCCGGCGAGCCATAGAAGGCAAGCTTGTAGTGCTGGGGCATGATTCCAGCGACCTCGGTGATTCGCACAATACGGTCATTGAATCCTGACAGGAGAGAACCGATCTTTAATTCGCCAATTATTGCCGCAACGAGTGATGAGGACGCAACGGAAATGTCCTACCTCCTGGCTCGGCTGCATGTAGTAGAGCAACGCGTGAGGCGTGCATTGTTCGAGCGCCTCCGGACCTCCCCGGAAGGCGCCGGCAACCCATATCAAGGGCTTTATGTTACTGAGCAAACAATCATTCGATTGCTCGGCGCATCTCCCACCTTCGACCTGGATTCGCACCATGACGGAGAAGATGAGGAACCCATTGGCGACGGTCTGACGAATGAAATCAAGAGATCGCTGGCGACGGCAAATGCTATGGCAAACCGCATCGAGGCCAGCGGTGTCCACGTACGGATAAGAGGTCTGGCCAAGAACTGCAGGCTGTCAGCGCTGGATACCGAGCTGCTACTGATCGCCTTCGCACCTGAGATCGACCCCCGCTTCGGTCGGTTCTACGGTTACCTGCACGACGATATCAGCCGCCGCTGGGCCTCCGTCGGCCTCGCCCTGGAGTTGTGCGGGGCAACGCTCATGGGTGCCGAATTTCGCACACGCCTCAGTCCAGGATCACCTCTGCTGGACTACAAGCTGCTCACCATCGAGGACGACGACCAACCACTTCTAGCCCGCAGCCTCCGTCTGGAGGAAAGGGTCGTCGGCCATCTACTGGGCGACGATCGGCTCGACTATCGACTGCATGGCATCGCTCGATGTCTGACCTGCCCGAACTTGCCGGTGGGTACCCAGGCGAAGGCCGAGGCGGACCGGCTCGCTGCTCTCCTCATCCCCAGCACCATCGACGGCCGCCTCGTCTACCTGCGCGGGACGCCGGACAGTCCGGTGACTGAGGTTGCTGCCACAATCACGACTGCCGTAGCCCGCGACCGTGGCAACACAGGTGAGGTAGTGATTGTTGACCTCTCCAAGGTCCCCGCCCCAGTAGACATCCAGCTTGTGCTGGATAGCGCCGCCAGGGAAGCGCGCCTTCGTGGGACAGGTCTGGTCATCGGCCCGCTCGAACGCCTGCCGGTCGCGGCGGCAGAACGGGCGGAGATGCTACGCGCCCTGAACGACCTGGCAATGCCTGTCGTACTCACCGGGTCCAGTACCTGGGATGCACGCTGGTCCGATCCGATGCCGCTGGTGGCTGCGTTGGCCCCGAGTGGACAACACGAGTACAGCCAATGGTGGAAGGCGGAACTGGGTGAGCCTCACGGCACACTCGCCGACTCGACAGCCCTGTCTCTCTACCGGCTGGCTCCTCATCAGATCCGCACCACCGTCACGGCTGCCAGTGCCCAAGCAGCTTTTGAACAAAACCCATTGATGGTCAACCAACTCTGTCGGACCGCCCGTCTGCACAACTCCGCAGATCTGGAGCGCCTTGCGTGCCGAATCGAGCCGTCCGCAACCTGGGACGACCTGGTACTGGCTGACCTGCCCAAGCAGCAACTGCACGAACTGGCTGACAGGATCCGTCACCGCGACACCGTACTGAGCGACTGGCGGCTGCGCCCGGCGCACGGCCGCGGCAGAAAGGTGGTGGCACTGTTCACCGGCGAGTCCGGCACCGGCAAGACACTGGCCGCCGAGGTGCTGGCATCCGGGACGGGCGTCGACCTGTATGTGGTGAATCTCGCCACCGTGGTGGACAAGTATATCGGCGAGACGGAGAAGAACCTTGAACGGATCTTCACCGCAGCCGCAGAAGTACGTGGAATGCTCTTTTTCGACGAAGCCGACGCGCTTTTTGGCACACGCTCACCGATTTCCGATGCGCACGATCGCTACGCGAACATCGAAGCCGCCTATCTGTTGCAGCGCCTGGAAACCTTCGATGGAATTGCGGTGCTGGCAACAAACCTTCGTGGCAATGTCGATCAAGCGTTCTTGCGCCGCCTGGACGGGATCATCCATTTTCCAAGCCCGGGGGTCGCCGAACGATCCAAACTCTGGGATCTTTGCTTGGGCTCCGCTCCGCCGCGCGACCTTGATCTAGATCTTCAGCTAGTTGCCTCAGCCTTCGAGCTGACCGGAGGAAATATCCGGTCATGCGCACTCACAGCCGCATACCGGTCTGCTCGTACTGGGCACCCCATTACCACGTCCGACCTGTTCGCCGCGGTCGAAGCCGAGTACCGCAAGATGGGCCGCTTGGTTGATGAGAGCCAATTCGGAGAGCGGTGATTGTCAACGCCCTTTCGAAGTCGACTTGCGGCCGGATCCACAAAGCCCTCTCGGCGTTGGCGGGGAAGCTTCCACGCGCGTCTCTCGCAGCGCAATGGCTACCAGGCGGGTGATCAGCTGTCGGGTAGGCACTGCGACACCTGTCTGGACGACATCAAGGGTTCAAGTTTAGCAGCCCCGGATTTTCCCCAATCGAATTCGATGAAGGAGAGGTAGCCGCGCTCCATCTCAGGCCAGCATGTTATACGATTCGCACTCTTGCCGACGGAAATTCAGGAGAGAATATGCGCATTCGATCCGGCACTCTCGCAGCCACCCTGACTGCTGCCGCCGTGCTGACCACAGCAGCACTTCCGGAGCAGTCGGTGGGGCAGCTATCGGTTCCGCCGATTCCTCAGCCGTTGATGCGGCCATGGGGTCCCCTGATGCCATTTTCTGTGATGTCATCGAATTCCCCACCCTCACTTGAGTCTACTTCTTCGGGAAATTCGGCATCATCATCGCCCCTGGCACGGCCGTCGGCAGCATCTGCGTCAACGGTTTGCATCCCGACAAATGGGTCATGCGATATTCAAGTCCAACTTGATCCGAAGAGCAAATCAGAAACTCACCATTTGACTCTCCATTTGGTCTGGTAAGAAGTTTTCCCACGAAGGTGTGATCATCCAGCGATCGTGGCATGCACCTTCGTAATCGATCGTCCTGCCATGACCAGACGGGCAGTGCCAGGCCCGCAAGACCAGATCCTTGGCCACGGCCTCCTTGCCGACCCGGTGGAACGGTACGTCCGCGAGCGCCTTCCGCTCTAGCATCGCCCGGGCCGGCGCGGCTTGCTGAAAATCTCGCATGAAACTGCAAGGCCACGATTCAACCTGTCCGTCCGGGTGAGGGAGGTGTTCTCATCTTGGCGTTTTCGAGCCGGTGATCCCTACTTCAAATCCGCTGTCCAATGGATCAAGCGCTCACTCTGAAAGGAATCAGGTAGTCCACGGTGGATCGAATCACGGTAAGTGTCCATGCTGAGGACCCGCTCTTGGAAGCTGGCGTGGTGAGCTATCTCCGGGTACGGCCAGAGATCCAGCTACTAACGGCCGATGACGACACTGCCGGCGAAAGCGAACAGCCGGTTGTCAACCTTGTCGTGGCCGAGACTCTGAGTGAACCGATCCTGAAGACGCTGCGCCAGCTGCATTACTCGAGCTCTGGCTCTTCGACGACACTCCTCATCGGACACATCGAAGAAGCCGATCTGATGGTTGCCGCATCCTGTGGAGTCCGCGCACTACTCTACCGGGACGTTCTCACCTCCGAACATCTCGTGTCGACTATCGTCTCCGTGGCCAACGGGGAGGGTGCCGTTCCCGGTGATCTGCTGGGACGCCTACTTGGCCAGGTGGGACAGTTGCAGCAGCGGGTTCTCAACCAACATGGTCTGACCATCGGTGGCCTCACCAAAAGGGAGGCGGAGATCCTGGAGCTGGTGGCTCAGGGTTACGACACCGCAGCAATCGCCCGACGAATCGGCTTCTCAGAGCGGACCGTCAAAGCTCTTCTGCACGGTGTGGTCGTCCGGTACGGGTTGCACAACCGGACTCATGCCGTTGCCTACGCGATCCGCCAGGGCCTGATTTGAGAGCCGTGGATCTTAGAGGACGTTAAGTCCGTTTCTGGTAGCGGCCGCGTCCCGGTTGGTCGAGGAGTCCCTGGCGAACGAGTCGTCCCAGGCGGGAGCGGGTGACGTTGATCGAGGGCTCGTCGGTGGGCAGCCCGAGGAGTTCGTGCAGGTCACGGACCTGGAATACCCGTCCGGGATGATCGTTGAAGGCGGTCACGATGCGCTGGTAGACGGTGGCTGGTCCCTCGATGGCGTGTGTGGATTCGGCAAGGGCGAGCCCGTCGATGACCTTGCCGGCGGTGACGAGTTCGGCGAGACGGGCCTCGACCTCGGCCAGGGCATGGGTGAGCTGCTCGATCTGTTCGCGCAGCCCGTCGGCTCGTGCGGCAGTCTCGTCGTGTTCGGCCTGCAGCAGCCCCAGGAGTTCGGTGACGTTCACGCGGCCAGCTCGACGTCGTCGCGCCAGGCAGGACTGGGGGTGGTGAGGCGGCGGAGCATGCCGGCGGTGGAGGCCCAGTAGACGCGGGAGGCGGCGTTGTCCAGCCGGTGGTCGTAGTCGCGGGCGAGGCGCCGGTGGAGCATGAGGGTGCCGTTGACCTGCTCGACCACCCACCGCTTCGGTTGTGGGACGAAGCCCTTGCCCTGGGCGCCGGGGTTGCGGCGGACCACCTCGACGGTGATGTCGTTCACCGCCCCATGGATGATCACGGCGTCCTTGAAGCCCCGGTCGACCAAGACCTTCTCCAGCCGCATCCCGCATCGTTCGGCTGCCTGGTCCAGCAGGGCGATGCCGGCCTCGTTGTCATGCGCGCTCGCGGCGAGGACCACCACGCCGATGATCAGGCCCAGCACGTCGACGGCCAGGCCCCGCTTCCTGCCGGGTGTCTTCTTGTTCGCGTCGAGTCCCGTCGTCTCCTTCGGCACCCCGGCCGCCACGCGGACGGACTGGGGTCGATGATCACCAGGGACGGGTCCTCTAATCGTCTGGCCCGCTCCCGCACCTGGCAGCGCAGGATCTCCTGGATCCGCTGGTCAAGACCGTCCTGGCGCCACAAGGTGAAGTAGTAGAACAGCGCCGACCAGGCCGGGAAGTCGTGCGGCAGGAGTCGCCACTGGCAGCCCGTCCGGTTCTGGTACAGCAGCGCGTTCACGACCTCGCGCAGGTCGCAGGAACCCGGGTGCCCGGTCGCCGAGCGCGACACCCGCTCCCGCTTCCAGGCGGTGACCAGCGGCTCGATCAAGGCCCACTGCCCGTCGGACAAGTCCGTTGAGTACGGCATACGTTCCATGCCCCAACAACATCATGCACACGACATGCGAGTCAGTCTGAACGACTCCGTACACACGAACGGGCGACACCAGATCATCCAGAAACGGACTTAACGTCCTCTTAGTGGGCGTTTTGTTGATCTTGTTCTTATATAAGGCTTTCATTCATGCCTACTTTCGCGGCACTATGCCCAATAAGAGCAGATTGCTTTGTCATCGATTGCCGGCTGGGCTGTCCGCCTCATCCGCTTCTGCCGACCATCTGAGGCCCTTCATCAGATATGGCCTACCGGGGTAGGGCTGCCCGGCGGGCAGCAGTAGAGCGCTCCGGGTGCGGAGTCTTGACCGCACCGGTCGATCCGTCGCTGTAGCGAACGATGCACCGTTCCTCCGGAAGGGCCCCGCATCTGGAGCAGGGGAAGCCGAGCCAGCCGGCGCCGGGATCTGCCCATCCGGTGGCCAGAGCGTGCACCGCTGATGGCGGCAACGGCGTCTGGCCGCGTTGCCAGGGAGACTGCAGCGGCCGTGTGCTGGTTGCGCTTGGCTCACACACCTTGTGGACGGGCTTGCCCCGGGTACCGCGCACGTTGCTGAACAGGGTGGGCGACTCTGTGATGGGATAGCCGCACACCGCGCAGACAAACGGGTGGTGCCGGGTGCTTTGGCGCTGGACCGAGCGGGACTGCTGTGCGGGCACGACCTCCGCCATTCCGTCCGCTCGAGTCACGGTGACCGGCGCGGCGGGTGGAGTGTCGTACGAGCGGAGGTCGGGGGCGGCGGCGTGGGTCTGCCCCTTGCGGCCGCCTCTGCCGATACGTCGGAGCATGACCAGCACCGTAGTGCACCGTTCCCCGACCGGAGGCGGAGGATGGACCGGCCGGGGCAGGGTTCGCCCGGACGAGTGGCAGGTCGTAAGTCCACCGTTGACGCCCGGGCTCCGCGCCCTGCGACTCAAGGTCGATTCGGGGCCCACAGCGGCGCGTACTTCGGATGGTTTGCGCTTTGTGAAACTGGTCGCGCGCGGGGCGGACCACCACGCGCAGGGGGCCGGAGTCGGCGGTCGCGAAACCCCGAACTCCAGCCGCATCTACCCCAGCCACTTCGGGTCCCTCCCTATGGCGAGCCCTCACCGAACCCCGACTGGGAAGCTCCAAGACAGGGGACTGACGCAGTACCCTGGCGAACCACGACGGTCAGTCCGCCATGTCGTCCGGCGGCACTTCGGGGAACCGGAGCTCCAGCAGCTCGTGCGGCGGAACGAAGCCCGCCCGCCAGTACAGCCGTGTACTGCACTCGGACGGCCACGTCACCAGCGTCTCGAACCCTGCGTCGCGGGCATAAGCCCGAAGCGCATCCAAAAGCTGATGCCCCAGCCCGTGACCTCTGTGGGCCGGCGTGACATAGATTTCGGTCACACACCCCCACATGGCCGGTCCTGGATAGGGAACTGGCGCGTTCTCAACCGGGTGCAGCAACACGTGCCCGCACACCTTACCGTCCACCTCTGCGACCCAGGCCAGAATGGACTCATTTTCCAGCCGCTCATGCAACCATGTACGGCAGGCGTCCAGAAGCGCCGGCTCCGTCAAAGGCACAGGTGCGTCGCCGTGGTCTTCTCGTGTGAAGTCCCACCGCAGCTCTGTCAGCACCGGCGCATCGCAAGTGCCTGCGCGGCGGATTCTCGCGTCGATCATCCGCCAAGCATCTCACCTTCCCCGAGATAATCGACACCAAAGCTTCATGTGGCGTAGGACATCCTATGGAATGCCACTGACTGCTGCTCAAACTGGGTCAGCTCGAGGTAACCGAGTGTGGAATTGTCGACGGCGGAGACCCTGAAGAGCAGCCAGCGGAATAACCTTCATTCTCGCCTGATGGAAGCTGGCCTGTCGCTGCAGCTCCCCAGCCCCACAACGGTGGCATGGCGCCCTGACAGCACGCCACCAACTGAGCTGGACAACTGCATCGGTAATCACCTTTCCTGGGTCGACGATATCCGAGCGCCAGGGCGTCCATTGGTCACCCAAGGTACAGCGATCGGGAAATCGTCGGCCGGGAGGGCGCCTGGGAGTGAGCTCTTCTCATCCGTGGCTGGGAGAAGCAGCGCCATCCGGGTGTAGACGGTGACCGGTCGGCTGATCCATCTCGGCTGCACCGCCGACGCTCGTGAATGTGCAGACGTAAGAGGACATTTCATTTAGGTGGCTGAGTAGGCTGCAGGTGACGACCGTGGAGCGCCTTGTCCCGGACGAGTTGCGGGAGCTGTTCCAGTTGGTGATGCCGGAGGCGCCGACTTGGCCGCAGGGCGGTGGTCGGCGGCGCTACGGGGATCGTGAGGTGTTGGCGGTGATCGTGTTCGTCCCGACGTCGGGGTGTACGTGGACCCAGCTTCCGCCCTGTTTCGGTCAGTCCGGGCCGACCGCCCACCGGCGGTTCACCGAGTGGATCAGGGCCCGGGTGTGGGCCAAGGTCCACGGGGTCGTCCCCCTCTCTGTCAGCCTTGGGTGAGACGTCCCGCTTTGTCGGGTTAGCCCGAGAGGGCCCGAGTAGGAGTTCCACCCCTGATGACCAGCACCAAGCCGTCCGCAGCCGACCCGGCTCCCGGGCCGAAGCGCCGCACGTTCAGCCCCGAGTACAAGCTGCGGATCGTCACCGAGTACGACGCCGCGCCCGAGGGCGAGAGGGGTGCGGTCCTGCGCCGCGAGCGTCTGTACCACTCCCATGTCACCGAGTGGCGGGCCGCGCGCGATGCCGGGGCTCTGGGGAACCTGGTCGATCACCGCACGAGCCCGGCCCGTCCGAAGAAGTCTGCCGCCGAGGTCGAGAACGAGAAGCTGCGCCGACAGGTGGAACGGCTGGAGAAGGAGCTCGCTCGGAACAAGGCCGCGTTGGAGGTCCTGGGAAAAGCGTCGGCGCTCTTGGAAATGATCTCCGAGAGCGCGGACTGAGGCACGCCGCCGATCCCGTCGTGGACGAGGCGTTCACCGGCATCGAGGGCGAGCTGGGCACCACCGCCGCATGTCGGCTGACCGGCCGCTCCCGGGCCACCCACTACCGCAGGCTGAAGCCTCCGCCCCCGCGCGGGCCCAGGTCCCCGCAGGTCCAGCCGTCGGCCCTCAAGGCCGAAGAACGCGCTGCGGTACTGGAGTTGATGAACAACCCCGAGTACGCCGAACTGCCTCCCGCACAGATCTGGGCCCGTGAGCTGGATACCGGGCGCTACCACTGCTCGGTCTCCACGATGTACCGGATCCTGCGTGAGCGCGGGCAGTCCGGTGAGCGCCGCCGCCAGGCCACCCACCCGGCCAGGACGGTGCCCGAACTGGTCGCCGACGGCCCCTCCCAGGTGTTCACCTGGGACATCACCAAAGCAGCCGGCCCCGGCAAGGGCATCTGGTACCACGCCTACGTCATCATCGACATCTTCAGCCGCCACATCGTCGGCCACACCGTCGAATCGGCCGAATCAGCCGAGCGGGCAGAGGAGTTGATTCGCGAGACCATCGCGCGCAACGGCATCGTCCCCGAAACCCTGCACGCCGACCGCGGCACCTCCATGACCAGCAAGAAGGTCTCCCAACTGCTGATCGATCTCGGCGTCACCAGGAGTCACTCGCGCCCCAAGGTCAGCAACGACAACCCCTACAGCGAGGCCCGGTTCAAGACCACCAAGTACATGTCCGACTACCCCGAGCGGTTCGACTCCCTGGCCCACGCCCGCGAATGGTTCGACGCCTTCATCTCGTACTACAACCACGAGCACAGGCACTCGGGCATCGGACTCCACACGCCCGCCAGCGTCCACTTCGGCACCGCGGAGGAGATCCGTGACCAGCGGGCCGTCACCCTCGCCGAGGCTTACTCGCGCCACCCCGAACGCTTCGGCCGCCGCCCCAGACCACCCGAAATCCCGAAAGCGGCGTGGATCAACGACCCCGCCAAACACAGGGAACCCGCACCACAAACCTCATAGCGTCACGACCATCTCACTGGACTTGAAATCTTCCGGACCAGGGCTTCAAGGACGCCGTGATCATCCACGGGGCGGTGAAGGACATCACCGTCGAGGTGGTCCGCCGCAACCCCGACGACGTGGGCAAGGGCTTCGTCCCGCAACCGAAGCGGTGGGTGGTCGAGCAGGTCAACGGCACCCTCATGCTCCACCGGCGCCTCGCCCGCGACTACGACCACCGGCTGGACAACGCCGCCTCCCGCGTCTACTGCGCCTCCATCGCCGGCATGCTCCGCCGCCTCACCACCCCCAGTCCTGCCTGGCGCGACGACGTCGAGCTGGCCGCGTGAACGTCACCGAACTCCTGCGGCTGCTGCAGGCCGAACACGACGGGACCGCTGCACGAGCCGGCGGCCTGCGCGAACAGATCGAGCAGCTCACCCATGCCCTGGCCGAGGTCGAGGCCCGCCTCGCCGAACTCGTCACCGCCGGCAAGGTCATCGACGGGCTCGCCCTTGCCGAATCCACACACGCCCCCGAGGGACCAGCCACCGTCTACCAGCGCATCGTGACCGCCTTCAACGATCATCCCGGACGGGTATTCCAGATCCGTGACCTGCACGAACTCCTCGGGCTGCCCACCGACGAGCCCTCGATCAACGTCACCCGCTCCCGCCTGGGACGACTCGTCCGCCAGGGACTCCTCGACCAACCGGGACACGGCCGCTACCAGAAACGGACTTAACGTCCTCTGAGGGGGCCGGGTCACGGCAACGTGGCCCGGCTACCCAACTTACACGCTCGCCGACGAATGGAAACAGACCATGTTGACAAGCACGGACAGCGCCTAACTCCGCGGCATTGGGCGACCGGTGTCCTGCCCATACAGGAGGCCGTGCTGCCTGAACATGGCCTCGGCTTCGCCTGGCGAGGGGAGGAGGAATTGGAGATGGTGGCGAGGGGGGATCCAGGCCGTTCTCGAAGGAGAATCCCATGTTGTATAAGGCTCCCGGTGTCTACGTGGAGCAGGTTCCCAGTGGTGTGCGCGTCATCGCAGCGGCCGCAACATCGGTCGCGGCTTTCATCGGCCCCACTGATACGCCTTTTGCGACCCCTCTGGTCCCGGAGAAGGTCAACACCTGGCAGGAGTACCTCGATCAGTTCGTCGACCTCACGGCCTCAGCCACCAAGCCGCAGATGACGAATGCGCTGTACGGCTGGTTCACCAACGGCGGCGGGCCGTGCTACATCCTCAACGTCGATCCCGCCTCCACGAATCTGGATGCGGCGCTGGACGCGTTGAAGGCCCAGCTGGATGTGACGATGGTGGCGGTCCCCGGCCTCGATGACATCACCGGCATCGACGCTGCCGGTCGGCCCCTTGCTCAGAAGGCAGTGGTGAACCACTGCGAGGCGATGGGGAACCGGGTAGCGCTGCTCGATCTGCCGAAGGGCACCATCCCGACGGACGCCGCGAACCTGGACCTGGGCCTGACCGGCCTTACGGCTTCCTTCGCGGCGGTGTACTACCCGTGGCTGCAGGTACCGAGTGCGTACGATGCCAGTCCGGTGCTGATTCCACCGAGCGGACATGTGGCGGGGACGTGGGCACGCACCGATGCCGACCGCGGAGTGTACAAGGCCCCGGCCAACGTGGCCGTCAACGGCCTGCTCGACCTGGAATTCACCCTGACCGACGACCTTCAGGGCCCTCTCAATGACAAGGGCTTCAACTGCCTGCGGACTTTCCCTTCCCAGGGCAGCCTGGTGTGGGGGGCCCGGACTCAGGCCGTGACCGACGTGGACTGGCGCTACCTGAACGTCCGGCGCTACGTCAATTTCCTGAGCGACTCCATCAAGCAGTCCACCCAGTGGGCCGTCTTCGAGCCCAACAACGCAGACCTGCAGGCCAGGGTCCGCGGCACGGCCACCAGTTTCCTCACTGACCAGTGGCGCAGCGGCGCCCTGGTCGGAAAGACCGCGGCCGATGCGTTCTATGTCGTGTGCGATGAGACGAACAACACTCCCGCGACCATGGCCCAGGGCCAGCTCATCTGCGACATCGGCGTGGCACCGACTCGGCCGGCTGAGTTCGTCGTGTTCCGCATCACCCAGACCTACGGCGCCTAGAGGCCCGACTCCTAGAGGAGCTAAGAGATGACTACCGGTAATACGCTGACGCCGTTCCGTTTCGCCATCGACCTGGGAAACTATCAGGTGGAGACGGTGCAGGCCGTCTCTGGCCTGCAAATCGCTGAAGATGTCATTGCGGTGACCCAGGTGAGCCCGAGCGGTGAACTGATCTACCGGAAGCAGCCGGGTGCTCCCCAGAGCGGTCAGGTGACAGTCACTCGGGGGATGGACAAGAGCACGCAGTTCACGAACTGGCTCAAGGCAACCTTGCTGGATGCGAATCTGGACGGCGCTCGGCAGCATGTGACGATCAAGATGATCGACGCGCAGAAGAACGTGGTGCGCCGTATCGGACTGGTCAACTGCTGGGCCAGTGCATGGAGCGGCGCAGATCTGCAGGCTGATGGGAGCGGTCCGGCGTTGGAGACGGTCACGCTTGAGTTCGAAGACATCACGGTTGAGCCGTAATGACGACCCAGATGGCCTACCAGACTGATCAGCTGACGGAGGGTGGCGCAGAGCCGCTGCGGACGGAGTTCGAGTTCGATCTCCCGATGGGATACGTGGACCAGGCTGGCCGGGTCCACCGGAACGGTGCCATGCGCCTGGCCACCGCACGTGACGAGCTGTCTCCGTTGATGGATCAGCGAGTGCGAGAGAATCCCGCCTACTTGGGGGTAGTGCTGCTCAGTCTCGTGATCACTCGCTTGGGCGAGGTGCGCCACGTGAGCGCTGAAGTCGTGGAGCAGCTGTTCGCCGCGGACGTGGCTTATCTGCAGCGTTTCTACGAGCAGATCAATGCTGTTGACCCTGAGGGCCCCGGAGCGGGTGAACGCCTGGGGGAATCCTGATCCACCCGGCGCGACGGCTCTATGAGGAGGTCGCATACCTCGCGTATCACTTCCACTGGCCGCCGGGTGATCTGCTCGATCTCGTACACGGAGACCGGCTCCGCTATGTGCGCGAAATCGGCCACATCAACACGCGTATCAACAGAGGCGGATGATCCACATGAGCCATGGCAGGTCAGTGCTGCCGAAGCAGGAGGTCGCAGAGGCCTTCAGCAAGGTTGAGCCAGTACTCGATCTGCAGGGCTTCCGTGATCGTCTGTCGGCCTGGCAGGTACAGTGGATGTCCCTATCGGGGCACGAACTGTCATGGACCTGCCTGACACGGATGCCTTACCCAGCGTGTGCGGCACGTCGGTCCAGTGGCGCACACGCGTTGGACGGAACGGGGCTCGGGCCTTTCCTTGTCTGGCGGTCGAGTCCTGACGAGCGCAAGGGGCCGTCGGCCGAGCGTCTGTCAGGACTGGTCGCGGATGCGAAGGTGAGTACAGCTGGGTACCGTACGCCCGGTCCTTCAGCGGCTTCGTCTTTCCTCACGCCGCCCCCCGTGGGGACTGGTGTCTATGACGGCCGGCCCGTGCGGCAAACACCCCCCTCGCCTGCTCCGCCCGGCCCCAGCCCAGGCTCAGGCCCTGCGCTGTCGGCACGCCTGACCACCGGTGCCACTCCCCCGCTTCCCTTGGTAGGGATGGGTACGGCGCTGCCGATGGTAGGGATGGGTACGGCGCTGCCGACCCTGCCCACCAGCACCCTGAAGACAGGCCCAGCGCTGTCGGCACGCCTGACCACCGGTGCCACTCCCCCGCTTCCCTTGGTAGGGATGGGTACGGCGCTGCCGATGGTAGGGATGGGTA
>NZ_JBVJBI010000059.1:6817-6997 GCF_055589745.1 Kitasatospora sp. NPDC041917 | reverse complement strand
ACGGCGCTGCCGACCCTGCCCACCAGCACCCTGAAGACAGGCCCAGCGCTGTCGGCACGCCTGACCACCGGTGCCACTCCGCCCCTTCCCTTGGTAGGGATGGGTACGGCGCTGCCGATGGTAGGGATGGGTACGGCGCTGCCGACCCTGCCCACCAGCACCCTGAAGACAGGCCCAGCG
>NZ_JBVJBI010000059.1:0-6720 GCF_055589745.1 Kitasatospora sp. NPDC041917 | reverse complement strand
GCGCTGTCGGCACGCCTGACCACCGGTGCCACTCCCCCGCTTCCCTTGGTAGGGATGGGTACGGCGCTGCCGGCCCTGCCCACCAGCACCCGACCGTTGTACGACCAGCCCGCGCCGCAAACACCGCCATCGCCTGTACTGCCCAGCCCAAACTACATGGGCGGGCGGCAACCGAATGCGACCGCTTCGCGGCTGGCGAGGCCTGCGCGATCGTCGCCCAGGCAGATGACACCCGTGGCGACGAATCGGCATGACGGCGCTTCCCGCCCCGGCGGGGTGCAGGACACAGCCGTGATGGTCCGCGAGATGACTCGACGTCACAGTAATGAGTTTACTCGCGTGCTGGTGCCCGTACTCGCTCGCATGCTGCATCGAAAGGTGGTGCATCGCCAGGAAGACAGGCCGGAAAGGTGGTACATGGAACTACCTCGCTGACCTGTCGACATTCCTCGAGCCCACCCAGAGTCACACGATATGCACCACGTTGCTATACCCGGGTGCACAAGGATAGGAGTATCGGCTGTGGCCGAGTCATTCGCTACCAGCTGGCGGTTCCAGGTATGGATCGGAATGTACGATCTGGGATCCTTCACCACCTGTGACGGCCTTGCCGCCAACCTGGAGGTAGAGGAGCGCTGGGAGGGCGGCCTGGAAGCTCACCGGTGGGTGATCCCTACCCGCCTGTCCTACTCCAACATCGTGCTGACCCGTCCCCTCACCAGCAGTACCGTCGCGGCTTGGCTGTGGCTCCGGAGCCAGACCATGCAGTCCATTCCCACGATCGGCACCATCGCCGCGCTGGCCCCGAACCGCTCCGTCATCGCGAGATGGAGCATGGAGCGGGTCGTGCCTGTGCGATGGGAGGGGCCGTCGTTCAGCGCTGAAGACTCCCGTCCCGGGATGGAGACGCTTGAAATCGCCCATCACGGTTTCATCGTCTCCCCGTTCTGAAAGGAGTTGCCACGGTGCCGTTCTTGCCAGTCGTGCCGTCCTTGCCCTCCCTGTCCAGGCTCTCCTCCTCCTCGTACTCGTTGTCCACGCTCGGGCTCACCCGCGCTACGCTCGTGATCTTTGATCCGCCGGCCAAACGCAGCCTGGCCAACAAGCCCGGACCGATGATCTCGCGAATCCCGCTGCAGTTCAATCCCGAGTCGATCAGCCTGTCGACGTCCGCCAACTGGAATTTTGAGCCATCCAAGCAATCGGGGTACGCCCCACCGGAGTTCAACGGGACCGATCTCAGGTCGGTCAGCGTGGAGGTCTTCCTCGACTCGACCTACAGTCTAGTTAACACGATTGAACAGCAAGTAGAGGAGCTGTTCGACTGCTGTCGGCCCGCCATTAGCAGCTTCGCGGTTGGTAGTACCTTGTCCCCCCCGTGGGTACGCCTTGAATGGGGACGTGCACGCACCGTTTCGTTCTATGCCTACCTCAGCACAGTCGATGTCGAATACACGCTTTTCAATGTTGACGGGAGGCCAAGCCGGGCCACCTGTCGCTTGTCGCTGCATGAGATCCCCCGCACCGTACCCAAACAAAACCCTACCTCAGGCTCCAAAAATGCTCTAGCCGTGCACCAGACGCAGGCCGGTGACAGCCTGGCTTCGCTGGCTTGGCGCTACTACGGCGACGCCGCTCAGTGGCGGCAGATTGCTGCTGCCAACGGAATCGTCGATCCTGAACGGCTTGCAGTAGGCACTACTCTGCTCATCCCCGCCGTCGATGAGGTGGCTGCCGGGGGAACAGGGGCATGGCTCCCTAGCGCGGAGAGCGGATCATGACCACTTACTCAGCCACACCGCTGGTTGAGACCACGGCGGCCCTCCCGGAAGAGTGGGCCGCAAGGCTCACCACCGTCGACGTGGACACCCGCGCCAATCTGCCGGCTCTGGCGACCCTGCGCTTCCGCGACCCCAATCACCAGCTGCTTAGCAGCAGTGGGATCGCCATCGGAACGCCTCTGAAGGTCTCGGCGGACACCACCGCCGACAGCCGGCCCGTCGTGCTCTTCAGCGGCGAGGTGGCCGGTGTGGCCAGCGAGGTCGAGGAGCAGGGAACATTCACGGTACTGAGAGCCTACGACCGGGCGCAGCGGCTGACTCGAGGCCGCCGGCTGACTGCATGGCAGGAGACCACGCTGGAGAAGGTCGTTCGCGACATCGCCAGCCACGCGGCGCTCGGAGTTGGGTCTGTTGCCGGCTCGACGTCCAAGATCAAGTATCTGGTCCAGCCGAACATCACTGACTGGGAATTCCTTCAGTACCTCGCAGAACTGCACGGCGCTGTGGTCGTCGTCAACAATGGCACGCTGTTCCTTAAAGCGCTTCAGTCCGCCGACAGCGCACCCGATCCGCGCCAGGCGGGCGACGATAACCCGTACGTACTGTCTTATGGAACCAACTTGCTGTCCCTGCAAGTCGCCGTGGGCTCGCCCGGGCCAGCCGGTGAAGTCCAGGTTCGCGGCTGGAACATCGATACTAAAAAGGCCACTGTTGGTACCGCAAAAGTCGACGGCAGCAAATATATCGATATCGGCACCCGCGCCGGCTATCTGGCCACGAAACTGGGCGGAGGCGCCTTCACTGAAGTAATCGGCACTGGGTACGCATTGCAGGGTGATGTCAAGGGTGTCGCCGAATACTTCGCCGACACGGCCGCAGCCGCGATTGTGGACCTGGAAGCGACGGTTTATGGCTCCCCACATCTGACGGCCGGCACGCCGGTGACGCTCGTCAATGTCGGAGAGCCGTTCACTGGCCGCTACACCGTTACCGGTACTCGCCACGTCTTCGACCGCGGCTATCGCACTAAGGTGAACGTGAGCTCGCAACAGCGCGTCCCGCACGCTGCCCGCAATGGACCGGCAGCATACGCGGTGCCGGGGCTTGCCATCGGCACCGTCCAAGACGTCCGTGATCCCGATACGCGCCAGTCGGGGGCGGTGCGGATCGCCTTCCCGTGGCTCAGCGAGGATTACGTCTCCGATTGGGCCCGTACCGTGCAGTTCGGAGGCGAAGGCGGGGGCGGGGTGATCAGCCCCGGCATCGGAGACGAGGTGCTCGTTGGCTTCGAGCAGGGACGCCTGGACCGCCCCTATGTCCTGGGCGGCCTGTACAACGGCAAGGACCATCCTTCGACACACAGCGTTGACTTGATTGATGCCGACTCGAAGGCTGTGAACCGCCGGTCACTGTCGTCACGTGAGGGCAACCGCATCGAGCTTCTGGACCACCCTGATGAGGGCGGCGTCCTGCTGAGCACCGGGGACCAGGAGGTGAAGATCCGCCTGGACCGCAAGGCAAAAAAGATCACGATCGAAGCGGAAAATCTGGAGCTCAAGGGCACCAAAAGCCTGACACTCACGACGGACAGCCTGGAGATCGGGGATAACACCAAGAGTAGCCTCAAGCTTAACGCGAAAACGGTAGAAATCAACGGCACCGATAGCGTTAAAATCGCTTCGCCAAAGGTTGACGTAGGATGACGTTCCTCCCCTTTTCCTCACGGCTGCCTAACGAGCCGAACATCCCTGATGCCCGTTTCCCGGCATGGCTGCGATCGACCATCCGAAAAGGCAACAAGGTCTATAGCACCCATTCGACTCACTTTAATGACCTCGCCCGAGGGAGGCCATCGTGGACGAACTGATCGGAAAAGGCTGGACCTTCCCTGCAACAGTCGCCGATGACGGCACCATCGCGCTTGTCGGCGGAGCCGAAGACATCGACCGGTCCATCCAGTTGATCATGAGAACAATGCTGGGAGAGCGCCCGATGCGCCCGGAATTCGGGTGCGGCGTCAGTGCCCTGGTCTTCGCTCCCATCGACGCGACGACCGGTGGTCAGATCATCGAGACCGTCCACACCGCTTTGGAACGCTGGGAACCGCGGATCGCCGTCGATGAAGTCGACGTCACCGCGGATACCGTGGTCTCCGGTCTGCTCTATATCGACATCAGCTACCGAATCCTGGCAACCAACAGCCCCCGCAACCTGGTCTTCCCCTTCTACACCCTGCCCGGAGAACCCGGCACTGGTACCGCAGGAGCCTAACGATGAGCAACGTCCCCGTTCCCTCCCTGGACGACCTGCGCTTCCAGGACCTCGTCGACGCGGCCAAGCGCTACATCCCCCAGCGCTGCCCCCAGTGGACCGACCACAACGTCTCCGACCCAGGCGTCACCCTGATCGAGGCCTGCGCCTCCCGCGTCGAACAACTCGGGTACCGCACCGATCAGCTCACTGACGCCGCCCGCGCGTCTCTGCTGCGCCTGGCCGGCGTTGTCCCGACTCCGCCGTCCGCCGCCCGCACTGAGCTCACTTTCACCCTCACCGACCCCAACTCCACCGACCGGACCATTCCCCAGGGCACGACCGTCTCCACCCCGAGCAGCTATCCGGGCCCAACCATCACCTTTCGGACCATCGAGACCCTCGTTCTGCCCGCCGAAACGGCAACCGGTACCGTGCCCGCAGTCAATATCACCACTGTCGACGAAGTACTCGGGGTGTCCGACGGCACGCCAGACCAGCGTTTCCGCCCCACCTACCAGCCCATCCTCCAGCAAACCACCAGTGGCACCCCGGCGGTCACCCTGACGGTCACCACCGTCAGCAGCGGCGCACCCGCCGATACCTGGGTGCAAGACACCACCTTCGCGGGTTCCCTGTCTGCTGATTACCGGTTCGTGTGGGACGCCACTGCGGGCGAGGTCGTCTTCGGCCCCAGCACGCCCTACACCTACGGTCCGTACCAGCACGGCCAGATCCCCCGACTCGGCGCCGAGGTACGGGCCGGCTACGAGACGTGTCAGGGTACGCGCGGGAACGTCCCCGCCGGTAGCCTCACCTCCTGGGTGAACACTCCGCCCGCCACTGTCACCAACCGCGCGGCCGCAACCGGCGGGGCCGAACCCGAGACCCTCGACGAGGCCGTAGCCCGCGCCACCGCCCGGCTGGTCCCCCTTCACCGGGCCGTCAGCGCGGACGACCATGCCCAGGTCCTCACGAGGCGCGTTCCCGACGCAGCCCGTGTCCGCACCGTCACCGTCGGAGGCAGCGCCCGATCTGCCCTGCGCATTGGCACCATGGCGGACACCGACCAACACCTGCAGGTCACTGTCGTCCCCCGCCCCACCGGTGACCCCGGCCAGGCACTACCGGCCGCCGACCTCGTCCTCACCGACGAGACCAAGGAGGCTATCCGTGCCTCCGAGGAGGCCCTGCGCCTGCTCGGCACGCGTGTACAGGTCACCGAGCCGGTGTGGGTGCCGTTCAAGGTGGCAGCCACGATCCAGGTATGGCCTGCCGTGGGAAGCCTCGCAGCCGTCAATGCGGAGATTGCCGCCAGAGACGCGCTGTACCGGTACTTTCATCCTGTCATTGGTGGCGACAGCGGCGCCGGATGGCCGTTCGGCCGTCCGGTCCATGCAGGCGACCCGTACGCTGTGCTTGCGGGGCTTCCCAGCACCGTCACGGTACTCAACGTCACCATGACGGACCCGAACGACAACCCTATCTCCCCGCCCCTGGTCCTACCGCCCGATGGACTTCCCCTGCTGACAGAAGTCCAGATCGACTCTGTCAACTCCAGCTCCATCGGGAACACCAACCCCAGCGATGACACACCCACACAGAGCGGTCTGCTGGTCAATCAGAAGAGCGGGCTCGCGATCGAGGTCCCGAACTCTTCGACGGCCCCTGGTGCCAGGCTGCAGCAGGCCTCCCCGCAGGATGGTGCCAATCAACAGTGGACTCTCACCTCGGCGGGTTCCGAGGCATGGCAGATCACTAACAGCAACTCAAACCTGGTCATGAGCGTGGAGAACGCCTCTACCGTTTACGGCGCATACGTAGTCCAACAGACCCTCGGCTCTGGCCTCGAGTCACAGTGGACCGCGTCCGAGCAAGGGGGCGGGTACTACAAGTTGACGAATGTCAACAGCGGTCTGGTGCTTGCTGTTTTCGCCGGATACACCACCCCCGGTGCACCTATCGTCCAGCAGACCTACGACGGACGCCCACACCAGCTATGGCGCCTACAGCCCTCCGACAAGGCAACGCCGAGACGATGACTCCCCGATTCGCAGCGCATCGGCAGCCATACGGCAGACCTCGACAGCACGCTCGAGTGCACCAGCTCGCGTGCCGGTCACAAGAGCAGGAGCGACACCATGGTCCGCACGTGTTCGCCCGGCATTCCGTCATTACATGCTCGAGGGGGCAATGGTGAATACGCACCGGAATCAGATTCACAAGCCGCTCGGTCCGATCCCGGTCCACTCTCGTGGCCTGAGCGCCCAAGCCAGCCGGAAGAACAGGCGCACCGGTTCCGATAGCAGCGACCTCAGCCGCATCCGGGCCCATCCCTACGCCGATCGCCCACCGCGCACAATCGCGCATGCGCCACGAATCCCGTTCAAAGAACTCCCTCCACCCAGCGCAGCACACCCGGTCCGGCGTGGCCCCCGGTATTACAGGCGCCATCGGACCCATCAAGCCCTCAGCAGGGAGGGCCCGTCGTACGTGTCATCACGCCGCGGTCGGTGATGAAACCATCAAAGCGTCGGCGAGACGGTGAGTCGCTCGCCGTCCTTTCCCGGAGTGCGCTCCTGGTTCTCTCCTTAGGTGGTATCGGTATCTTGCGGATTCTGACCGGATTGCCTTTCGATACGGGCACCGCGACCGTTAACAGGGCTTCAGTTCCCTTCTCAACGACCAG
>NZ_JBVJBI010000058.1:0-40375 GCF_055589745.1 Kitasatospora sp. NPDC041917 | reverse complement strand
TCGGACCGCCTTCCAGCGGACCCTCCGGGCTTCGTTCTTTCGTGTTTCCAGCTTATCAGATGTTTTCCGCTCCGTTTTCCGGAGTTTCATTCATCGGATTTGCTTTCCGCTTTGCCGCCCCGGTCTCCCGCGGCGACTCCGGAACTGTACGGGGACCGGCCCGCCACATGCAAATCGCCCCTGCCCGGGGGTCCGGGCAGAGGCGATCAGTGCCGGGTCGATGCCGGTCGGAGCCGGGTCAGCGGACCTCGGTGATCTCCGGACCGCGCGCGAACGGGTCGAGCGAGGTGCCGCCGAAGCGGTTGTCGCCCTCGCCGGCGGCGGCGGCCCCGCCACCGTCGGCGACCATCTGGGCGTCCTCGGGAAGCTTCAGGACGATCGGGTCACGGGGAGCCATCGGGGACTCGCCGCGCACGACGACCGTCTGCCGGAAGACCTGCTCCAGGATCCCGGCCATCTCCGGCTGCACCGCGGCCTGGCCCGAGATCACACCGCGCAGGAACCAGCGCGGGCCGTCGCAGCCGACGAACCGCACCAGCTGCACCCCCTGGGTGCCGTCCGGCAGCTGCACCGGGACCTGGGCGCGGAGGTGCCAGCCGAGCGGGCCCTCCTCCTCCTCGATGAGGCCGCCCTGCGAGGTGATGCCGTTGGCGATCTCCTCCCGGACCTCCCCCCAGATGCCCTCGGACTTCGGGGCCGCGAAGGCCTGGAGCTGGATGGCGCTGTTGCCGAGCACGAGGGTGGCGGCCACGATCGCGTCACCGGCGACCTCGACGCGCAGCTCCATGCCCTCGACACCGGGGACCAGCAGACCCCCGAGGTCGACTCGCCCCTCCTCGGGGTTCTCGAGCTCGGAGTGGTCCCACGGACCGTCCGGCCGGGGGGCCGGCGGCAGGCCGACCCTGTCGGCCGGGTCCAGCTCGGTCACGTTCTCGCTCTCGGCGGAACCTTCGACGTCATCGGCCGTCTCGTCGGCGCTGATGGCGTCGTCGGCGAGCTGCTCGACAGCGTCCTCGCTCTTCTGGCGACGACGGAACACGGTCACTGTCCTTCCCGGTCCAAGACCGATGCGAATACCTGCTCGGCTTCCTGCGAGGCCGCGGGCATGCTAGACCGCGGCGTGGCCGCCGGTCGACCCGAACCCGCCCTCGGCACGTGCCGACCCAGGCAGCTCCTCCACCTCGTGGAAACGGGCCTTCTCGACCTGCTGGATCACCAGCTGGGCGATCCGGTCCCCTCGGCGGAAGCTGACCCCCTCGCGCGGGTCCAGATTGACGACGATCACCTTGATCTCTCCACGGTACCCGGCATCGACCGTCCCCGGGGCGTTCACGAGGGCAACGCCGCAACGAGCTGCGAGCCCGGACCTGGGGTGGACGAAGGCCGCGTAGCCGTCCGGCAGGGCGACGGCGATGCCGGTGGGCAGGACGGCCCGCTCGCCGGGCGCCAGCTCGGCGTCGACGGTGGTGCGCAGATCGGCACCGGCGTCCCCGGGCTGCGCGTAGGCGGGCAGCGGCAGCTCGGGGTCGATGCGCTTGATCAGGACGTCCAGCTGCGGGCGGGGGGTATCGCTCAAGGGTTCACCTCAAAGGCTCGTGCGCGCTTCATCAGATCCGGGTCGTCGAGGACCTTCTCGATGTCCTCGGGGCGACCGTGCGTGGTGAAGTGTTCCAGCTTCACCTGGATGAAGAGGGCCTGCGCGCGGACGGCGAGCGGTCCGTCCGGACCGCCGATCCGCGCCTCGGCTGCGCTGTAGATCTTGCGGCCGTGCACACCGGTGATCCAGGCGCGCAGGTGCAGCACCGAGTCGACGGGCACCGGGCTGAGGAAGTCGGTCTCCAGCCGGCCGGTCACGGCGGGGGCGTGCAGCAGCCAGTTGAGCGTGCCGAGGGTCTCGTCCATGGCGGTGGTCAGCAGCCCGCCGTGGGCCAGGCCCGGGCCGCCCTGGTGGGCGTCGCGGACGGCGAACTCGGCGGTGACGTCGAGTCCCTCGCCGGCGACCGCGTCGATCCGCAGGCCGCCGGGGTGCTGCGGGCCGCAGCCGAAGCAGTGCTCGTAGTGGGAACCGAGCCGGGTACCGGGGGCGGGCGCCCGGGGGTGGCGCTCCGGCAGGACGGCGTCCGGCGGCGGGGTGGTCGGGGTCGGCGGCATGACGGGCGCCGGCCGGTCGGTGGGGGTGCTGGGGGCTGTCGTACCGGTCACGGGGGCCAACCCTACCCAGGGGTAGGGAGCCTCCGGTGGGGGTGGCGTCCCGCGCCGGACGTCAGGGCGACCACAATGGGGGGCATGTACGACGAACGCCTCACGGTGCCGCGTTCCTGGTGGCTGCTCCCGATCGCGGTGGGTCTCACGCTCGCGCTGATCCTGATCCGGGTCAGCGGTCCGGCCGCGCTGATCGGGCTGGTGGTCGGCATCGCCGCCGGCGCGGTCGCGATCAGCAGTTACGGCTCGGCCCGCATCCGCGTGGTCCAGGGCTCACTGGTGGCCGGCCCGGCCCGGATCCCGGTGGACGCGCTCGGCGACGCTCAGGCGCTGAGCCCCGCCGAGGCGGCGGCCTGGCGCGGCCCGAAGGCCGATCCGCGCGCCTTCATGCTGCTGCGCAGCTACGTCCCGACGGCGCTGCGGGTCGAGGTGACCGACCCGGCCGACCCGACGCCGTACCTCTACCTGTCGACCCGCTCGCCGATGAAGCTGGCGGAGGCCCTGGAGGACGCCCGGCGCGGCGCCCGCACCTGAGGCGGGCCCGAGCCGGCCGTGAGCCGGCCGGGCCCGGACCCGGGCCGGACGAAGGGGCCGGCCGGACGAACCGAAGAGGCCGGACAAACCGAGAGGGACGGTTCCGCTGCTGCGGGACCGTCCCTACGACTTTGTCCTGACCGGGTCTCCGGCCGACTCCGTCCTCCCGGGCCCGTCCTGCCGGACGGTACCCGGACCTGCCGTCCGGCCCCGCTGCCCGGGGCCGGAAGGAGCGGTGTGCCGGTCCCGCGGGCGCAGCCGCGGGCACCGGGCCCTGTCCGCCGCGGTGCTCAGGCGCCGCAGTCCCGGCAGATCGGGTTGCCGTTCTTCTCGCTGTAGAGCTGGCTGCGGTGGTGCACCAGGAAGCAGCTCATGCAGGTGAACTCGTCGGCCTGCTTCGGCAGGACACGGACGGCGAGTTCCTCGTTCGAGAGGTCGGCGCCGGGAAGCTCCATGCCCTCCGCGGCGTCGAACTCGTCGACGTCGACAGAGCCGCCGCCCTTGTCGTTCCGCCGAGCCTTGAGCTCTTCGATGCTGTCCTCGTTGACGTCATCGTCGGTCTTGCGTGGGGTGTCGTAGTCGGTTGCCATTTGTCGCTCTCCCCCTCCGGGTTGTGCGGTGTGTGCGGTATCTCCAGCGCACGTAACGCATGGGGGGTCGGTCTTGTGCCCGACCCGAGGCGGAGATTTTGCCTTACTTCAAGCCCTGTTACTCAATCGACACTCAGCCCGGGCTCCATCGGGGTGATCCCCGGGCCTGCGGAAGGCCTCACGCTGGGCCATCGCCGACCCCTGTCGGACCCGATAAACCAGACACGCACAGTGAGCAAGACCGGTGCGGGCGCCTGGGAAATCCCGTGCCCACCAGGGAGACCGACCGATCCCGTGGACCGGCCGGGGGCCGAAATCCGGTCACGGACGGCGATCGGCACCCCTGGGCCGGTGATCACTCTCCGGGGTTGCCCGGAATCGCGGAGCGACACGATGTGACCTTGGTCACGTTAAGAATCTTCCTGGTCAAATCACGGAAAATCCACCCACTCCGACCGCCCGGTGCCGGGCCTCAGCCGGCGGTCTTCCGAGCCGCGCGGCGGGCCAGCAGGGCGGCCTGGCGCTCCTCGAACTTCCGGGCCTGGTCGTCCAGCCCGTCCAGGAAGACGCCCAGCTCGTTCTGCGCCAGCAGGCCCTCCGGGCCGAGCCCGCCGATCTCCATGACCCTGAGGTGGCGCAGCACCGGCTGGAGCACGTCGTCGTGGTGGATGCGCAGGTTGTACACCCCGCCGATGGCGATCTGCGCGGCGGCGCGCTCGAAGCCGGGGATTCCGTGGCCGGGCATCCGGAAGTCGGTGACCACGTCGGCGACGGCCCGCATGGCCTGGTCCGGGGCGATCTCCAGGGCGGCCTTCAGCAGGTTCCGGTAGAAGACCATGTGCAGGTTCTCGTCGTTGGCGATCTTCGCCAGCAGCTGCTCGCAGAGCGGGTCGCCGGCGTACTTGCCGGTGTTGCGGTGCGCGATGCGGGTGGCGAGCTCCTGGAAGGCCACGTACGCGACCGAGTGCAGCATGCTGTGCGCGTTGTCGGACTCGAAGCCCTCGGACATGTGGCTCATCCGGGCCCGCTCCAGCTCCACCGGGTCGACCGCCCGGGTGGCGAGCAGGTAGTCGCGGATCGCTATCCCGTGGCGCCCCTCCTCGGCCGTCCAGCGGTGCACCCAGGTGCCCCAGGCGCCCTCGCGGCCGAACATGGTCGCGATCTCGTGGTGGTAGCTGGGCAGGTTGTCCTCGGTCAGCAGGTTCACCACCAGCGACACCCGGCCCACCGCGGTCACCTGGGACTGCTCCAGCGACCAGGCCTCGCCGCCCAGCACGCCGTCGAAGTCGCGGCCCTGGCTCCACGGGACGAACTCGTGGGGCATCCACTCCTTCGCCACGGACAGGTGGCGGTTGAGCTCCTTCTCGACGACCTCTTCGAGGGCGAGGATCAGCCGCGCGTCGGTCCAGCCGCTCGCGACGAGCGGGGAGCTGCTGCTCTGCACAGGGGCGATGGTCACGGTCTTGCTCCTGAGGGGACGGCACGCGCTGGGACGGGCGCGTTGAGACGGGGACACTTCGTGCGGACCCGCCGGCGGGCCGCCGACGGATTCACCTACGGTTGCGTAGGTTACGACACCGTAAGTTGCTTGGGCCGGAAAAGACAAGCCGCCCCCGCCAGGCCTTATGTCGTCTTGACGGGCCTGGCGGGGGCGGCTGGGAACGGTCGCCTACGGAAGGGTCGTTCGACCCTTACGGAGAGGGGATGCGGACCCTCATGGTGAGTCCGCCACCGGCGCGCGGCGTGGCCTCGATGGTGCCGCCGTGGGCGCGCACCACCGAGCGGACGATGGACAGGCCGAGTCCGACCCCCTTGTCGCTGCGGGTGCGGTCGGCGCCCTTGATCCGGCGGAACGGCTCGAAGATGTGCTCCAGCTCGTACCCGGGCACCACCGGGCCGGTGTTGGAGACCACCAGCTCGCCGCCGCCGGGCACCGCCGTGGTGGCCAGCTCGACCCAGCCCCCCGGGGTGTTGTAGCGCACGGCGTTCTGCAGCAGGTTGAGCGCGAGGCGCTCCAGCAGCACGCCGTTGCCGGCGGCCATGGCCGGATCGAGCTTCGAGCGCAGCTCGACCTCGCGCTTGTCGGCCTCGCCGCGGGTCTGCTCCAGCGCCCGGGTGGCCACCTCGGACAGCTCCACCGGGCGCCGGTCGGTCAGCTCGTTCTCGCTGCGGGCGAGCAGCAGCAGGCCCTCGACCAGCTGCTCGCTGCGCTCGTTGGTGGCCAGCAGGGTCCTCCCCAGCTGCTGGAGGTCGGACGAGGCCGCCGGGTCGGAGAGCTGGACCTCCAGCAGGGTGCGGTTGATCGCCAGCGGGGTGCGCAGCTCGTGCGAGGCGTTGGCGACGAAGCGCCGCTGGGAGTCGAAGGAGCGGTCCAGCCGGTCCAGCATGCCGTCGAAGGTGTCGGCGAGCTCCTTGAGCTCGTCGTCCGGGCCGTCCAGCTCGATCCGGCGGTGCAGGTCGGAGGAGGCCACGTCGCGGGCGGTGCGGGTGATCCGGCCGAGCGGGCGCAGCACCCGGCCGGCCATCGCGTAGCCCGCCGCGAAGGCGATCACGGCGAGGCAGACCAGCATGGTCAGCGACTTGCGCAGCAGGGTGTTGAGCGCGGAGTTGGAGCGCGCCAGGTAGTCGGCGGCCTGCCATTGGTTGTAGTCCGTGCTGTTCATGGTGGTGCTGACGCCGTCGGGGCTGGTGACCCGGAGGCTGCCGTCGAAGACCAGCTTGCGCGGCGCCAGGTACGAGACGGCGTCCTGGAAGAACACGTACATCAGGAGCAGCAGCACCACGCCGGCCATCAGGAACATCCCGCCGTAGAGCAGGGTGAGCCGCATCCGGATGGTGGGGCGGAAGGGCAGCCAGGCGAGCATGCCGTCGCCGGGGGTGTAGTGCCCGGGGCGGTGGACGCGCGGCGGGGTCAGGGGCTTCGGCGGGACGGCACGCGGGCCGCCGGCGGGCGCGCCGGAGGCCCCGCCGGCCGGGGGCGGGGTGGTCATGATGGTCCTCTCGGGGCGTCCGCCGGGGCGGGCGCGTACGGCGGGGAGTCCGGGGTCGGGCGGACTCCGGTCGTCAGATCCGGTAGCCGGAGCCCGGCACGGTGACGATCACCGGCGGGTCGCCGAGCTTGCGGCGCAGCGTCATCACGGTGACGCGCACGACGTTGGTGAACGGGTCGGTGTGCTCGTCCCAGGCCTTCTCCAGGAGCTGCTCGGCCGAGACGACGGCGCCGCCGGCCCGCATCAGCACCTCCAGGACGGCGAACTCCTTGGGGGCGAGCTGAACGGTTCGTCCGTCGCGGATCACCTCGCGCCGGCCGGGGTCGACCGAGATGCCGGCGCGTTCCAGCACCGGGGGCAGCGGGACGGTCGCACGGCGGCCCAGCGCCCTTACCCGGGCGACGAGTTCGCTGAAGGCGAACGGCTTCGGAAGGTAGTCGTCCGCGCCGATCTCCAGGCCCTCGACCCGGTCGCTGATGTCGCCGGAGGCGGTCAGCATGATCACCCGGGTGGCCAGGCCCTGCTCGACCACCTTGCGGCAGACGTCGTCCCCGTGCACCAGCGGAAGATCGCGGTCCAGGACGACGACGTCGTAGTCGTTGACCGCGATGCGCTGGAGCGCGGCCTCCCCGTCGTACACCACGTCGACGGCCATCGCCTCGCGGCGCAGGCCGGTAGCGACGGCCTCGGCGAGCAGCTGCTCGTCCTCGACGACGAGAACCCGCACGGTCGTTGTCCCTTCTCCAGGCCGGCCCCGGAAAGCGGACGCACGGCTCCGACGGTGCCTCCATCCTGCCTGGTCCGGCGGTAAAGCAGCGATAAGCTGCCCCTCGGGCACGGAGCCGGAGCCCCCGGCCGTCACCGTTCGCACCCGCAGCACTCCGCTTGGACTGTGACACAGGCAACTTTCTTCCGCCGGGAGGTTTCCCGCCCTCCGGGGCGGGGAGGACAGCTGCACACCCGCGATCTGGCTGACGGCCGGTCGCACCCACCCGCCGTGCGTTCATCCGCGCCGGCCCTGGGGCTGGGACATCACCGGGAGCGGCCGAAGGGCCGTCTCCGCACCTATCCGGACCTTCACCACCATCCGGGCTCGGTGCTTTCACCGGCTGGACCTCCTCGGGGCGGAGAGCGCACGACCGTGCACGTCCGACACAGTAAGGGGGCCCGTATGGACGCCTTCAAGGCCGGAATCCTGCAGCGCATAGCCAACGCCGAGCAGGATCTGCACCGCGCGATCGAGGCCGGGGACGAGTTCCTCGCCGAGGTGGAGCAGTCCGAGCTGGACGACCTCCGCCGACTCGCCGCCGAGCACGGCGTGGACACGGTGCTGGAGCGCCACCGCACCGCTGCCTGACCCGTCCGGCACACCGACCAGTCGCCGGATCTCCGGCACCAGCGGCCCTGCGGGGGCCGTGCGAAACCCAGGCCCTGGCATTCCCCGTATGCCAGGGCTCTTCGCATGTCCGGGGCCGCCCCGCCCACGCCCGTGGGTTCCGCGGGCGGGACGGGGCGGAACCGGTCAGTCCGCCCAGGCGCGCAGCGCGGCCAGCCGCTCCTGGAGCGGCTCGTACACCCCGGGGGCGGCGGCCACGGTCAGCTCGCCGTCGGGGCCGTGCCCGGGACGGCCGCCGACCAGGGCCCCGGCCTCGGCGGCGATCAGGCAGCCGGCCGCCCGGTCCCAGGGGGCGAGGCCGCGCTCGTAGTAGCCGTCCAGCCGCCCGGCGGCGACGTCGCACAGGTCCACCGCGGCCGCCCCGCCCCGGCGGATGTCGCGCACCTGCGGCATCAGTGCCAGCAGCACCTCGGCCTGCCGGACCCGCACCGACTGGACGTAGTTGAAACCGGTGGCGATCAGCGCCTGGCCCCAGGGCGGGGCGGGGCGGGCCGAGACCGGCCGGCCGTCGAGGCGGGCACCGCGGCCCAGGACGGCGTGGAACAGCTCGCCGCGGGCCGGGGCGTACACCACGCCGACGACCGCGCGGCCGTCCACCTCGGCGGCCACGCTGACCGCCCAGGAGGGCAGCCCGTACAGGTAGTTGACCGTCCCGTCGAGCGGGTCCACGACCCAGCGGACCCCGCTGGTGCCCGGCCGCTCGGCGCCCTCCTCGCCGAGGTAGCCGTCCTCCGGGCGGCGGTCGGTGATCAGCTCGAGGACGAGCTTCTCCGAGGCGAGGTCCATCTCGGTGACCACGTCGACCGGGCTGCTCTTGGTGCCGGCCACGCCGAGGTCGGCGGGGCGGCCGTCGCGCAGCAGCGCGCCGGCCTGCCGGGCCGCGTCGAGGGCGACCTCCAGCAGGTCGTCGAGGAGCCGGTCGTCGGGCAGGGCGGGGGTGGGCACGGGGTTCTCCTCCGGAGCGACGGGACGGACGGGACGCGCGGGACGGACAGGGCGCGCGGGACGGGCGGTCAGTGCTCGGCGACGGCCGGACGCGGGGCGCGCGGGTTCGGGCAGCAGGCCACCGCGCACACGTCGTGGCTGGGGCCGAGGGTGCCGAGGGCGCAGCGGGTCACCCGCTCGCCGCGCTCGACGGCGGCCCGCTCCAGGACGAGCTCGCGCACCGCCGCGGTGAACCGGGGGTCGGCGCCGACGGTGGCGGCCCGGGCCACCGGCAGGCCGAGCTCGGCGGCCTTGGCCACGGCCTCGGTGTCGAGGTCGTACTTGACCTCCATGTGGTCGGAGACGAAGCCGATCGGCACCATGACCACGGCGGGCGCGCCGTCGGCGTGCTGGGCCTCCAGGTGGTCGCAGACGTCGGGTTCCAGCCACGGGGTGTGCGGGGCCCCGCTGCGGCTCTGGTACACCAGCTCCCACGGCCGCTCGGCCACGCCGGTGCGGTCGGCCACCGCGGCGGCGATCAGCCGGGCCACGTCCAGGTGCTGGGCGACGTACGCGCCGCCGGGCTCGCCGCGGGCCGGGTCGTCCGGGGCGCCGGAGGTCTCGGCCATCGAGTCCGGGACGGAGTGGGTGGTGAACGCCAGCCGGGCGCCGGGGCGGACGGCCTCGGGCAGCTCCTCCAGGGCGGCCAGGACGGCGTCGGTCATCGGCTCGACGAAGCCCGGGTGGTTGTAGAAGTGCCGCAGCTTGTCGACCCGCAGAGCGGGCACGCCCTCCTCTGCGAGCGCGGCCAGCGCGTCGGCCAGGTTCTCCCGGTACTGGCGGCAGCCCGAGTATCCGGCGTAGGCGCTGGTGGCGAGCACCGCGATCCGGCGGTGGCCGTCGGCGGCCAGCTCCCGCAGGGTGTCGACCAGGTAGGGCGCCCAGTTCCGGTTGCCCCAGTAGACCGGCAGGTCCAGCCCGTGCTCGGCGAAGTCCTTGCGCAGCGCGGCGAGCAGCTCGCGGTTCTGCCCGTTGATCGGACTGACCCCGCCGAACATGAAGTAGTGCTTGCCCACCTCCTTCAGCCGCTCCTTGGGGATGCCGCGGCCGCGGGTGACGTTCTCCAGGAACGGGACGACGTCCTCGGGGCCCTCGGGCCCGCCGAAGGAGAGCAGCAGCAGGGCGTCGTACGGGGCGGCGCCGGAGGGGGAGGGTTTGCGCGCGTCGGACATGGCACCGATCCTGCCACTGAGGGGCCGGACGCCGTCGCGGGGGCCGCGCGGGTGTCCGGAAAATACCGTTTGCCAACGTACGTAAGCTGTGTTTGCCAGCCTTGTTCCTTACTCCCCTTGCCCGGAGCTCCCGTGCTGTCCAGCTACCGCCAGATATTCGCCTCCCCCGGCACTCTGGCCTTCTCCTCCACCGGCTTCGTCTCCCGACTGCCGATCTCCATGACCGGGATCGGCATCGTGACCATGCTGTCCCAGCTCAGAGGCTCCTACGGAGTGGCCGGCCTGGTCTCCGCCTGCCTCGCGGTCTCCGCCGCGATCCTCGGCCCCCAGGTCTCCCGGCTGGTGGACCGGCACGGCCAGCGGAGGATCATCGTCCCCGCCATGGCGCTCACCATCGTCGCCGTCACCGGCCTGCTGCTCTGCGCCCGGCTGGAGGCCCCGGACTGGACGCTGTTCCTCTTCGCCGCCGGCATGGGAGTGATGCCCAGCACCGGTGCGATGGTCCGCGCCCGCTGGGCCCACCTCTACCGCGAGGACGCCGGCAAGCTGCACACCGCCTACTCCTTCGAGGCCGTGGTCGACGAGGTCTGCTTCATCGTCGGCCCGATCCTCTCCATCGGCCTGGCCACCTCCGTCTTCCCCGAGGCCGGCGTGCTGCTCGCCGGGATCTTCCTCGCCGTCGGCGTGCTGCTGTTCGCCGGGCAGCGCTCCACCGAGCCGCCGGTCCACCCGGCCGCCCGGCACGCGGGCGGCTCGGTCATCCTCAACCGCGGCCTCCAGGTGCTGATCGTGACCTTCGTCGCCACCGGCGCGATCTTCGGCTCGGTCGAGGTGGTCACCGTCGCCTACGCCGAGGCCCAGGGCCACAAGTCGATCTCCAGCGTGATCCTCGCCCTGTGGGCGCTCGGCTCCTGCCTGGCCGGGGTGGTCTTCGGGACCCTCAAACTCACCGGCTCGATGGCGGTGCGCTTCCTCGTCGGCGTCCTGTTCATGGCGGTCAGCATGGTGCCGCTGCTGCTGGTCGCCCACGCGGTGCACGGCGTCGGCGGGCTGGTCGCGGTCGGCGCCGCGCTGCTGATCGCCGGCATCGCCATCTCCCCCACCCTGATCACCGCGATGGCCCTGGTCGAACGGCTCGTCCCGGCCTCCCAGCTGACCGAGGGCATGACCTGGACCACCACCGGCCTGGCCCTCGGCGTCGCGGTCGGGTCCTCGGCCGGCGGCTGGGTGGTCGACGCCTCCGGAGCCGCCGCGGGCTACTGGGTGCCGCTGGCCGCCGGCCTGCTCGGCGTGGTCGCCGCCCTCGCCGGCCTCGCCCGGCTGCGCGCCGGACTGGCCACCGAACCCACCGCCGAGGCGGCCGCCGACGGGGCCGGACGACCCGTAGACGCCGACCGGTGAACTGACTAGTCTCTCGCCCTACCCGCGGGCCGTACCGGCGGGTAGGGCGGTAGCGCCGCCCCGGACCGCGCCGACCCGTTCGGCCACGGAGCAGGAGGCAGCGCAATGCCCCAGGCCAGTACCGCGACCCCCACCCGGTGGACCAACTGGGCCGGCAACCAGAGCGCCCGGCCCGCCCGGGCCGCCGCCCCCGGCACCGCGGAGGAACTGGCCAAGGAGATCCTGCGGGCCGCCGAACAGGGCCGCACCGTCAAGGCCGTCGGCTCCGGCCACTCCTTCACCTCCATCGCCTCCGCCGGCGACGGCGTCCAGATCCGCCCGCACGCGCTCACCGCCGTCCGCGGGATCGACCGCGAGGCCGGCACCATCACCGTCGAGTCCGGCCTCCCGCTGCACCGGCTCAACCGGGTCCTCGCCGCCGAGGGCCTCTCGCTGACCAACATGGGCGACATCGAGGTCCAGACCGTGGCCGGCGCCACCAGCACCGGCACCCACGGCACCGGCCGCGACTCCGGCTCGCTGGCCGCCCAGATCCGCGCCCTGGAGATCGTCCTCGCCGACGGCACCGTCCGGCACTGCTCCCCCACCGAGAACCCCCGGCTCTTCCAGGGCGCCCGGCTCGGCCTCGGCGCCCTCGGCGTGATCACCGCGCTCACCTTCGGCGTCGAGCCGGCCTTCCTGCTCACCGCGCACGAACAGCCGATGGGCTTCGACGAGGTGCTGGAGCGCCTGGACGACCTCACCGCCGTCAACGAGCACTTCGAGTTCTACTGGTTCCCGCACACCGACCGCTGCGCCACCAAGCGCAACAACCGCAGCCAGGGCCCGGCCGCCCCGCTGCCCCGGTTCAAGGAGTGGCTGGAGGACGACTTCCTCTCCAACACCGTCTGGGAGGGCGCCTGCCGGGTCGGCCGGCGCTTCCCCGGCTCGATCCCCTCGATCGCCTCGATGGCCAGCCGGGCCTGGTCCGAACGCAGCTTCACCGACACCGCGTACAAGGTGTTCACCAGCCCGCGCAAGGTCCGCTTCGTGGAGATGGAGTACGCGGTGCCGCGCGCGGCCGTCGGCGAGGTGCTGCGCGAACTGAAGGCCCTGGTCGAGCGCTCCGACTGGAAGGTCAGCTTCCCGGTCGAGGTGCGCTTCGCCCCCGCCGACGACCTCTGGCTCTCCACCGCCTCCGGCCGGGACAGCGCCTACATCGCCGTCCACCTCTACCGGGGCACCGCCGACCAGGGCTACTTCACCGGCGTCGAACAGCTGATGACCGCCCATCAGGGCCGGCCGCACTGGGGCAAGCTGCACACCCGCGACGCCGAGTACCTGGCCGGCGTCTACCCGCGCTTCGGCGACTTCACCGCGCTGCGCGACGAGGTCGACCCGCAGCGGGTGTTCGGCAACGACTACCTGCGCCGGGTGCTGGGCGCCCAGCGCATGTCCTAGGAGGTCACGGCGGTCCCGTCGGCCGACGGGGCCGCCGGTGCCTTCGCCGGTTCCTTCAGCGGCTCCCTCGCCGGGGCGTCGCTCGGCGCCGGCGGCTGCGGGGTCGTCCCGCCGCCGGGCTTCCCGCCGCCCGCCGACGGGGAGGCGCCGGCCGACGGGGTCGCGCCCGGGCCCGCCGAGGGCGAGGCCGTCCCCGCGCCGGTGCTCGGCGTGTCGCCCGGCTCCCGGCTCGGCCGGGTGGTCGCCGGGGCCGAGGCCCCGCCGGACGGCGCGGTGTCCTGGCCCGGGCGGCCGCCCGGGGCGGGCCGGTCCGTCGGGGCGTCCTGCGGCCGGTCGGACTTGGACGTCAGCGCCCCGCCGAAGGACGTGCCGTTGCCGGACTCGCCCTTGACCGTCGCCGACACCGGCTGCCCGGTGGCCAGTTCGAACGCCACGATCGGCGCCATCGCCAGCACGAAGACCAGCCCGGACACCGCCGCGTACGTCTTCCAGCCCCACCGCCGGCGCGCCCGCACCACCTGCGGCTCGCTCCATTCCGAGGTGATCACCGGCGGCTGCGCCCGCGTCCCGGACGGCCCGGTCTCCACCGGCGCCTGCCGCAGGGTGTTGGCGGCCTGGTTCGGCCCCCGGTCCACCGCCTCGCGCAGTTGCTCACCGGTCCGCTTGAAGATGTGCTGGAACACCGCGCCACCGGTGGTGGCCCCGATGCTCACCACGGCGGCGCCCAGGATCGTGCCGTACACCCCCAGCTCGGAGGCCAGCAGCGCGCCCACCACCGTGGCCAGCGCACTCGCCGCGACCTGAGCCACACTCAGATCGATGCGCCTGCGCTCCTCCTTGACCTTTCCGCCCTCCTCGGCGGGGCTCCGCTCCGGCATCAACATCCCTCGGTCCGTACGACTGTTCCTCGAACAAGGCTCTCCATCTTGCACAAAGAAGGACACAAGGGACGAAAATGCGGTTCTCCGCACCCGGATTGTGTGAAGATGATCACCGTTCATCCGACGGTGGTCCGCCATTGGGGGAGCGCGCTCTTGAGATTCCCGTGAATCGCGGGAGACTTGAGCGGCGAGCCGCCCCGCTGGATGCCACGAATGGAGTACTGTTCGTAAAGCCCGAGCCTTGGGTCGACTTGTCGACTACGTCTACACCGGTAGCTTGACGAGGAGCCACTGAACGGGCACGCACGGCGACGCCGGTCCCGGATCGTCGCGAACACTCCGCGTGCGAGGACGGCCGGGACACCCAGGCGCGACGCCGACGGACGGCGTGGCAAAAAGGCAACCGTGCCACAGCGGCGCGCGCGGGCATAAGCCCGACACGCCGGGGAACTCAGCAAGGTTGTGGCCAGTCGCCAGTGGGCAGGCCACACTCAGTACGGGAGCAGCGACGCAGGTGACGTCGGCAGGCACCACCCGGGAGGTAACCGTGCCCGAACTGCGGGTTGTGGCCGTCAGCAACGACGGCACACGGCTGGTGCTCAAGGCTGCCGACAGCACGGAGTACACCCTTCCCATCGATGAGCGGCTGCGTGCCGCCATCCGCGGGGACCGGCCGCGCCTCGGCCAGATCGAGATCGAGGTCGAGAGCCATCTGCGGCCCCGGGACATCCAGGCCCGGATACGAGCCGGTGCCTCCGCCGAGGAGGTCGCCCAGGCGGCCGGCATCTCCGTCGACCGCGTCCGCCGCTTCGAGGGCCCGGTGCTCGCCGAACGCGCCTTCATGGCCGAGCGCGCCCGCAAGACCGCGATCCGCCGCAACGGCGAGTCCCCCGGTCCGCAGCTCGGCGAGGCCGTCGCCGAGCGGCTCGCGCTGCGCGGCGCCGAGAAGGAGACCGAGCGCTGGGACTCCTGGCGGCGCGACGACGGCACCTGGGAGGTCATCCTCTCCTACCGGGCCGACGGCGAGGGCCGCAGCGCCTCCTGGACGTACGACCCGCCCCGGCGCCTGGTCCAGCCCAACGACGACGAGGCCCGCGCGCTGATCGGCGAGAACGTCGAGCGCGAGGAGGAGTCGGTCTTCCCGTTCATCCCGCGGATCGCCCGGCTCCCCCACGAGCGGCCGCCCCGCCCGATGATCGACCGGCCCTCGGCCGACCGCATCATGTCGGCCCGCGAGGTCCGCGAGTCGCGGGAGGCCACCGCCGAGGCCCGGGACTCCTTGACCAGCCTGCTCGACGTGGTCCCCGCCTTCCGCGGCGACCTCGCCGTCGGCGCCCCCGCCCCGATCGAACCGGTGCCCGCCGAGGTCGCCGAGGAGAGCGAGGAGGCCGCTGCGGCGGCCGCCCCGGCCGTCGGCGCGGGCTCGGCCTACGCCGACATCCTGATGCCGCGCGCCGTCGCCCCGCACCGTGAGCGCCTGGTCGGCACCACCGACCGGCAGGCCGAGGCGGACGGCGTCCGGCCCGGGCGCCGGGCCACCGTGCCCAGCTGGGACGAGATCGTCTTCGGCAGCCGGCGCAAGAAGCAGGAGTAGTAGCGCAGCAGCAGCACGGTGGTAGGGGGCGTCGGCCGGGCCGGCGCCCCCTGGGGCGTGTCCGACCATTCGCCGCGCACCCGGCGGGAATGGTCGGACACGCCCTAGCGCTGCGCACCCGTCGGGGGATCCCGCGCAGGGTGCGCGCCGGCTCAGCCCGGCTGCTCGGTGACCGCCACCGGACGCGACTCGTCGCTCGACCACTCGCTCCACGAGCCCGGGTACAGCACGGCCGGCAGACCCGCCACCTCCAGCGCCAGGATCTGGTGCGCCGCCGTCACGCCCGAACCGCAGTACACCGCGGTCTCCCGCTCCCCCGCACCCAGCGCCCGGAACCGGGCGGCCAGCTCGGCGGCCGGCCGGAACCGGCCGTCCGGGCCCACGTTCCCGGCCGTCGGCGCCGAGACCGCGCCCGGGATGTGCCCGGCCCGCGGGTCCACCGGCTCGCTCTCGCCCCGGTAGCGCTCCCCGGACCGGGCATCCAGCAGCAGGCCGCCGCGCGCCAGGGCCGCGGCGCCGTCCCCGTCCACCGTCGGCAGCTGCCCCGGCACCGGCTTGAAGTCGCCCTCCCCCGGCTCCGGCAGCTCGGTCGACACCGGCAGCCCGGCCCCCTGCCAGGCCGCGAACCCGCCGTCCAGCACCCGGACGTCCCGGTGCCCGGCCCAGCGCAGCAGCCACCAGGCCCGGGCCGCCGCCATCGAGGCCGCGCCGTCGTACACCACGACCGGGCGCAGCGCACTCACCCCGAAGCCGCGCATCGCCGCGCCGAACTCCTCCGGGTCCGGCAGCGGGTGGCGACCGCCCCGGCCGGGGGCGCCGGGCGGGGCGGCCAGGTCCCGGTCCAGCTCGACGAAGTGGGCGCCGGGCAGGTGACCGGCCCGGTACTCCTCGGCCGCGGTCGGGCCGCCCGGCGCGGCGCCGACCAGCTGGTAGCGCACGTCCAGCAGCACCGGCGGCAGCGCGGAGGCCAGCGCCTCCCGCAGCTCGGCCGCGGAGATCAGCGGGGAACCGTCGTTGTAGGTGGTGGTCATGGCGGCCATTGTCGCGCAGCGCGGCCCCGGCGGCGGGGCATCCGGCTCCTTGTCGCGGTCCGACCCGCGAAATCCGACGGAATCCGTCGGGACACGCCCGAACCGCCGCTCTTTGTGGGGTCTTTGCCGGATTTTCCGCGCGGCCCGAGGGTTGGGCGCCCGCCAGGGTGGAAGCATCACCCTCGCGCGCGTGGATTTCCGTGCGCCAACCACCCACGAGGAGGCCCGCATTGCCCGCGGTGGAACTCCGACTGGCCCAGGGCACGCCCTGCTGGGTCAGCCTGCTGACCGACGACCTGCCCGGCGCCCGCGCCTTCTACGGCGCCCTGCTCGGCTGGACGTACACGCCCGGGCCCGGGCAGCTCGGCGACTACGTCCGGGCCGAGCTCGACGGGGCGCCGGTGGCCGGCCTCGGCGTCTCCACCGCCACCGGCTTCCCGGTGCAGTGGACCACCTACTTCGCCGTGGACGACGCCGACCGCACCGCCCAGCTGGTCCGCGAGTGCAGCGGGACCGTCGCCGTCGGACCGCTCCAGGCCGAACGCGCCGGGCGGATGGCCATCGCCGCCGACGTCTCCGGTGCGGTCTTCGGCCTCTGGCAGGGCGAGGAGCACCTCGGCCGGGAGGCCGGCCGCGAACCGGGCGCCCCGGCCTGGGCCGAACTGCTCACCCCCGACGCCCAGGGCGCCGCCGCCTTCTACTCCACCGTGTTCGGCTGCCCGGTCCGCTCCGCCGCGGACGAGACCGCGCTGCTGGTGCGCGGGCGGCCGGTCGCCGGCATTCGGCACCGCGCCGAGTTGCGCGGCCACCCGCCGCGCTGGCGCACCCACTTCGTGGTCCGCGACGCCGGGCTGGCCGCCCGTCACGCCGTGGAGCTCGGCGGCCGGGTCCTGGTCGAACCGCACGACACCGCCCGCGGCCGCGCCGCCCGGCTCGCCGACCCGCAGGGCGGGCACTTCTCCGTGCTGGAAGTGATTCCGTAGCGGCCGCCACCGTCCGGGGGCGCCGGTGCCTGCGGGCCGCCGGCCCCCTCGGGCCTGCCGATCCCCTCAGGCCTGCTGCTCCTCGAAGGGCAGCACGTCCGGGGAGAGCACCGAGGCGCGCGCCGTCGCGGCGGTCAGCCGGCGGCGGTGGTGGCGGCGGCACAGCACCTCGTAGCCGACCTCGTCCCGGTCCACCGAGATGTCGCCGATCACCACCTGCGCGCCCTCGACCACCATCACCCCGCCGACCGTCCGGGCGTTGTGGGTGGCCCGGGCGCCGCACCAGCACAGCGCCTCGACCTGGAGCACCTCCACCCGGTCGGCCAGCTCGATCAGCCGCTGCGAGCCCGGGAACAGCCGGGTGCGGAAGTCGGTGGTGATGCCGAAGGTGTAGACGTCGATGTCCATCTCGTCCACCACCCGGGCCAGCTGGTCGACCTGTTCGGCCGCGAAGAACTGCGCCTCGTCGCAGATCAGGTAGTCCACCCGCCCGCCGGCCGAGATCCGCTGCACCACGTGCGCGTGGAAGTCGAAGTCGTCCGTCACCTCGACCGCGTCGGCGCGCAGGCCCAGCCGGCTGGAGATCGTCGCCGCGCCCGCCCGGTCGTTGCGGGTGAGGATCACGCCCTGCCGGCCGCGCGCGGTGTGGTTGTGGTCCATCTGCAGCGCCAGCGTCGACTTGCCGCAGTCCATCGTGCCCGAGAAGAACACCAGTTCAGCCATGGGTGGAGCAAAGGCCTTTCAAATCAAGGGAGTTCGGGCACAGATAAGTCAAGTGGGCGGCGCGGCCCGGCTAGCCGCGGACTTCGAGCAGCGGCACGAACTGCTCGACCGGGGTCATCGAACCGTGCAGACCGATCATCGCGGACTCGCCGGGCTCGTTGCGGGAGGCGACGATCGCGATGTCGTCGCGCGCCGCGGCCACCACGTCGCCGATCCGGGCGTACACCCGCTCGTCCACCGTCGGACCGAACCAGCCCGCCTCGATCGCCCGGTCCCGGGTGGCCACCCACATCCGGTCGCCCAGCACCTCGCTCCAGACCGCGTGCACATCGGCCGCCGCACCCGGCACCGCGTACACGTGCCGGGCCCGGCCCTCGCCGCCGAGCAGGGCGACGCCGGCGCCCAGCTCCCAGTCCTCGTCGAAGTCGATCCGGTCCTCCGGCGCGATGTCGATCATGCCGTGGTCGGCCGTCACGTACATCGCCGAGCGCGGCGGCAGCTGCGCGGCCAGCCGGCGGGCCAGCCGGTCCACCGCGTCCAGCGTCATCCGCCACTCGTCCGAGTCCACCCCGAAACGGTGGCCCGCACCGTCCAGCTCGCTGACGTAGGTGTACACCAGCGCCCGGTCGTGCTCGGCCAGCCAGGAGGCCGCCAGGTCCATCCGCTCCTCGCCCGTGGTGCGGCCGAGGAAGGTGCCGCCGGACAGCGCCACCCTGGTCAGCGGGGTCTGGGCGAACAGCGGGGACGAGACCTGTGCGGTCGCCACCCCGGCCTGGTGGGTGCGCTCGAAGACCGTCGGGTACGGCTGCCAGGCGTGCGGGTCGGTCGGCGGCTGCCAGCGCAGCTGGTTCATCAGGTAGCCGGCGCCCGGCACCGCCACCGTGTACCCGGCCAGGCCGTGCAGGCCCGGCGGCGTGCCGGTGCCGACCGAGGCCAGCGAGGTCGCCGTGGTCGACGGGAAGCCCGCGGTCAGCGGACGCCCGCTGCCGCCCAGCGAACTCCCGACGAGCGAGGACAGGAACGGCGCGTACTCGGGGTGGCGCAGCAGCAGCTCCCAGCCCAGGCCGTCCACCAGGAACACCACCACCCGGTCCGCCGGGGCAATCGGGAGCGTCGCGGTGAACCCGGGGACGCCAAGCCCCGCCGCCACCGAGGGCAGCAGGTCGCACAGCGAGCCGCTGCCGTACGGGGGCGCGGGGGCCGTGGCCGGGTCAAGGATCTCGAAGGCGTCGTAGCCGTCGGCAGGAACGAAGGACATGGAACCGGATTCGTAGCGGTGCGGTCGGTCGGATGCGGCGGAGCTCAGACCCGCGGGCTGGTGCTGATCGTCGCGTCGGACAGCGCCCGGGCGAACACCAGCGCCTGGGCCACCGTCTCCGGGCCGTCGCCGGCCTCGCTCACCCGCAGGGAGAGGTCGTCGGCCGTGGCCGAGCCGGTGTAGCCGTGGTCCGCCTCGCAGTTCGGGTCCGAGCAGCCGGCCGGCTCCAGGTCCAGGCGCTGCACCGCGCCCCAGCCGATCGTCAGCACCACCTCGCGCGGCAGGGTGCCCGGGGTGTACGTCTCGGGGTTCGCCACCATCCGGCTCAGCACGACCGAACCGATCCGGTCCAGCCGGACGCTCTCCGTCGACGTCGTCGCGAACGGCACTGCCGGGCTGCCCTCGGCCCCGGACTGCTCGTCGGTGTGGCTCACCACGAACCGGGTCGGGGTGAGCACCAGCACCGTCACGTGCCGGCGCACCTCGTTGGCGTCGAACGTCGTCTCCTGGTGCACCAGGTAGGAGCTGATCGGCTCCGGGCCCACCGCGGACTCGACCGCCTCGGACACCAGGGCCGGGTAGTAGCCGCTGCGCTCGATAGCCGAGCGCAGGTCCTGAGTGGTGGTGGTACCGGTCTTCGCCATATCTCCATCCTGGCATGGTCCGCCGACGAAGCGGGCGGCACGGCGCCGAGCTTCGGACAACAGCGCCCGGGCAGGGCGCAACCAAGGAAGGTTACAGCGTGCTCATCGCGCGCGGGCCCAGATCGCTGCGGACCGGCAGGGGTGCGACCCGTACCCGCGCCCCCAGGATCGCCAGTCCGTGCGGGGCCACGACCACCGGTTCGAGATCCACCGAGGCGATCTCCGGAACGTCGTCCACCAGCTGCGAGACCCGCAGCAGCAGCTCCTCCAGCGCGCCGGTGTCCACCGCCTCGGCGCCGCGCCAGCCGAACAGCAGCGGCGCCGCCCGGACCTCCCGGATCAGTCCGGCGACGTCCTGGTCGGTGGCCGGAACCAGCCGGTGCGCCGTGTCGCCCAGCAGTTCGGCCGGCGCACCGGCCAGGCCGAAGGAGAGGATCGCGCCGACCGCCGGGTCCACCGTGGCGGCCATCACGGTGTCCACGCCGCGCGGCGCCATCCGCTGGACCACCAGCTCGGCCTGCGCGGCGCCGCCGAGCAGCGCGTCCAGTTCGCGGTGGGCGCGGCGCAGGCCCGCCTCGTCGGTCAGGTCCAGCCGGACGCTGCCCAGGTCGGGGCGGTGGCGCAGGTGCGGGGCGGTCGCCTTGAGGGCCACCGGGTAGCCGAGCGTCCCCGCGGCCCGTACGGCCGTCTCCTCGTCCGGGGCCGGCCGCACCGGGGAGACGTCGATCCCGTAGCGGGCCAGCAGCTCCTGGGCCCCGGCCTCGGGCAGGGTGATCCGGGCGCCGCCGGGCTGGGTGCGCGCCGCGACCGCGGCCCGGGTGCTCAGCGCCGCCTCCACCAGCCGGCGGGCGCCGGGCTCGTCGATCCGGTCCAGCTCGGGGACGCGCGCCGTCTCCTCGGCCTCGGCCGTGCGGCGGCGCCACTGCGCGTAGTGCACGGCGTGGGTGAGGGCGTTCACGGCCCGCTCGGGCGCCGCGTAGGCGGGGATGCCGCCGGGGCGCAGCCGGGTCGGCAGGTCGGTCAGCGCCAGGTGGGTGAGCAGCAGCGGCTTGCCCAGCTCCCGGGCGCGCAGGGCCGCTTCGAGCAGGGCGGCGGCGATCTCCGGGTCGTCCGAGCCCATCGCCGGGTCGTCCTCGCCGGTCAGCCGGCCGCCCATGAAGGCGTGGGCGGAGGTGCCGATCGGCGGGATGGCGACGGCGATCACCGCGTCCACGGCCGGGTCGGCGAGCGCGACGTCCAGGGCGATCCGGAAGTTCTCGCCGGTCGCGGCGGTGGTGAGGTCGACGGGAGTGCACGGGCGCAGGCCGGCGCTCAGCAGGGCGTCGTAGGTGAGCAGGCCGAGCGAGTCGGAGTTGCCGACCACCGCGACCCGGTCCCCCGGCGGCAGCGGCTGCTGGGCCAGCAGCTCGCCGGTGTCGTACAGCTCGGTGATCGTCGCCACCCGGGTGACGCCCGCCTGTTCGAACAGCGCGTCCACGGTGGCGTCGCGCAGGCCGGTGGCGGTGGCGGGGACGGCGTGGCCGGGCGGCAGGCTGCCGGTGTGCCGGGCGCCCTTGACCACCACGACCGGCTTGACGGCGGCCAGCCGGCGGGCGATCCGGGTGAACTTGCGCGGGTTGCCGAAGGACTCCAGGTACAGCAGCACCACCTGGGTGGCGTCGTCCTCGGCCCAGTACTGGAGGAAGTCGTTCCCGGAGACGTCGGAGCGGTTGCCGACCGAGGCGAAGGAGGAGACGCCGAGACCGCGCTTGTGGGCGGCCTCCAGCAGGGCCACGCCGATCGCGCCGGACTGGCAGAAGATCCCGAAGCCGCCGCTACCGGGCAGGCGCGGGGCGAGCGAGGCGTTCAGCGGGTGCTGCGGGTCGGTGTTGATCAGGCCGAAGGCGTTCGGGCCGATCACCCGCATGCCGGCCGCGCGGGCCTGGCGGACCAGCGCGCGCTGGCGGTCCCGGCCTTCCGGGCCGGTCTCCGCGTAGCCGGCGGTGACCACCACCAGGCCCTGCACCCCGTGGGCGCCGCAGTCGGCGACGGCGGCCGGGACGGCGCCCTCGGGGACGGCGATCACGGCGAGGTCCACCGGTCCGGGAATGTCCAGAATCGAACGGTGGACCGGGACGCCGTCCAGCTCGGTGCCGGGCGCGGCGTTGCGGTTCACCGCGTACACCGCGCGGTCGGCCGGGGCGTCGTCCCCCAGCAGGTCGCGCAGGATGGCCCGGCCGACGGTCTGCGGGGTGCGGGAGACCCCGATCACCGCCACCGAACGCGGGGTGAGCAGCCGCTGCACGGAGCGCGCCTCGGCGCGGTGCTCGCGGGCGCGCATCACGGCGAGCGAGCGGTCGGTCTGTTCGAGGTCGAACTCCAGGTGCACCACACCGTCGGCGAAGCTGCGGTGCTGGGTGTAGCCGGCGTCGGTGAAGACCTTCACCATCTTCCGGTTCTCCGGCAGCACTTCGGCCTGGAAGCGGCGGATGCCGCGCTCCTGCGCGACCGCCGCGATGTGCTCCAGCAGGGCGGAGGCCACCCCGCGGCCCTGGTGGGCGTCCTGCACGAGGAAGGCCACCTCGGCGTCGGTGCCGGTGTCGCAGGGGCGGCCCTCGGCGTCGATCCGGTCGTACCGGACGGTGGCGATGAAGCGGTCCCGGACCACCACCGCGAGGCCCACCCGGTTCACGAAGTCGTGGTGGGTGAAGCGGCGGACGTCCTTGTCGGAGAGCCGCGGATAGGGGGCGAAGAAGCGGAAGTACTTGGACTGGTCCGACACCTGCTCGTAGAACTCCACGAGCCGGCCGGCGTCGGCGGGGGTGATCGGCCGGATCCGGGCCGTGCCACCGTCACGCAGCAGGATGTCCGCTTCCCAGTGCTGCGGATAGTCGGGTTGCGCGGGGTTCGCCACCGCGGGGTCTTCCACATTCGTCAGGTTATCCGGCGGCGGGCCGAATGGCGCCGGGCACGTGCTCGCGGCAGGGTGGACAGCGCCATCGACCGGGCTTTATGCCCCGAAAAGAAACAATCACAACTCCTGAACGCGGCGGTTTCCAGGGGCCGCCTGCGTGCAACACTGGTCTAGACAACATGGCCGCTTCCCCCGCTCCCCCTGAGCACGGCCGTGACCAGCTTCACCGGAAAGGCACGTCTCATGGCTGAGCGCCGCGTCACCATCGGTTGGGCCGAGGGCCTGCACGCCCGTCCCGCCTCCGTCTTCGTCCGGGCCGTCACGGCCACCGGCGTGCCGATCACCATCGCCAAGCCCGGCGGCAACCCGGTCAACGCCGCCTCCATGCTCGGCCTCCTCGGCCTGGGCGCCCAGGGCGGCGACGAGGTCATCCTCGCCTCCGACGCCGAGAACGCCGACGACGCCCTCGACCGCCTCGCCAAGCTCGTCTCCGAAGGCCTCGACGAGCTCCCGGCCGCGGCCTGAGCCTCGCAGCACACACCCGATCGGGGTGCCGCCACACCGTGGCGGCACCCCGATCGGCTTTCGGTCAGCCCTTGACGCAGACGACCTGCTTGAGGTGCGCGACCACCTCGACGAGGTCCTTCTGCTGCTCGATGACCTTCTCGATGTTCTTGTAGGCGCCCGGGATCTCGTCCACCACGCCGCCGTCCTTGCGGCACTCCACGCCCTTGGTCTGCTCGACCAGGTCCTGGGCGGTGAACCGCTTCTTCGCCGCGGTGCGGCTCATCTTGCGGCCGGCGCCGTGCGAGGCGGAGTTGAACGACGACGCGTTGCCCAGACCGCGGACGATGTAGGAACCCGTCCCCATCGAGCCGGGGATGATCCCGAGGTCGCCGGAGCCGGCCCGGATCGCGCCCTTGCGGGTCACCAGCACGTCGACGCCGTCGTACCGCTCCTCCGCCACGTAGTTGTGGTGGCAGCTGATGACCTCGTCGAAGGTGACCTCCGCCTTGGTGAACTCGCGCCGGACGACACCCTGGAAGAGCGCCATCATCAGCGCGCGGTTGTTCTTGGCGTACTCCTGCGCCCAGAACAGGTCCTGGCGGTAGGCGGCCATCTCCGGGGTCTTCGCCAGGAAGACGGCCAGGTCCCGGTCGATCAGGCCCTGGTTGTGCGGCAGCGCGCGGGCGACGCCCATGTGGTGCTCGGCCAGCTCCTTGCCGATGTTGCGCGATCCGGAGTGCAGCATCAGCCAGACCGCACCGGTCGTGTCAACACACAGTTCTATGAAGTGATTACCTCCGCCGAGCGTCGCCATCTGCTGCATCGCCCGCTCGCGGCGCCACTTGACGTCCTCCGCGATGCCGTCGAAGCGCTGCCAGAAGTCGTCCCAGCCCGCCGCGCGGAAGTCGTTCAGCTTGGACGGGTCGACCGGGTCGGTGTGCAGGCCTCGGCCGACCGGGATAGCCCGCTCGATCTCGCGGCGCAGGACGGAGAGGTCGTCCGGGAGGTCCTCGGCGGTGAGCGAGGTCTTCACCGCGCTCATCCCGCAGCCGATGTCGACGCCGACCGCCGCCGGGCAGACCGCGTCCTTCATGGCGATGACGGAGCCGACCGTCGCGCCCTTGCCCAGGTGGACGTCGGGCATCACGGCGAGGCCGTGCAGCCACGGCAGGGAGCTGATGTTGCGCAGCTGCTGGAGGGCCTGGCCCTCGACGGTGGCCGGGTCGGTCCACATCCGGATCGGAACGCGGACGCCGGGTACCTCGGTGTACGACATGGGTGAACGACCTCCAGGGGTCGGGTGGTTCAGGAAACGTGGTGCCGCGCGAGGAATCCCGGTGCGGCTCGGGGAAGTTCAGGGGGTGGGGCTCAGGCGCCCGGGGCGACGGTGCAGGGGGAATACGGCCTCGGGGAGCGTCGTATGGCTTGCTCGACCCGCATGGTGACCGCCTCCCTTCCTTCGTCGCGGTGCGCGGTCCGCAGTCGCGGTGCGCGGTTCGCACGTGCTGTGCGCCGGGGAACATCTATCCACGGAACGGGTGCGGCCCGCAATGGATTTAAAAACGCGTCCGGCCCGGCGGAGCGGGTGCTCCACCGGGCCGGACGGAACGGCGAGAGGCGTCAGCTGACGACGGTGACCTCGCCGATGCCGAGCGCCCGCACGTCGTCGGCGATCACGGCGGCGTCGCCGACCAGGACGGTGACCAGCCGGTCCGGCGGGAAGGCCGCGACGACCGCCTCGGTGGCGGCGGCGGTGCGCAGCTCGGCGAGCTGCCGGTACACCTCGGCCTGGTAGTCGTCCGGCAGGTACTGCTCGACCTGGTCGGCCAGCGTGCCGGCGACCGAGCCCGCGGTCTCGTACTTCAGCGGGGCGACGCCGACCAGGAACTGCACGGCCTCGTCACGCTCGGCGTCGGTGAGGCCCTCGGCGGCGAGGGTGCGCAGGATGGTCCAGGTGTCGGCCAGCGCGGGGGCGGTGGAGGCGGTGTCCACCGAGCCGCTGATGGCGAGCATCGCGCGCCCGCTGCCGTCGGCGGCCGAGCGCAGCGGCTGGGCGAAGGCGCGCACGCCGTAGGTGTAGCCCTTCTCCTCGCGCAGGACGCGGTCGAGGCGGGAGGTGAGGGTGCCGCCGAGGCAGTAGGTGCCGAGGGTCTGGGCGGCCCAGACCGGGTCGTGGCGGTCGGGCCCGATCCGGCCGATGAGCAGCTGGGTCTGGACGGAGCCGGGGCGGTCCACGATGACGACGCGGCCGCGGTCGTCGCCGGTGACCGGGGCGTGGACGGACGGCTCGGCGGCCGTCCCGGTCCAGGTGCCGAGGGTGCTCTCCAGCAGCGCCGGCAGGTCCACCCCGGTGAGGTCGCCGACCACCACGACGGTGCCGGTCGCGGGGCGCACGTGGGCGTCGTAGAAGGCCTTGACGGCGGCGCGGTCGATCGACTTGACGGTGTCGGCGGTGCCGGCGCGGGGCCGGGAGAGCCGGTCGGCGGCGTCGAAGAGCTCGGCGTACAGGGCCTTGGCGGCGCGCCGGGCGGGGTTGGCCTGCTCGTGGACGATCTCGTCCAGGCGGTTGGCGACCAGCCGCTCGATCTCCGCCTCGGGCAGCGCGGGGGCGCGCAGGGCGTCGGCCAGCAGGGACAGGCCGCGCTGGAGCCGGGAGGCGGGGACCTCCAGGGAGATCCGGATGCACGGGTGGTCGGCGTGCGCGTCCAGGGTGGCGCCGGCGCGCTCCAGCTCGGCGGCGAACTCCTCGGCGCTGAGGCTGTCGGTGCCCTCGCTGAAGGCGCGGGCGAGGATCCCGGCGATGCCGTCGAGGCCCTCGGGCTCGGCCGCGAGCGGGACGTCGAGCAGGACCTCGACGGCGACCAGCTGCTGGCCGGGCCGGTGGCAGTGCAGGACGGTGATGCCGTTGCCGAGGGCGGCCCGCTCGGGGGCGGGGAAGTCCCAGGGGCTGGGCGTGCCCGGCCGGGGCTGCGGGTGGAAGGTCATGGCGGGGACGTAGTCGGTGCTCATACGGCGGCACCCTCCTCTTCGGAAGCGGCGTCGGAGTCGGCGTCGGTCTCGGCGGCGGCGGTCGGCTCGTAGGCGAGGACGGCCCGGTTGTCGGGGTGGAGCCGGGCCTTGGCGACGGCCTGGACCTCTTCGGCGGTGACGTCGAGGACCTTGGGGAGGGCGTCGTTGAGCAGCTTGGGGTCGCCGAACAGGACGGCGTAGCGGCACAGTTCGTCGGCCCGGCCGGCGACGGTGGTGAGCCGGTCGAGCCACTCGCGCTCGATCTGGGCCTGGGCGCGTTCGAGTTCCTCGGCGGTGGGGCCCTCGGCGGCGAAGCGGGCGAGCTCCTCGTCGACGGCGGTGCCGATCCGCTCGACGGTGGCGTCGCCGGAGGTCTTGACGTCGAGCCAGCCGAGGCTGGGGGCGCCGGCCAGCCGCAGCAGGCCGAAGCCGGCGGCGACGGCGGTGCGGTCGCGGCGGACCAGCCGGTTGTAGAGACGGCTGGACTCGCCGCTGCCGAGGATGGTGAGGGCGAGGTCGGCGGCGTCGGCCTCGCGGGTGCCGTCGTGCGGGAGGCGGTAGGCGGCCATCAGGGCGCGCGAGGGGACGTCCTCGTGGATCTCCTCGCGGATCTCCCGCCCGATGGTCTCGGGGAGTTCGCCCGAGCGCGGCGGCTGCTTGCCGTCGTGCGCGGGGATGGAGCCGAAGTACTTCTCGACCCAGGCGACGGTCTGCTCGGGGTCGATGTCGCCCACGATGGACAGGACGGCGTTGTTGGGCGCGTAGTACGTCCGGAAGAACGTGCGGGCGTCCTCCAGGGTGGCCGCGTCGAGGTCGGCCATGGAGCCGATCGGCGTGTGGTGGTACGGGTGGCCGTCGGGGAACGAGAGCGCGGTGAGCTTCTCGAAGGCGGTGCCGTACGGGACGTTGTCGTAGCGCTGGCGGCGCTCGTTCTTGACGACGTCGCGCTGGTTCTCCATGGACGTCTCGTCGAGCGCGGCGAGCAGCGAGCCCATCCGGTCGGCCTCCAGCCAGAGGGCGAGCTCCAGCTGGTGGGCGGGCATGGTCTCGAAGTAGTTGGTGCGCTCGAAGCTGGTGGTGCCGTTGAGCGAGCCGCCGGCGCCCTGGACGAGCTCGAAGTGCCCGTTGTTGGAGACGTTGGCCGAGCCCTGGAACATCAGGTGCTCGAAGAGATGGGCGAGGCCGGTGCGGCCCCTGACCTCGTGGCGGGAGCCCACGTCGTACCAGAGGCAGACGGCGGCGACCGGGGTCAGGTGGTCCTCGGAGAGGACGACGCGCAGGCCGTTGGCCAGGCGGTGCTCGGTGATGGCGATGCCTCGGCTGGAGGCGGGGGCCGGGTTGGCCATGCGCTCGGGTCCTTCCCGTCGTCGATGTCGGGGTTCGTGTGGCGTCCCCCATTGTGGTGCAACGTGCGGGAGCCGTGTTCGTGTCCGCGCGGACGGGGCCGTTCGCCAGGGGCGGAAGAGGGCCGCTGACCGGGAGTGTCGGCGCGAGGGTCCACAATGGGGGCGCCGCGCCCTGTCGGCGGCACCCGGTTGACGGGTCCGGCGGCGGGACGGTGCGGAGACGGCCGACGACCGCCCCCGGGCGTTCGGCGACCGACCGACGACCTACCGAGACACAGCCAGCGACACGTAAGGGAGCCCCGCCGCGATGGCCCGCCGCAGTTCGCAGACCCCGCCGCCCGGAGACTTCGAGGAGCGGATCCTCGACGTCGACGTCGTGGACGAGATGCAGGGCTCCTTCCTGGAGTACGCCTACTCGGTGATCTACTCGCGTGCGCTGCCCGACGCACGGGACGGCCTGAAGCCGGTGCACCGCCGGATCCTGTACCAGGCCAACGAGATGGGCCTGCGCCCCGAGCGCGCGCACGTGAAGTGCGCGCGCGTGGTGGGCGAGGTGATGGGCCGGCTGCACCCGCACGGTGACGCGTCCATCTACGACTCCGTGGTGCGCATGGCGCAGCCGTTCTCGATGCGGCTGCCGCTGATCGACGGCCACGGCAACTTCGGTTCGCTGGGCAACGACGACCCGCCGGCCGCGATGCGCTACACCGAGTCGCGGCTGACGGCCGCCTCGATGGCGATGGTGGAGTCGATCCACGAGGACACCGTCGACTTCGGCCCGAACTACGACGGCAGCGAGCAGGAGCCGCTGGCGCTGCCGGCCGCGTTCCCGAACCTGCTGGTGAACGGAGCGACGGGCATCGCGGTCGGCATGGCGACGAACATGCCGCCGCACAACCTCTCCGAGGTGGTGGCCGCGGCCCGGCACCTGATCAAGCACCCGAACGCCGACCTGGACACGCTGATGCGGTTCGTGCCCGGTCCGGACCTGCCGACGGGCGGGCGGATCGTGGGCCTGTCGGGCATCCGGGACGCGTACGAGTCGGGCCGCGGCACGTTCAAGATCCGGGCGACGACGACGGTGGAGGCGGTGACGGCCCGCCGCAAGGGCATCGTGGTCACCGAGCTGCCGTACAACGTCGGCCCGGAGAAGGTCATCTCGAAGATCAAGGACCTGGTCAACGCGAAGAAGCTCCAGGGCATCGCGGACGTCAAGGACCTGACCGACCGCGAGCACGGGCTGCGGCTGGTCATCGAGGTGAAGAACGGCTTCGTGCCGGAGGCGCTGCTGGAGCAGCTGTACAAGCTGACGCCGATGGAGGAGACCTTCGGCATCAACAACGTGGCGCTGGTCGACGGCCAGCCGCTGACGCTGGGGCTGAAGGAACTGCTGGAGGTCTACGTCGACCACCGCTTCACCGTGGTGCGCCGGCGCAGCGACTTCCGCCGCCGCAAGCGCGAGGAGCGGCTGCACCTGGTCGAGGGCCTGCTGGTGGCCCTGGTCGACATCGACGAGGTCATCGCGATCATCCGGTCGAGTGACAACGCCCAGCAGGCGAAGGAGCGCCTGATGGAGCGCTTCTCGCTGTCGGAGACGCAGACCGCGTACATCCTGGACACCCCGCTGCGCCGGCTGACCCGCTTCGACCGGGTGGAGCTGGAGCAGGAGAAGGCGAAGCTGACCTCCGAGATCGCGGACCTGACCGAGATCCTGGAGTCGGACACCAAGCTGCGCAGCGTGGTGTCGTCCGAACTGGGCGCGGTGTCGAAGCAGTTCGGCACCGAGCGGCGCACGGTGCTGCTGGAGGCGGGGGCGGTGCCCTCGGCGGCGCTGGCGGTGCCGCTGGAGGTCGCGGACGACCCGTGCCGGGTGCTGCTGTCGTCGACGGGCCTGCTGGCGCGGACGGCGGACGGCGAGCCGTTCGAGGTGTCGGAGAAGCGGGCGAAGCACGATGTGATCGTCTCGGCGGTGCACGCGACGGCACGGGCGGACGTGGGTGTGGTGACGTCCGCGGGCCGGGTGCTGAGGATGCCGGTGATCGACCTTCCGGCACTGCCGCCGACACCGTCGCCGACGCTGGCGGGCGGGGCCGCGGTGGGCGAGTTCCTGCGGCTGGAGGACGGGGAGCGGGCGCTGGCGCTGACCACCCTCGACGAGTCCTCGCCGGGGCTGGCGCTGGGCACGCTGCAGGGCGTGGTGAAGCGGGTGGTGCCGGAGTGGCCGGCGAACAAGGACGAGTTCGAGGTGATCGCCCTCAAGGAGGGTGACGAGCTGGTGGGCGCGGTCGAACTGCGCACCGGCGAGGAGGACCTGGTCTTCATCGCCTCGGACGCCCAACTGCTGCGCTACCCGGCGGGCCAGGTGCGTCCGCAGGGCCGCCCGGCGGGCGGCATGGCGGGCATCAAGCTGTCGGACGGCGCGCGGGTGCTGTCCTTCACGGCGGTGGACCCGGCGGCGGACGCGGTGGTGGTCTCGGTGGCCACGGCCACGGGCACGCTCTCCGACGGCGAGCAGACGAGCTGGAAGGTCACCCCGTTCGAGCAGTACCCGCGCAAGGGCCGCGCCACCGGCGGCGTGCGCTGCCAGCGCTTCCTGCGCGGCGAGGAGGCCCTGACCTTCGCCTGGGCCGGCGCCGCCCCGGCCCGGGCCGCCACCGCCAAGGGCGCCCCGGTCGACCTGCCCGAGCGCGACCCGCGCCGCGACGGCTCCGGCACCCCGGTCACCACCCCGATCGCGGTGGTCGCCGGCCCGGCGTAACGGCACCCGTACGAGCGGAGGGGCACCGGAGATCATCCGGTGCCCCTCCGCTTTTTCGTGCCCGTCCGACCGGGAATGCGGAAGGGCGATCTCCAATTCCCGGGCATGGACCGAACTTTGCCCACCCATGGGTTAGGTTCACCGAACAGGTGCTCCATATCGCACCACATGCTTTGGGGGGACGAGGAGTTGGCCGAAGAGTTCAAGATCGACATGGGCCGGATGAGAACGGTGTCCAAACAGCTCGACGAGTGCGGCAACCGCATGGGGGCGGTCGCCAAGAGCCTCGAAAACCTCGGAAAGGGCAAGCAGTTGGGCACCGAGCGGCTCGACTCGGCCTGCAAGGGCTTCGAGGACCACTGGCACGGCGGCATCGGCCGGATGGCCAAGCTCGCCCACGGCCTGCGCGAGGGCCTGGACGCCTCGCTCAAGAACTACGGGGACAACGAGCAGGGCACCGCCAAGGGCCTCGGCGCGACCTGAGCCAACACCCAGGGGACTGACTTCCACCATGAGTGACAAGAACTGGCCGGGCCTCGGCTTCTGCCCGGCCCCGGGGGACCTCCCGGCCATCGCCAAGATGTACGCGGACGTCGACGCCGTCGCCCGCGAACTGGAGGAACTGCGCCACGCGCTCGCCGACCTCGGCTCCGAGGGCAGCGCCTGGCAGGGCGAGGCGGCCCGCAACTTCGCCGGCAAGCTGGGCGAACTGCCCAAGTACCTCACCCAGGGCCACGAATCGATGGCCGCCTGCTCACGGGCCCTCAAGACCTGGCACACCCAGCTCACCGGGCTGCTCTCCACCGGCCGGACCATGGAGGCCCAAGCCGTCGAACTGCGCTCCCGACTGGGCGACATGAACGTCCAGTGCGACACCGCGGGAAAGGCCCTCGACGCCTCCGCGCAGTCCACCGACGCGGCCGCCCAGACGAAGGCCAAGGCCGACTTCGAGGCCAAACTCCAAGCCCAGCAGCAGCTCGCGCACCAGCTCGACGAGGTGATCGCGAACGGCCACAAGCAGCTGGCTGACCACAAGAACAAGGCCGAGGCGGCCGCCAAGGCGATCATGGAGGCGTCCCGCCACCACCCGCCGGACCCGAGCTTCCTCAAGCGGATGCTGGACAAGGTGGAGCACGCCTGGCAGAAGTCGCTGGACTTCCTGGCCGAGCACGCCGACGACCTGTCCAAGATTTCGGCAGGGTTGGCGATCGCGGCCCTGGTGATCCCCGGAGCCGGCCCGATCCTGGGTGCGGCGGCCATGCTGACCAGTGCGGCCGCGATGGCCGGGCACGGCATCGCCAAGTCCCGCGGCCAGGACGTCTCCTGGCTGAAGATCGGAATGGACGGGCTCGGGGTGATCCCCGGTGTCGGTGCCATCAAGGGCTTCGCCACCGCCGGAAAGTCGATCACGAAAGTTCAGGGTGTTGGCGTCGTCAACAAGGTGATCCGGGCCCCGATCAAGAACATCAGGACGTCGGTGGCCGCTGAGGGAGCCGGCGCTGCCGAGCGCACCTCGGCCGCCGGCGCAGGCCTGTTCGAGAAGACCGTGAACCCGATATCGACCAAGGCCATCGTCGGCGGGCTCAAGAAGGCAGGCGTCGAAGTGGATCCCCGCGCGGTCACCATCACGAACAAGGCGAACGGACTTGCCTACGGCTTCTACCAGGACGAGAAGAAGGAGAAGGCCCGGGAGTCCTACGTCGAGGCCCCGGGACCGCTTCCGAAGCCCGCGTACCGACCGGCGTCCGCGCCGTTCCTGAACGCCGTCGGCTGAGAGAGGAGCAGCTCATGGTCAAGGACCTCCATGTGACGCTGCCGGTTTCGGGCGGACAGCTCGCCGCCGTGCCCGAGGTGGCCGAGGCGGCGCGGCGGGCCGAAACGCTCTACGGGGTCACCCTGTTGAACGACGACGTGGCCCGCAACGTGGTGATCAAGCACCTGCGGAAGCGGGATCAGCAGGACTGGCACGACGAAGCCGCGGGTCTCCTCGTCCTCGGTGGAATCGTGGTCTCCTTGGTCACTGGCAACTGGACAGCGGCGATCCTGGGGATTCCGGCCGGAATCGCGGTCTGGCTGCGGGGCACGGGCCGCAGCTCCAGCAAGCAGACCGCCTCCGTGCACTTCACCGCGTACATCGGGCTGCTGAACCAGGCCCGGCGCGCGGGGCTGACGGTCCGGATTCCCGCCGAGTGGGGAGCCGATGCCGATCGGGCCGCATGGGAGGAAGGTGCCCGGGCCGCTCCGCAGCCGCAGCCACCAGCCGCCCCGACCCCACACCCCACCGGTCCGGTCCCGTACACCTCCCCGGTTCCCCCGCCCGGCGTCGCTGCGCAGCCCGGCTCGTGGTGGCCGGCCGGCGCCGTGATCGACCCCAGGTTCCCGGTGCTCCCGCCGGCCGCGCTCGCACAGCACTGGACACTGGCCGCCCGGGCCCGTGAACTCGGCGCCCCGTACGGTGTCGACTTCCTGGACGAACAGGCGGTCCGGGGGCTGCTCACCGCGCAGAAACGCACCGTCCGCCGGAGATCGATGTGGAGCAAGATCTTCGCCCTGGTCCTCGTCGTGGCCGTGATGGTCGGTGTTCTCGGCTCGGACTTCACCTACTCCGAGCAGCGCCGGCAGTCCATCCTCGTCATCGGCGGCCTGGTGGCCACCTGTGTGCTCACAGCTCTCCCCGCACTGAAGACGCACTGGACCTGGCACCGCTCCGGCCTGCGCGACCGGGCCAACGCCTACCTCGGCCTGCTCGTCGAGGCCCGCGCGTACGGCGTCCCGGTCCCCGTCCCGCCGTCCTGGCTGGACGTCCGCAACCGGATCCGCAAGCCCTCATGACCTCCGTGGAAGGCCCGATGTCCGACATTCCGACAGCCACCGAGGACACCCGGCTCCAGATCCGCTTCGTCGTCCCGCCCGCCTTCCACGAGGTCCCGGTACTGGGCACCGACGACGAGGTGGCCGAGGAGCTCTGGGAGCTGGTCTGCGAGGTGCTGGCCTCCCATCCCGAGGAGATGCGGGTGCGCTGGGCCGTGGCACTGGCCGAGCTGATCCCGCCGATGGCCGAGGCCGGGGTGATCCACGCCGGGATGTGCCTGGTGGACGTGGACGGCCGCCCCAGCACGGCGTCGATCGTGGCCTCGGTGTGCCCGCTGGTCGGCACCGAATACCCGGGCGCGGTGGACTTCCTGCTCACCCGCCTGGCCCTGTCCCGTCCGGAGGCGGAGGTGACGGCGATCGAGCTGCCGGCCGGGCGGGCGGTGGCGGTGATCGACGCCGTGGCGACCCCGGTCGACGACGGGTCGACCCCGCTGGACGGCCTGGCGGTCCCGCTCGTCGACGGGACGCTGACCACCTCGGTGATCCAGGTGCACCTGCCGCTGCCGAACGAGTCCCAGCTGCTCTCGCTGGAGTTGAGCACCCCGTGCCCCGAGGACTGGGTGCTCTACTCGGAGCTGTTCGCCGATGTCGTCCGCAGCATCCACCTGGAGTTCGCCGACCTCCCGACCGTCTCCGAGCCGCTGTACGACACGGTGGACGAGGAGGTGGCGCAGCGGGTGAGGGCCGCGTTCGGGTGATCCGGGTGAAGGTGATCAGGTGAGGGTAGCCTTGCCGGGGTGAGCACCTGTGCGACCGTGTCGCGTGAACTTTCGGAGCCGCTGGCAGCGACGGCGGCGGTGGCGACCACCTGGCTGCTGGTGGAGCAGAACGGACCGTGGGGCGCGAAGGCGCTGGGTGAGAGCCACCTGGACGCGGCGGTCGGGCGGGCGCTGGAGGCGGCCGCGGCGGGGACGGGCGTGCGGGTGGCCCTGATCCGGCGGCCCGGGCGGCACGCCGACTGCCTGCCGACCGCACGCCACGAGGTGCTCGTGGCGCACACGGTGCCCGGCCGCGGCTGGGTACGCCGGGCGGGGGTGGCGGATCCGGCGGAGCTGCTGGAGCTGGACTTCGCGGCGCTGGGCGCCGGTGACCACACCGGCTTCGGAACGGAGCACGTCGGCGGCCCGGTGGCCCTGGTGTGCACCAACGGGCGGCGGGACCGCTGCTGCGCGCTGCTGGGCCGTCCGCTCGCGGCGGAGCTGGCGGCGGCCGGGCACAGCGAGGTGTGGGAGGTGACCCACCTGGGCGGGCACCGCTTCTCCCCCACGATGCTGGTGCTGCCGTACGGCTACGCGTACGGGCGGCTGACGCCGGAGACGGCCAAGGAGGTGCTGGCGGCGACGGCGGCCGGGCACGTGGTGCCGGAGTGGTCGCGGGGCTGCTCGGGTTGGGAGCGTCCGGGCCAGGCGGCCGAGCACGCGGTGCGGCTGGCCACCGGCGAGACCGGGGTGGACGTGCTGACGCTCACCCAGCGGCCGGACGGCGGGGGCCGCTGGCTGGTGACGGTGCTGCACCGGGACGGGCGGTCCTGGGAGGTGGACGTGATCGAGGCGGCCAGCGAGCCGGCGCGCCCGGAGAGCTGCGGCAAGGCGGCGGGGACGCCCTCGCGGATGGACGTGCTGTCCGTACGGGGGGTCTGAAACGCGGCGGCCCCGCGCCCGTGGGGGTGAGCGCGGGACCGCTGCGGCGGAGCGTCAGCCGGCCGCCTTGGCGACGAACTCCGTGGTGTACGTCTTCGCCAGGTCGATCGTCCCCTCCTTGCCCTTGACGTCCGGGTGGAACGCGGCGAGCACCGAGAGCACCGTCTTCGGCCCGTCGGCCGGCATCACGCCGTCCGTGGTGAACATCGGCAGCGTCGCCTTGATCGCCGCCGCGTACTGCTCGGCGCCGCCCTGCGCGTAGTCGGCGGGCATCTTCGCGGCGATCTCCTCGGGGGTGTGGCCGGACATCCACTTGAGGGTCTTCACGAAGGCGTTGGCGAGCTTCTGGGTGGTGTCCTTGTTCTTCTCCACCCAGTCGGTGTTCATGTACAGCGACGAGGACGGGTACAGCCCGCCGAGGGCCTCGCGCGAGCCCTCGGGGGTGCGCATGTCGTACAGGACCTTGCCGAGGCCCTTGTCCAGGATGTTCGCGACGGTCGGGTCGGTGGTCATCCCGGCGTCGATGCTGCCCTGCTGGAGCGCGGCGATGAAGGTCTGGCCGGCGCCGACCGCGATCGGGCTGAACTCGCTGACGGCGGTGCCGTTCTTGACCGCGAGGTACTTGGTGAGGAAGTCGGTCGAGGAGCCGATGCTGGTGACGCCGAGCTTCTTCCCCTTGAAGTCGGCGCCGGACCTGATGGCGTCGGCCTGCTTGGTGGAGACCACCTCGACCTCGCCGGGCGCTTGGGCGAACTGCACGACGGACTCGACCTTCTTGCCCTTGGCCTGGAGGTCGATGGTGTGGTCGTAGAAGCCGACGGCGCCCTGGACGTCCCCGGCGAGCAGCGCGGTGGTGGCGTTGACGCCGGCCGGCTCGGTCATCAGCTCAACGTTGACGCCGGCGTCGGCGAAGTAGCCGAGCCGCTGGGTGAGCATCGCGGGCAGGTAGATGACCTTGTCCAGGCCACCGACCATGATCTTGACCTTGGGTCCGTCGACCTGCTGCCCGGCGGGGGCTGCGACGGCGCCGTGGCCGGCGGTGGCGGCGTCGTTGGCACAGGCGGAGAGCGGGAGGAGCAGGGCGGCGGCGAGGGCGGCGGCGACTGGTCTGCGCATGGGTGGGGGTGCCTCTCTCTTCTGACGACGGGGGGAGTTCAGCGGCCGTCGCCCGCGTCGGCGGGCTTCCAGCGGAACAGCTTCTTCTCGGCGAACGTCAGCAGTCCCTCGGTGAGCAGCGCGACGACGGCGAGGATGGTCATGGCCGCGTAGACGCCGGCCGCGTTGAAGGTGCCCTGGGCGGCCGCGACGAGCAGGCCGAGGCCCTTGGTGGCACCGATGTACTCGCCGACGATGGCGCCGATCAGCGCGAAGCCGAAGCTGACGTGCAGGCTGGTGAAGATCCAGGTGGTGGCGGCGGGGATGACCACCTGGAGGGTGACCCTGCGGTTGTCGGCGCCCAGGATGCGGGCGTTGGCGACGAGGTTGCGGTCCACCTCGCGGGCGCCCTGGAAGGCGTTGAAGAACACCGGGAAGAACACCAGCACCACCGCGGAGGCGACCTTGGAGGCCGGGCCCAGGCCGAACCAGATCAGGAAGATCGGCGCGAGCACGATCCGCGGGATGGCGTTGAGCACCTTGATGTACGGCCCGAGCACGTCGGCCAGGAAGCGGACCCGGCCGAGCGCGATGCCCAGCAGCACACCGCCGATGACGCCGATCACCCAGCCGGTGAGGGCCTCGTAGAGGGTGTAGCCGATCTGCTCGCCGAGCGAGCCCTGCGCGGTGCCGTGGGTGGTCCACTGCCAGATCTGGTCCCAGATCCTCGACGGCTGGGAGAAGTTGAACGGGTCGATGACGTCCGTCCGGGCGCAGACCTCCCACAGTCCGAGGAAGGCGACCAGCACCGCGACCCGGGCGCCGAAGACGCCCAGCCTCCGGTTGCGGGCGGCCCGTTCACGGGCCTCGGTCCTCGTCGTGACGGCCGGGGGCTTCCCGGCGGCGGCCGGCGCGGACGCCGGCGCCGCCCCGGACCCGGGCACGGACTCCGCCCCGGGCTCGGACGCGGACTCGGATGCGGTCTCAAGCGGCACGACCCGCTCCTCTCTCCCGGGTGATGCGCACCTCTTCGCCGAGCGAGGCCCAGATCTCGCGGTACAGCTCGACGAACCTCGGTTCCAGTCGGACGGCCTCCACGCTGCGCGGGCGCGGCAGGTCGACGGTGAAGATCTCCTTGACGGTGGCCGGTCCTGCCGTCATGACGACGACCCGGTCGGCGAGCGCGATGGCCTCGTCCAGGTCGTGGGTGACGAAGACGACCGACGCCGCGTCCCTGGAGGAACCGGTCCCCGCCCACAGCTCCAGCAGCTGGTCCGACATCAGCGCCCGGGTCTGCACGTCCAGTGCCGAGAACGGCTCGTCCATCAGCAGGATCGCCGGGTCGTTGACGAAGGTCTGGGCGAGCGCGACGCGTTTGCGCATGCCGCCGGACAACTGGTGCGGGTAGCGGTCCTCGAAGGCGGCCAGGCCGACCCGGCCGAGCCAGTCCCGGGCCCGCTCCCGGGCCTCAGCAGCGGGCACGCCGCGGAAGCGCGGGCCAGCCATCACGTTGGACAGGACGGTGCGCCAGGGGAAGACGGCGTCCTGCTGGAAGACGAACCCGACCTTGGGGTCGATCCCGCGCACGGGCTCGCCGTACACCCGGACCTCGCCCTCGGTGGGCTCCTCCAAGCCGCTGACCAGCGTCAGCGTGGTGGACTTGCCGCAGCCGGTGGGGCCGACGACGGCGACGAACTCGCCTTGGGCGACGGTCAGATCGAGATCGCGGACGGCGGTGTGCAGCGCCCCGGAAGGGGTGCGGAACCGTTTGGTCGCGCCGGTCAGCTCGATCGCCGGGGTCTTGCTCATGTCGATCCTCCCGGGTCTGTTGCCTGCCCCGGAAAGGTAGGAGCGGGCCCGGCCCCGGCGGGAGCCTTCTTCGCGTAGTGCGACTTCTCCGCATAGAGGGGTGTTCTGCTCGTTTTGCTTCCGCTACAACTGCGGGGACGCGGCTGACAGAAACACCCCGGAAACATAGGGTGTCCCGACCCCACCCATCGGCGCCCCGACCGCCCCCGAGGACGCCCGATCCCCCGCAGCCGCCGAGAGGAGGTCCGGATGAAGCTCCCCCGCGGACCCCGCCGGGTCTTCGCCCAGCTGCTGCTGAGCCAGACCGTCGTCACCGTCGGTGTCACCGCCGTGACCGCCGGGCTGTTCCTGGCCCCGGTCAGCAGCGAGCTGGACCACGACGCGATGCAGCGGGCGCTGTCGATCGCCCAGGCCACCGCCACCGACGAGAACATCGCCCGGGCCGCCGCCGGCCGCGACGTGGTGGCCGCCCAGCGCAACGCCGAGCAGATCCGGCTGGCCACCGGCGCCAGTTTCGTGGTGGTCACCGACCTGGACGGCATCCGGCTCTCGCACACCGACCCGGGCCGGATCGGCCAGCGGGTCAGCACCGATCCGGAGCCGGCCCTCAGCGGCCGCAGCGTCACCGCCATCCAGCAGGGCACCCTGGGCCGCACCGCCCGCGGCAAGGTGCCGCTGCGGATGGCGGACGGCCGGATCGTCGGCGAGGTCTCGGTCGGCATCAGCGACGACTCGATCCGCCGCCGGCTGCTGACGATGCTCACCGGCATCCTGCTGTGCGCGGGCGCCGGCCTGGCCGCCGGCACGCTCGCCACCCTCCTCCTGGCCCGCCGGCTCAAGCGCCGCACCCACAACATCGCCCTGGCCGACATCTCGGCGCTGCTGGTGGAGCGGGAGGCGATGCTGCACGGAATCCGCGAGGGCATGGTGGCGCTGGACGAACGCGGCCGGATCCGGCTGGCCAACGACGAGGCCCTGCGGCTGCTCGGCCTGCCCGAGGACTGCACCGGCCGGCCGATCGGCGCGGTGCTGCCACCGGGCCGGCTGGCGGACGTGCTCTCCGGGCGGATCGCCGGCGCCGACCTGCCGGCCGTCCGGGACGACCGGGTGCTCGTGGTGAACCGCACGACCACGCCCGAGGGCGGCGCGGTGGTCACCCTGCGGGACCGCACCGAGCTGGAGTCGCTGGTCCGCGAGCTGGACACCACCCGCAGCCTGACCGAGGCGCTGCGGGCCCAGGACCACGAGCACGCCAACCGGATGCACACCCTGCTGGGCCTGCTGGAACTGGGCCGCCACGAGCAGGCGGTGGCGTTCATCTCGGAGCAGTCCGGCTCGCACGCCGTGGTCGCCGCACGGATCGCCGAGCAGGTGCAGGACCCGCACGTGGCGGCACTGCTGGCGGGCAAGACCTCGGTGGCGGGCGAGCGCGGGGTGCTGCTGGCGCTGGCCGCGGCGGCGCACCTGCCGGACGCGGTGGTGGACGCCCGGGCACTGGTGACGGTGCTCGGCAACCTGATCGACAACGCGGTGGACGCCCTGGCCGCGGGCGGCGGGGGCCGGGTGGAGGTCAGCCTGGCGGCGGCCGGAGCGACCCTGCTGCTGCAGGTCGCGGACAGCGGCCCGGGCGTGCCGGAGGAGCTGCGCGAACAGGTCTTCGAAGAGGGGTGGACCAGCAAGGACGCGCCCGCGCACCGTCCGCGCGGGCTGGGGCTGGCGATGGTGCGGCGGCTGGTCGAGCGGACCGGCGGCCGGATCGTGCTCGACACCGGGCCGCTCGGCGGCGCCCGGTTCACCGTCGAGCTGCCCGAGGCCCTGCTCACCGGTCGGCTCGTGGAGGCATGATGATCGACGTACTCGTGGTGGACGACGACTTCCGGGTCGCGGACGTGCACGCCGCCTACGTGGCCAAGGTCCCGGGCTTCCGGGTGACCGGCACCGCGCACTCGGCCGGGGAGGCGCTGGCCGCCCTGGAGCGCCGCCCGGTGGACCTGCTGCTGCTCGACCACCATCTGCCCGACGAGACCGGCCTGGCCCTGGTGCGCCGGCTGCGGGAACGCCAGGTCGCCTGCGACGTGATGATGGTGACGGCCGCCCGGGACGTGTCGACGGTGCACGCCGCGATGCAGCACGGCGCACTCCAGTACCTGGTCAAGCCGTTCACCTTCGCCGGGCTGCGGGAGAAGCTGGTGGCGTACGCGCAGCTGCGCCACGCGCTCGCCGCGCCGGCCCGGGAGGCCGGCCAGGACGAGGTGGACCGGCTGTTCGCGACCCTGCGCAGCGCCGCCGCCCCGGCCGGAACGCTCCCCAAGGGCCACTCGGCGCCCACCACGGACCTGGTGATGGGGGTGTTGCGCCGGGCCGGCCGGCCGCTGTCCGCCCAGGAGGTCGCCGACGCCACCGGGCTGAGCCGCTCCACCGCGCAGCGCTACCTCAAGCAGTTGGAGCGGGACAGCCGGCTGCGGCTGACCCTGCGGTACGGCGACACCGGCCGGCCGGAACACCGCTACGGGCTGGCGGCCCGCGCCTAGTGAGCTGGTCCGGAGATTCTTGAGCAGTAGCGGCAGATTCGGTCGATGATCTGGTCGGCGGTCTTGGTCCACTTGAATGGGTGGGCGCTG
>NZ_JBVJBI010000057.1:0-44829 GCF_055589745.1 Kitasatospora sp. NPDC041917 | reverse complement strand
GGATGATGCGGGACGCGAAGATCACGCAGATCTACGAGGGCACCAACCAGGTCCAGCGGATCGTGATGGCCCGCAACCTCCCGTAACCCCACCCGACATCCCACTCGACGTACACCCACGGCCCCCGACCGCCCGCCCGCGGTCGGGGGCCGTATGTCGTCCGGCATCGAACCGTCCTGGACGCGGCCCCCGTGACGGTGTCATAAATGATCGTCAACTCATGGGCAGCACACGACGATTGCGAGGGATCGACGATCATGGGCAGCACCCCCGAGCAGCACCCCGCCGGCAAGGTCTGGCTGATCACCGGCGCCAACTCCGGCTTCGGCCGGGCGCTCACCGAGGCCGCGCTGGCGGCCGGCGACACCGTCGTGGCCGCCGCCCGGCGCCCCGAGACGCTGGCGGAGCCGGCCGCCGCGCACCCGGACCGGCTGTTCCCGGTCCGGCTGGACGTCACCGACCAGGAGCGGATCGCGGCCGTCGTCGCGGAGACCGTCCAGCGGCACGGCCGGATCGACGTCCTGGTCAACAACGCCGGGCGCGGGCTGATCGGCGCCGTCGAGGAGTCCACCGACCGCGAGCTGCGGGACCTGATGGAGCTGCACTTCTTCGGCCCGGCCGCACTCACCCGGGCCGTGCTGCCGCACCTGCGGGCCCGGGGCTCGGGCGCGGTGGTGCAGATGAGCAGCATGGGCGGCCGCTTCAGCTTCCCCGGCGTGGGCGCCTACTCGGCCACCAAGTTCGCGCTGGAGGGGCTGTCCGAGGCGCTGGCCAAGGAGGTGGCCGGCTTCGGGGTCAAGGTGCTGATCGTCGAGCCCGGCGCGTTCCGGACCGGCTTCGCGGGCGGCGACGCGCTCGCCCACAGCGCCCCGATCGAGGCGTACGAGCCGATCGTCGGCCCGGTCCGCACCGGGCTGCCGGACAGCGACGGCAAGCAGGCCGGCGACCCGGCGAGGGCCGCCGAGGCGATCCTGGCCGCGCTGGCCGCCGAGCACACCCCGCTGCGGCTCGCACTCGGCAGCGACGCGGTGGACGGCGTCCTCGGCACCCTCGACGAGGCGCGGCGGGAGACCGAGACGTGGGCGGCGGTCGGCCGCGGCACCGACTTCCCGGCCGGCGAGTAGCCCACCGGGCGGCGGACGGCCCCGTCCACCGGGCGGCGGGTGCCCACGCCCCCGGTCGGTGGAGGGCCGCGCGACGAAAACCGCGCGACGGCGGGCAGCCGCGCTCCGTAGGCTGCCCGCCATGTCCTCCGTGCCCACCAGGCCCTCCGTGCTCAGCCTGGCCCCCATCACCCCCGAGAACGTCGACGCCGCCCTCGCCCTGCGGGTCCGCCCCGACCAGGAGGCCCTGGTGGCGCCGGTGGTGAAGTCGCTGGCCGAGGCGTACGCGTACGGGGAGGCCGCCTGGCCCCGGCTGATCCTGGACGACGGGCGGCCGGTCGGCTTCGTGATGGCCTTCTTCGACCTCACCTTCTACCCCGACCGCCCCGGCGACCGCCCCCGCTCCGGCCTGTGGCGGCTGCTGATCGACGCCGAGCGGCAGCGCGGCGGCTACGGCCGCTTCGCCGTCGAGCAGGTCTGCGCCGAGATCCGCCGCCGCGGCGGATCCCGCGTCACCGTCACCCACCACCCGGGCCCGGACGGCCCGGAGGAGTTCTACGCCCGTCTCGGCTTCCGCCCGACCGGCGAGCTGAGCGGCGGCCAGACCGTTGCCGAACTGGACCTCCCGCCGCTCAGCTGAGCAGCGCCGCGGCCTGCTCCCGGGCCTGTCGCAGCCAACCGGCGCGCTCGGCGTCGGAGGAGTCGGTGACCGTGCGGAACACCGTCCGCCGCACCTCGGCGACCCCGACGTACGGCAGCACGCAGGCCGCCCAGATCCGCTCCAGCGGGTCGCCGAACTCCTCGCGCTCCCGGGCCTCCGGGGTGTCCGAGGTGTTCAGCACCAGCGCCCGGCCGGCCCGCAGCAGCCCGGCCGGCTCGCCGTCGGCCGTCCCGAGCTTGTACGCGACACCGGGCGCCAGCACCCGCTGCACCCAGCCGGTGAGCACCGCGGGCGGCATGCCCCACCAGTTGGGGTGGATCAGCACCAGCGCGTCCAGGGCGGCCACCTCGGCGCGGTGCAGGGCGAGGACCGGATCCCCGGACCGCTCCGCCGCGGCCACCGTGCCGGTCTCCTCGGCGGCCAGCAGCGGTGCGAAGCCCTCCGCGTACAGGTCGTGGGCGCGCACCCGGCAGCCGCGCCCCCGCAGTTCGTCCACCACGGCCCCGTACAGCGCGTGGTTGAAGCTCCCCGGCCGCGGATGCGCCAGGTAGACCCCGATCGTGCTCATCTTCCGTCCCCCTCGGGCTGGTTGGCCGGACCGATGGTAGGCGCGTGCCCCGGTGTCGCGCACCCGGCAAGGATCCACCGGACACGTCCCGGGTCCGGTCGGCCGCCCGGTAGGGTCCGGGGCCATGACCGAGCCGGACTTCCTCACCGAGACCAGGGCGTTCTACGACGCCGTCGCCACCGAGTACACCGAGCTCTTCCGGGACGCGTTGGACCGCATGCCGATGGACCGGGCGATGCTGGGGCTCTTCGCCGACCTGGTCCGCGCCGAGCGGCCGGACGGCAGGACGGCCGAACTCGGCTGCGGCCCGGGCCGGATGACCGGCCCGCTGCACCGGCTCGGCGTCGACGTGCACGGGATCGACCTCTCGCCGCGGATGGTCGAGCTCGCCCGGCAGGCCCACCCGGAGGTGCCGTTCAACGTCGGTTCGATGTTCGACCTCCCCTTCCGGGACGGGGAGCTGACCGGCGTGGTGGCCTGGTACTCGATCATCCACACCCCGACGGAGCGGCTGCCCGCGGTGTTCGCCGAGTGCGCCCGGGTGCTCGCCCCCGGCGGCCACCTGATGCTCGCCTTCCAGGTCGGCGACCGGCCGTCGCGCCAGGAACGCCCCTTCGGCCACCCGGTGTCGCTGGACTTCCGCCGGCTGCGGCCGGAGCACGTCGAGGAGCTGGTGCGGGAGGCCGGCCTGCCGGTCACCTCCCGTACGGTCCGTGAGCCGGAGGGGGACGAGAAGACTCCGCAGGCCTATCTGCTGGCCCGCAAGCCGAAGGGCTGAGGCCTCCAGCGGGCCTCCTGCGCGGCCTCCCGCGCGGTCTTCTACGCGGTCTTCTACGCGGCCTCGGACGAGGACGGCGGCTGCCCGGAGGCGGTCGCGATCACCTCGTCCAGCACCTCGCGGGAGCGCAGCAGGTCGCTGATCGTCCGGTCGATCCGTTCGCGCTCCGCGGTGAGCTCCTCGACCAGCAGGGGGGTGGCGACCTCGTTCGGGCTGCCGTCGGAGTCCCGCATGCAGGGGAGGATCTTGTAGATGGTCCGGCTGTGCAGCCCGGCCGCGAAGAGCTCCTGGATGTGCACCACCCGGTCGACGGCGGCCTCCGGGTACTCGCGGTGGCCGCCCTCGGTGCGGCGGGCGGCGAGCAGGCCCTGCTGCTCGTAGTAGCGCAGCGAGCGTTCGCTCACACCCGTCCGACGGGCCAGTTCGCCGATCCGCATGCCGCCCACCCCGTCCCCGTGCCGCACTGAGGCCTGAACCTGACATCGATGTTAGCTTCCCGGTCTCGCTCTGGGGCGGAAACCGGATAACACAGCCGCGTCCGGCCGCGCCCGACCGGGGGCAGCGCGCGCCGAACAGGTGATCGTGCCATCATCCCTGCATGTCTTCCAACGTTTTCTTCGACATCACGATCAACGACGAGCCGGCCGGCCGGATCGTCTTCAAGCTGTACGACGACGTCGTTCCCAAGACCGCCCAGAACTTCCGCGAGCTGGCCACCGGCCAGAACGGCTTCGGCTACGCGGGCTCCGGCTTCCACCGCGTGATCCCGGCCTTCATGCTCCAGGGTGGTGACTTCACCAACCACAACGGCACCGGTGGCAAGAGCATCTACGGCGAGAAGTTCGCGGACGAGAACTTCCAGATCAAGCACGACCGCCCGGGCCTGCTGTCGATGGCCAACGCCGGCCGCAACACCAACGGCTCGCAGTTCTTCATCACCACCATCGTCACCGACTGGCTGGACGGCAAGCACGTCGTCTTCGGCGAGGTCGTCGAGGGCATGGACCTGGTCAAGAAGATCGAGGGCCTCGGCTCGCAGAGCGGCCGCACCTCGGCCAAGATCTCCATCGCCGCCTCCGGCGAGGTCAAGTAGTCGCCGCCGCCACTGGCACGCACCGCCCCGGAGCGGGACGTCGGATCTTCCGGCCTCCCGCTCCGGGGCGGTTTCGTACCCGCTCGCCGTACCCGCCCCGGGCCCGTTCCCGCGCCGGGTCGCGGTGCGGTGCGGTGCGGTGCGGCGGGCAGGGTAGCCGGGAGCGCCGCCGTCCGGGCCGGAACCGGGCAATCGTGCGGTCCTCCTTTTCCGGGGCCCTACGCTCGACTTCTCGGACGCGGCCCAAGCCGCGGCCGAACTCGACTCTGCGGCAAGGTGGTTGACCGATGGTGGAGCAGGGCGCCGACGACGGCGAGGTGACCTACGAACAGGTGACGGTGGTCTCCCTGGCCGGCTGCGAGCCGGTCGGCCCGGCGCGGTTCGCCGTCCGGGTCGTCCGCGAGGGCATGACCGTCAAGCGGGTGGCCGGCTACTGGGTGCGCTGGGACGAGCGGTGGGGCGCGGAGGAGGTCCGCCACCATGCCCGCTGGGTCGCGGACGAGGAGTACGTGCGGCCGGACACCGGCAGCCTGGACGGCACCCTCGCGGTGATGGTCGCCGCGTACTGGACGGATCCGACGGGCGCCTTCCCGCGCCGCCCGGGCACCGAGACGGTGGTGACCTTCCGGCCGGGCGAGACCGAGCACGAGCTGGTGCTGGAGCAGCCCGCCCCGGTCGTCCACGCCGCCGCGGCCCCGTACCGCCCGGCCTCGCTCTCGGTGCAGCTGACCCACGCGAGGTGGCTGGGCGGCGACGGGCAGCCGATCCACTACGGCTTCTCGGGCGCCACCGAGGCGGCCGGCGGCGAGGGGGAGTGGCTGGTCCGCTTCCCGGAGTGCGGCACCGGGCTGCTGCCGTTCGTCTAGGCCGTTCCCTCGCTACCGGTGCGTCCGGCGCGTTCAGGAGGGGCTCGGGGCGGGCCGGGCCGGTGCCGGGCAGGCCCACCGGCCGCCCGTCCGCACCCCCACCTTGCGCGCCGGGATGCCGGCCCAGACCTCCCCGGGGCCGGTCGAGCGGGTGAGCACCGCATTGGCGCCGACGACGGTGCCCGCGCCGACGGTCAGCACGCCCTCCTTGCACACCACCTTGGCGCCGGCGCACAGCACCGCGCCGTCCTCGACCACCACCCGCCGCATCGCGCTCTCCTCCTGCGGTACCCACGGGTCGGCCCGGCCGATGGTCACGCCGTTGTAGAGCGTCACACCGGCGCCGAGGGTGGTGTACGGGTGCAGCACGGTGCCGAAGCCGCGGTGGAAGACGAGCAGTCCGGGCCCGATCTCGCACGCGGCGGGCACTTCCATCCCGTAGAGCGCGAGCGCCTCCTGGACCAGGCGGCCCAGGAGGCGGTGGCGACGGCGGTGGATCAGCGCGGTGACGAGTGGCATCCACTCATTGTGTCGACGCGGTCGCACAAAGTCGCGGACTACTTGAAGTCCGGCACCGCGGTGTCGTTCTTGAAGGCGGCGAAGAGCTGCTTGGACTTGTTGGCGTCCCACAGCACGGCGGACTCGCCGGTCTTGGTCCGGTAGTCCGGGTTGCCGATCGGCACGGTCAGCGACTTGCCGCTGCCGCCGTTGACGTCCTTCATGGCGAGGAAGAGCGAGCCGAGGTCGGTCAGGCCGCAGTCCTCGTCGACGATCAGGGTGCCGAGCGCCGAGTCGACCAGCGGGTAGAAGGTGAACGGGCTCATCAGGTTGCCGGGGGAGGCGGCCTGGTGGGCCAGGGCGCCGAGGAACTTCTGCTGGTTGCGCATCCGGCCGAGGTCCTGGTCGGCCATCTGGTGGCGCTGGCGGACGAAGGCCAGTGCCTGCTTGCCGGTGAGGGTCTGGTCGCCGGCCTTGAGGTCGAGGCCGGAGTCCTTGTCCTGGACGTCCTGGTCGATCTTCATCTCGACGCCGCCGATCGAGTCGACGATGCCGACGAAGCCGCCGAAGCCGATCTCGGCGTAGTGGTCGATCCGCAGGCCGGTGTTCTGTTCGACGGTCTGGACCAGCAGCCGGCCGCCGCCGTTGCCGAAGGCCGAGTTGATCTTCGCGGTGGTGCCCTTGACCGGCTTGCCGTTGCTGCCCGGGTGGTCGGGGATCGGCACCCAGGAGTCGCGCGGGATGCTCATCAGGGTGTTCCCGTTGTCCCCGACGTGCAGGATCATCATCGAGTCGCTGCGCTTGCCCTCGGTGTCGTGCCCGGTGTGCAGGTCGTCCTGCTCGGCGTCGGTGAGGCCCTGGCGGCTGTCGGAGCCGACGATCAGCCAGTTGGTGCCCTTGCCCGCGGCCGGGCGGCCGGGGTAGTCGGCGAGCACGTTCTCGTGGTTGAGCTTGGAGTCCGCCCAGAACCAGGTGGAGACGGCGGTCACCATGACGGCGATCAGCACGCCGAAGACCGACCACTTCACGATCCGCCGCCGCGGCCAGCGCCGGGCCTGGGTACCGGGCGGGCGGGTGCCGCCGGGCCCGCCGGGGCCACCGGGGCGGCCCTGCCCGCCGGGTCCGCCGGGGCGGCCCTGACCGCCGGGGCCACCGGGCCCGCCGTGAGCGCCGTGGCCTGCGGCGCCGCCGGGAGCACCGCCGGGTGCGCCGGGACGGCCTCCGGGTGCGCCGGCCCCCTGCGGGGGGACGCCGCCGAGCCGGGAGGGCCCCGGCTGCCCGGGCTGTCGCGGCTGCCGTGGCGCGGCCGCCCCCGGTCCGCGCGGGTTCAGCGAGGACGGCAGCGGCGGCTCGGCCGCGCCGCCCCCGCCGTTTCCGCCGTACGGGTTCCCGCCGCCCCCCGGGCGGCCCTCCTGCCACGTGTTCATGCCGACGAGGATGCCCGACCCCGGTCGGGCTGACTCCCCCCGGGGGGTCCACCGGGCTTCTTGTAGCAGTTTTGATGCACGTGCCGGATCGTTCCGCCGCAACGTCCGGACACCCGGTGTTCCAGCTGCTGAAACGTTTCTTGACCAGCCCGAACACAGCGTGTTTGCATTCCAGGCATGGATCAGCGTTGGGCACTCACGCGTCGGCGGCACGTCGACCTGCGGCGCGGTGTGGCCTGTTCGCTCTGTCGCGGCTGACGCGCGCCCGCCGAATCCCCGTACCCGCCGCACGTCCGCCGACACAGCGCCCCCGCCGCACGTCCGCCGGCACGGCGCCCCCGGCGCCGCCCCGGCACCGCCCCGGCACCGGCCCCCACCCGCGGCGCCCTCCCCCGCCGCACCCGGCCGGAACCCGCCGCACCGCGCCGCCCCGCTTCCACCCAGAGGTGAACCCATGGCCGTCGTCCTGTCCGTTTCCGGCTCCCCGTCCCCCACCTCCCGCACCACCCGCCTGCTGCGCCACGTCGACGCGCGGCTGGCGGAGCGCGGCCACCACGTCGTCCCCTTCGAGGCCCGCAGCCTGCCCGCGCACGCGCTGCTGTCGGGCGACTTCGACCACCCCGAGATCGTCGCCGTCACCGAGCTGTTCGCCCGTGCCGACGGCGTGGTCGTCGGCACCCCCGTCTACAAGGCCGCCTACTCGGGCCTGCTGAAGGCCCTGCTGGACGTGCTCCCGCAGTACGCGCTGGCCGGCAAGGCCGTCCTGCCGCTCGCCACCGGGGGCTCGCCCGCGCACGTCCTCGCGGTGGACTACGCGCTGCGCCCGGTGCTCAGCTCGATGGGCGCCGACCACATCACCCAGGGCTGGTTCGTGCTCGACCGCCACATCACCGCCCGGGAGGACGGGACGACCCTGGTGGAGCGCGAGACCGAAGCCCTGCTGGTCCCGGTCGTGGAGGGCTTCGCCACGGCCCTGGAGCGGCTGGCCGCAACCGCGCTGACGAGCTGACGGACCGCCGCCGCGGCCCGTACGGGGCGTCCCCGAGACGGGCCGCGGCTACCCCTAGGGGGAGCGGCGCCGCGGCCCGTAGAACCTTGGTTGAGCGGCTTCATTCCGGCGGATGACGAGCCGACGGCCGTCGGCTCCTAACGTGGTTCACACATCCCCACCCGCCGGGAAGCGGCCCGCTTGCGTCGGGTCCGGTGGCCAGGTCCACCGGGAGGGTGGAGACAACTCCCGGTCGAGGACTACCGCCTGCGCCATGTCATGAGGCGGGCGGGCCCGCGAGGCTGGGGGCCAACGGGTGAGCGCATCTTCCTTAGGAGAGTCCAGTGACGACGGCAGCAGCAGCCGTGTACGACCCCCAGCTTCCCGGCGGAGCGTCAGCCGTCGCCGCGTCGGCCCGTCAGGTCACCAAGGCGTACGGTTCGGGCGAGACCAGGGTGACCGCGCTCGACTCCGTCGACGTGGACATCCAGCGCGGCCGGTTCACCGCGATCATGGGCCCCTCGGGCTCCGGCAAGTCCACCCTGATGCACTGCCTGGCGGGCCTCGACACGGTCACCTCCGGCCGGATCCGGATCGGCGACACCGAGATCACCGGTCTCAAGGACAAGCAGCTCACCAGACTCCGGCGCGACAAGATCGGCTTCATCTTCCAGGCGTTCAACCTGCTTCCGACCCTGAGCGCGCTGGAGAACATCACGCTCCCGATGGACATCGCCGGCCGCAAGCCCGACCAGGCCTGGCTGGACCAGGTGGTGGAGACGGTCGGCCTGTCCGGCCGGCTCAAGCACCGCCCCTCCCAGCTCTCCGGCGGCCAGCAGCAGCGCGTCGCGGTGGCCCGGGCGCTGGCCGCCCGCCCCGAGATCATCTTCGGGGACGAGCCCACCGGGAACCTGGACTCCCGCTCCGGCGCCGAGGTGCTGACCTTCCTGCGCCGCTCGGTGGACGAGCTGGGCCAGACCATCGTGATGGTCACCCACGACCCGGTCGCCGCCGGCTACGCGGACCGCGTGCTCTTCCTCGCCGACGGCGTGATCGTGGACGAGATGCACGCGCCCACCGCCGACTCCGTCCTCGAACGCATGCGCCGTTTCGACGGCAAGCGCACCAGCTGAGCGGCGGGACGACACCATCATGCTGCTCAAGACCTCACTGCGGAGCTTCTTCGCCCACAAGGGCCGGATGGCGCTCTCGCTCATCGCTGTCGTGCTGTCGGTGGCCTTCGTCTCCGGCACCCTGGTGTTCTCCAACACCGCCACCGGCACCTTCGACAAGCTCTTCGCCGCGACCGCCTCCGACGTCTCGGTCAATCCGCCCAAGCCGGCCGAGGACGAGGAGCAGCAGGCCGCCGTCAAGCCGCCGACCGTCCCGGTCGCGCTCGCCGACCAGGTCGCCGCGGTGCCGGGCGTGAAGAAGGCCGTCGGCCAGGTCATGGTCCGGAACGCGGCCCTCATCGACCCGGCCACCAACAAGCTGGTCGGCCCGACCAGTGGCGCGCCCACCATGCTCGGCAACTGGACCGACACCCCGCGCAACCCGGTCACCATCACCTCCGGCCACGCGCCGCGGAACTCCGGCGAGCTGGTGCTGGACGCGGACACCGCGAAGAAGGCCAAGCTTGGCCTCGGCGACCGGATCAGGATCGAGAACTCCGGCGGCAGGCACGACCTCACCATCGCCGGCATCGCCACCTTCACCGCCACCAACCCGGGCGCGGCGCTCGGCTTCCTGGACACCCCGACCGCCCAGCAGGTGTTGCTCGGCGAGCCGGCCTACACCTCGATCGAGGCCTTCGGTGACGGCAGCCTCGGCAACGACCGCCTCAAGGCCGACACGACGGCCAGGATCGGCGGCGGCTACCTGGTCAAGACGGCGGCCGAGCAGAAGGACGAGAACACCAAGCAGGTCGGCAGCAGCCTCAACTTCATGAAGTACGCGATGCTCGGCTTCGCCCTCGTCTCGGCGGTCGTCGGCGCGTTCCTGATCGTCAACACCTTCTCGATGCTGGTCGCCCAGCGCACCCGGGAGATCGGCCTGCTACGCGCCATCGGCGGCAGTCGGCGGCAGGTCAACCGCTCGGTGTTGGTCGAGGCGCTGATCCTGGGCGTGCTCGGCTCGACCCTCGGGGTGGCGGCCGGTCTGGGTGTCGCGGTCGGCCTGATCAAGCTGATGAACGCGATCGGCATGGACCTCAGGGCGGCCGACCTGCAGGTCGGGCCGGACGTCTTCGTCGCCGGCTACGCGCTCGGCATACTGGTCACCCTGGTCGCGGCCTGGTTCCCGGCCCGCCGGGCGAGCCGGATCTCGCCGATGGCCGCCCTGCGCGACCACGGCACTCCGGCCGAGGGCCGCGCCAACCTGGTCCGTACGGTCCTCGGCCTGCTGCTGACGGCCGGCGGCGGCGCCCTGCTGGCGCTCGGCGCGCGGGCGGAGAAGGCGGCCACCGGCGGCCAGTACCTGGGCCTGGGCGTGGTGCTCACCCTGATCGGCTTCGTGGTGCTCGGCCCGCTGCTGGCCTCGGCCGTCGTCCGGGTGCTCGGCGCGCTGCTGCCGGCGCTGTTCGGGCCGTCCGGCAAGCTCGCCCAGCGCAACGCGATGCGCAACCCGCGCCGCACCGGCGCCACCGCCGCCGCGCTGATGATCGGCCTGGCGCTGGTGATCGCTTCCGCGGTCTTCAGCTCCTCGGCGGTCACCTCGGCCAGCGCGCAGATCGACAGGTCGGTGGGCGTGGACTACATCATCGGCGGCGGCCGCGCCGAGATCACCACCGAGATGACGGACATCGTGCGCCGGACCCCGGGCATCGACCACGTCACCGTCCAGAAGGGCTTCCACACCAGGATCCAGCTGCCGGACGGACGGCAGGCGAAGACCGCCCTGGACGCCGTGCCGCCCGCCTTCTTCGCCACCGACTTCCACCCGACCGTGCGGTCCGGCGCGGCCGCGTCGATCGGGCGCGGATCGCTGGGGATCGGCGAGGCCTTCGCCAAGGACTTCGGCCTGAAGGTCGGCGACATGGTGACCGTCGACTACGGCAAGGGACGCACCCAGGTGCTGCCGGTCGGGGCGGTCTTCGCCAAGGGCGAGCTGTTCGGCAACGGCTCCTTCGTGGACCTGGACACCATGGCCAAGGCGGTCCCCGCCGCCGAGCAGCCGCCGGTGGACACCTTCTTCGCCAAGGCCTCCCCGGGCGCCGACGTCGCCAGGACGCTGACCGCCCTCCAGGACGGGCTCAAGGAGTACCCGCAGCTGACCGTCAAGGACCAGGCCGGCTACAAGGAGCTGGTGCAGTCCCAGGTCAACACCCTGCTCTACCTGATCTACGGGCTGGTCGCCCTCTCGATCACGGTCGCGGTGCTCGGCGTGGTCAACACCCTGGCGCTGTCGGTGGTCGAGCGGACCCGCGAGATCGGCCTGCTGCGGGCGATCGGGCTCTCCCGCCGCCAGCTGCGCCGGATGATCCGGCTGGAATCCGTGGTGATCGCGCTGTTCGGCGCCGTCCTCGGCACCGGGCTGGGCCTCGCCTGGGGCGTCACCGTCCAGGGGGTGCTGCGGGACCAGGGCCTGGGGACGCTCTCCGTCCCGACCACCATGGTGGCGATCACGCTGGTCTCCTCGGTGCTGATCGGCCTGTTCGCCGCGCTCGTCCCGGCCTTCCGGGCCGGACGCATGAACGTCCTCGCGGCCATCGCGACGGACTGAGCCGGCTCCGGGGTCGCCGGGCCCCGGAGCACGGGGGAGACGGGGGGAACAGGGGGGAACGGGGGACCGGGGCCGGGTGCGCACAGCACCCGGCCCCGGTGCCGTTCCCCGCCCCTTGCCGGGAGGCCGCCGCCGAGGTGCGTTCCGTTTCCCCCGGGCTGGGATGATCGTCCGATGTTCCCCTCGGACGCCCCGCCGCTGCCCAGCGCCGCGCCCCTCACCAGTGCCGCCGCCGCCCGCTGGCGCGCCGCCCGGACCGCGTGGCGGCTGGACAGCCGGTGGCTCGCGCTGCTGCCGGTCGCCTTCCTGACCCTGGCCGCCGCGGTGGAGCCGGACAGCGGAGGGGCCTGCAACGCCCAGGGCATCTGCCGGGAGACCTGGGGCGAGACCCTGGCCCTCTGGACGCTGCTGGCCGAGGCCGTCCTGCTGGTCGGCCGGCCCCGCGTCCGGCCGCTCGTCCCGGTCGCCGCCCTGGCCCTGTTCTGGTACCTCCCGAACGGCCTGGTCACCCCGCTCGCCCGCTGGTCCGCCGTGCTGCTGCACCTGCTGCTGGCCGCCGTCCTGATCGGCGCCGACCTCGGCCGCCGCCGCGCCCGCCACCAGCTCGACGAACTGATGGCCCCGCCCGTCCCCTTCCCCTGGACGGCCGCCGGCGCGCCCTCGCCCGTCCACCCCCCGCACGCGCCGGTCGGGCGGCGGGTGCTCGGCGTGCTGTTCCTGGTCGCCGCCGCCGCGCTGCCGGTGTACGGCCTGTGGGCGCAGTCCCAGCAGGAGGAGCGGGACGGCGCGGCCGTGCGGGTCACCGGCACCGCGGGGGAGTTCGACCGGGACGGCCTGCTGACCGTCCACTACCAGGACCCCCACCGCGGTGACGTGACGGTCGCCGCGCCGCCCGGCGCCGCCGCCGGGCCCACCGCGAAGCTGGACGTGTGGTGGGCCGAGCGACCGCAGCCGGGCCAGGCGATCCCGCTGCTGCTGGACGGCGACCGGGTCCGCGCGCTGGGCGACGACTACGACCTGTCCGGCGAGGTGCTCCTCGGCGGCCTGCTCGCCCTGCCCGGCCTGCTGCTGCTCGGCTCCGCCCTGGCCCACGACGTCCGCCGCACCCGGCCCGCCTTCGAGGGCACCGCTCCCGCCCTGGCCGTCCGGGTCCGGGCCGACGCCCAGGGCGACCTGCTGGTGCTCCCGGTGGACGGCCCGGCGGACGGGCCCGCGCTGTGGCGGCTGAAGGAGTGGGAGCGCTACTACTGGGCCCGGGAGGGCCACCCGGACATGCCGGACCGCTCGGGCCCCGGCTGGCTGCCCGAGCACCCCGACCTGGAGGGCGACGAGGAGGACCACCCCGGGTCGGAACCGCGGTACGACCCGGCCGAGGAGGAGTACGGCGAACTCTTCGAGCGCGCCACCCCGGACCAGGCCGCCGCCTGGCTGGCCCGGGCCGGCCGCAGCGTCCCGGCCGTGCTGTACCGCGGCCCGGACGGCCCCGACCAGCAGCTCCTGGTCCGCCCGGCCCTGCTGGACGGCGACACGCAGCGGGTGGCCTCCGTGGTCGCCCCCGTCGCCCGGGCCCCGCGGCTCGGCCGGCGCTCCGGGCGCTACCGCGAGCGCGAGCTGGCGGTCGCCGCGCTGACCGCCGAGACCGTCGCCGCCGCCCCCGAGGCCGGCTCGGACGCCCGGCCGCTGGACGCCTGTCGCTGGGAGATGCCGCTGCCACTGCGGGCAGCGGCCGGACCGCTGGCGGCGCTGCTGGTCGTCGCCGCCGTCGTGCTGCTCGACGACGACGGCTGGTGGGAGGGGCTGGTGCGCCCGCTGTGGATCGGCTCGCTGGCGATCCACGCCTGCGCCCAGACGTTCTCCTGGCAGCTGGTGGCCGACCGCGACGGCCTGCGGGTGGCCACCGCACTGCGCACCCGCAGCTACCGCTGGGCGGAGATCTCGGCGGCGGCGGTGCACCGGAGCCTGCTGACGATCCGGCTGCGCGGCGGTCGGGAGTTCTCCTTCTTCAGCCGCCCGGCGGCCCGGCTGGCCGCCTTCTTCGGCGGGCGGTACGACCCGGCGGCGGTGGCCCGGACCGTCGCCACCGCCGCCCACCGCCCCGACCTGCGGCCGGCGCAGGCCCTGCCGGACCGGCTGGGCGGCCCCCAGCACCTGGTGAACCGGCTCGCGCTGACCGGCTACGCGGTGTTCACCGTCGCTCACTACGCACTCTGAACCCACCCCGGACCGGCACCGGATCCACACCGCTTCCGGCCCGCGCGTAAGGGGGAGTACGGTGTTCTTGATCACAGCACCGGTGCCGCGCCGCGAGGCGTCCCCGGCCGCCCAGACCGGGACAAGACGGGGACGCGTCCGCACCGGTACGGTTGGCCCCGATGAACACCAAGGCTGCTGAGGAGCTGCCGGCTGTTTCCGTGATCATGCCGGTGCTCAACGAGGAACGTCACCTGCGCACGGCGGTCCGCCGCATCCTGGACCAGGAGTATCCCGGGCCGATGGAGGTGGTGATCGCCCTCGGCCCCTCCACCGACCGCACCGCGGAGATCGCGGCCGAGCTGGTGGCCGAGGACCCGCGGGTGCGGACGGTGGCGAACCCCACCGGCCGGACGCCGGCCGGGCTGAACGCCGCGATCCGGGGCTCACGGCACCCGATAGTCGTGCGCGTGGACGGCCACGGCCTGCTCACCCCCGGCTACATCACCACGGCGGTCCGGCTGCTCGGCGAGATGGAGGCGGCCAACGTCGGCGGCATCATGCACGCCGAGGGCGAGACCGAGTGGGAGCACGCGGTCGCCGCCGCGATGACCTCCAAGATCGGCGTCGGGAACGCGGCCTTCCACACCGGCGGCCTGGCCGGCCCGGCGGACACCGTCTACCTCGGGGTGTTCCGGCGCGAGGTGCTGGAGAAGCTCGGCGGCTACAACGAGGAGTTCATCCGCGCCCAGGACTGGGAGCTGAACTACCGGATCCGCCAGGACGGCGGCCTGGTCTGGTTCACCCCGCAGCTCAAGGTGACGTACCGGCCCCGCCCCTCGGTGCGGGCGCTGGCCAAGCAGTACAAGGACTACGGCCGCTGGCGCCGGGTGGTCACCCGCTACCACCGCGGCTCGGTCAACATGCGCTACCTCGCCCCGCCGGCCGCGCTGGCGGCGGTCGTCCTCGGGCTGGTGCTCGGCGCCGCCGTCCACCCGGCCTTCCTGGCGGTGCCCGGCGCGTACCTGATGGGCATCCTCGGCGGCGCCGCGGTCGAAGGCCGCGGGCTGTCGTTCAAGGCCAGGGCGCTGCTGCCGGTGGCCTTCGCGACCATGCACCTCAGCTGGGGCTTCGGCTTCCTGACCTCTCCGCGCTCGCTGGCCCGAAGAGTGATCGCCAGCGTCGGCCCGTCCTCCAAGGACGTGCTCTCGAAGACGGGTTGATCCCGGGGCGCGCCTGACACGCCCTGGCGTCCGCTGATTCGTCTCGGCAGCCCGCGGTGCCGTGCGGCGCCGCTATCGTCGGTGCGCATGGCGACAGTTGAGGACGGGGCGGGTGCGGCCCGGATCGAGCCGAGCGCGGACGTCGACGAACGGGCCGCGATCGGTGCCGGGACGGCGGTCTGGCACCTCGCCCAGGTCCGCGAGGACGCGGTGGTCGGTGCGGACTGCGTGATCGGCCGCGGCGCGTACGTCGGCCCCGGCGTGCGGATCGGGGACCGGGTCAAGGTGCAGAACCACGCGCTGGTGTACGAGCCGGCGGTGGTCGAGGACGGGGTGTTCATCGGCCCGGCCGCCGTCCTCACCAATGACCGGTACCCCCGCGCGGTCACTCCCGAGGGCCGCCCCAAGGGCCAACACGACTGGCGGGCCGAGGGGGTGACGCTCAGTCAGGGCTGCTCGATCGGCGGCCGTGCGGTGCTGGTCGCCGGGGTGACGGTCGGCCGCTGGGCGCTGGTCGCGGCCGGCGCGGTGGTGCACCGGGACGTCCCGGACTTCGCGCTGGTCGCCGGTGTCCCGGCCCGCCGGATCGGCTGGGTCGGCCGGGCCGGCGAGCCGCTGCGGCCCACCGGGGACGGCGGCTGGCAGTGCCCCCGGACCTCCGAGCGGTACCGCGAGGAGGGCGGAACCCTCCTGCCCGGCTAGCTACTTGGCGCAGACGTCGGTGTCGTCCGCCTGGACCCGCTGGAGGTCCTCGGGCGCCTCGGTGGGCACCGCCGACGGGTTGGCGGCGGCCAGCACGTCCTTGCCGAGCACCAGCAGCAGCCCGCCCTTCGGGTCCGACTTCGCGGCCGGCCGGACGGCGTCGCCGGGCAGGCCGAGGGCGGCGGCCAGGGCCTGGGCCTCGGCCTCCCGGCCGGACGGGTAGGACACCGTGGTGGTCTCGGCGGGCGGTGCGTCGCTGCCCACCACGGCCTTGTCGAAGCCCTTCGCCCGGAGCTTCTCCACGGTCGGCCCGGACTGTCCGCGGGTGCCGCTGCCGTTGCGCACCGTCAGCTGGACGCCCTTGCCGGAGACCGGCGGGGTGGTGGCGGCCGGGGCGGGCGGCGGGGTCGCGGCGCCGGTGGCCGGGGCCTCGGCGGCGGGCGGGGCGCCCGGCGGGGCGGCGGTCTCGGTCAGCGAGCGGTCGGCCGCGACCATCGCGAACAGCTGCCCGGCGTCCGGCTGCTTGAGGATCACCCGGTTCTCGTCCTTGGGGTCGTCCAGGACGGGCGCGGTGGTGAAGGTGATGTTCTTGGTGTCCACCTTGCTGATGTCCAGCGCGAGGTCCTTGAGCTTGTCCACGCTGCCGATGCCGGAGTCCACGGTGAGTGCCTTGGTGGCGGCGTCCGCGAGCTTGTAGAGCTTGGTCGGGCTGGTCAGGGTGTCGTCGCTCTTGATCTTGCGGATCATCGAGCTGATGAACTGCTGCTGGAGCGGGATCCGGGTGAGGTCGCCGCCCTGGCCGACCGCGTGCCGGGTGCGGACGAAGGCCAGCGCCTCCTCGCCCTGGACCACGTGCCGGCCCTTGGTCATCTTGAGGTGGGAGCCGGAGTCGTTGATGTCCTTGGCCGCGCAGACCTCGACCCCGCCGACGGCGGTGGACAGGGTCTTCACCGCCTCGAAGTTGACCTGCACGAAGTGGTCGACCCGGATCCCGGTGTTCTTCTCGACGGTCTTCCAGGTGCAGCCCGCGTCGCGCCCCTCCTGGCCGAGGCTGTTGTTGAACTCCTCCCGCGCCGAGCCCTGGATCTTCTTCCCCTGGGCGTTCTGGCACTCCGGGATCGGCAGCATCAGGTCGCGCGGGAGGCTGATCACCGTCGCGTTGGTGCGGTCCTTGGCGATGTGGAACAGCAGCGTGGTGTCGGCGTGCCCGGTGCTGCCCTCGTCGCCGTACTCCCGGCCGAGGCCCTCCCGGCTGTCCGTGCCGATCACCAGGATGTTCAGCGCGTCCCCGGCGGCCGGGGGCCGCTCGGACTCGTCGCCCAGCTGGACCTTGACCGAGGTCAGGTTGTCGTTGAAGTGCCGGTACAGGTAGTACGCTCCGCCGCAGCCCGCCACCATCACCAGGGCGCCCGCCCCGGCCGTCCACTTGAGCGCCCGTCGGCGCCGGCTGCGCTTGGCGAGCGCGGCCGCCCGCCGCCGGCTGTCCCGGCGGCCCTCGGGGGCCGGTGCCGCCGGTGCCTCGACGGCCCGCCGGCGCTGCCGGGGGACGCCGGGAGCCGGGTCGACCCGGTACCGGCCGCCTTCCGGTTGCTCCTCGTGCACGGGGGTTCCCTACCTTCGACCGGTCACGGCTGCGGACCGCCCGTACGGACGGGCCGATCCGGACACACTAGACGAGCCGAACGGGGGAGTCGTTCCCGGTGTGATCTCCGCCATGTTCCGGCAGGGCGGGGATAAATACCGCTCGTGGCCGAGCAATTGCGGAAACGTCCGGATCGGCCGACGGGGCCGGACCGGGGTGCGCCGGCGCGGTCGGGGGTCGGCGGTTCAGTGCGGGGCGCAGGCGTCCACGTCGGCGGTGCGTCCCTCGAAGGTGGGCGCGGCGCTCGCGGAGGGTGACGCGGTCGCCGTCGCCGAGGCCGTCACCGCCGCCGCCACCTCGGCCGTCGGACCCGCCCCCGGGGACGGGGACGGGCCCGACGAGGGCGAGGACCCGGGCGGCCGGACGGCGACCGGCCGGTCGTCCCGCAACGCCGCGAACAACTGGCCGGTCTGCGGCTGCACGAACTCGTCCCGGTCCGAGTCGTAGCGGTACGGGCGGCGCGGCGCGGTCAGGAAGACCACGTCCGCCGAGGGGACGCCGCGCAGGTCCTGGGTGAGGTCGTACAGCGCGCCGAGCGAGGACAGCCCGCCGTCCGCCCGCACCGAGGAGGTCGCGGCGTCCAGCACCGGCCACAGCTTCGCCGGGTTCAGCAGCACGCCCTGCGACTGCGCCTTGCGGATCAGCGCGGCCAGGAACTGCTGCTGGCGGCCCATGCGTTGGGTGTCGCTGCCGTCGCCCAGGCTCTCCCGGGCCCGGACGTAGCCGAGCGCCTGCTCGCCGTGCAGGGTCTGCCGGCCGGCGGGCAGGTCGAGCCTGGCGTCCTTGTCGTGGATCGGCTGCGGCACGCACACCTCGACCCCGCCGATCGCGTCCACCATCGTCTTGAAGCCGCTGAAGTCGAGGATCACGTAGTGGTCGATCCGGATGCCGCTCAGCTTCTCGACGGTCCGGATCGAGCAGGCCGGACCGCCCGTCTCGAAGGCCCGGTTGAACTGCATCAGCGCGGGCTTGCTGCGGCTGCCGTCCGGCTTCTCGCAGGCGGGGACGGAGACCATGACGTCGCGCGGCACCGAGACCGCCGTCGCGTGCCTGCGGTCGGCGGCCAGGTGCAGCAGGATCGTGGTGTCCGAGCGCTCGGTGCCGCTCCCACCGCCGTACGAGGCGTTCGCGCCGGAGCGGTCGTCGCTGCCGATCAGCAGGATGTTCTCGGCGCCCCGCGCCCCGGCGGTGCGGCTCGGCCGCTCGGCCTCCAGCCGGGCGAGCAGCCGGTCGGTGGCCGAGTCGGTGCGGATGTTGCCGTCCAGCTTGCGGTAGGCGATCCAGAGCAGCGCGCCGGCGGCGACCAGCAGGAACGCGACGGCGCCGGCGGTGATCATCAACCACCGCCGGCGCCGTCGCGGGCGTCCGGCCCCGTCGGGAGGGGTGTCGGTCGGCGGATCGTCCTGTGCGGGGCCGTTCGCCGGGGGAGTGCCGGTCGGGGGGTGCGCGGTGTCGTCCTCGGCCATGGCAGCGATCCCTACCCGCCGGGCCCGCGCCGGGCGTTAGCCGAGGCGCAGTGTCACCCGTTCGGATTCCGTCCGCTTCTCCCACTGCCCGGCGTCCAGCGCCTGCGAATTGCGGCACAGCACCACCGAGGCACCGGCCGCCAGCGGCGCCAGCAGACCGGCCTCCAGACCGGCCCAGTCGTCGTACGCGAGGGTGGACAGGACGCGGTCACCGGGCTTCAGGCCGAGCCGCGCCGCGCCCTCCCGGGCCAGCGCCACGGTCTGCTCGCCCGTCAGCTTCAGCGGCAGCCCGTCCACCGCGGTCTCCAGCGCCTGCCCGTCCGGGGCGACGGGGGAGTACGGCGCGAAGCGGTCGCCCTGGCCGGGCACCTCGGCGGCGTAGTCCAGGAACCCTTCCGGACGCTGCGGGAAGCGGCCGCCGAGCGGGCGCAGGGCGAGCGCGACCCGCTCGCCCTCGCAGGCCTGGGCGGCCTCCAGCCCGTCCGGGCCGCTGACCACCAGGTCGGCGGCGGCCGGGTCACCGCTCGGGACCGCCGCCACCCCGACCGACCAGCAGGCCAGCAGCCAGACGGCGCTCTGCCAGTGGGCGGGCAGCAGCAGCGCCGCCCGGTCACCGGGGCCGGCGTTCAGCTCGTCCTGGAGGAGGTTGGCGGTCTTGGCGACCCAGTTGTCGAAGGTGCGGGCGGAGAGCTCCACCCGTTCGCCGGTGGCGTCGTCGTAGAAGGTGACCAGCGGGGCCGCGGGATCGACCGAAGGGGTGCCGCCGCGCAGGAATGCGTGCAGCAGCTCGACGGGGGTGCGGGCATCGGCAGCGAAAGGCGCAGTCATGGTGCGCCCCAGCCTACGGCCTTCGGGTGGGAGGCCGGGAGGGGCGGCCGAACGGGCGCGGAGCGGCGTGGCGGGCGGTCCGGTTTGCGGCGACGATCCGGTTTATGCGCCTCTCACTCCCGGCCGCCCTGCTCGCCGGATGCACCGCCGCCCTCCTGCTCCAACCCGCCGCCACCGCGACCCCCTCGCCGACGCCGCAGCGCCGCGAGTTCGCCGGCGGCGGCTCGACCACCACCCTCCCGCTGCCCGCCGGGACCGGCCTCGCCGCGCGCGGCACCCGACCGTTCGAACTCCTCGGCCTGGGCTGGGACGGCCCGGCGGACGCCCTCGCCGGGGCGGTGGTCCGGGTCCGCACCCGGGACGCCGCCACCGGCCGCTGGAGTGCCTGGCACCGGCTGGAGGCCGGTCCCGACCACCCGGCGCACGGCGCCACCGCCCCGCTCTGGACCGGCCGCAGCGACGGCGTCGCGGTGGAGGTCCGGCCCGGGCCCGCCGGAGTCCCGGCCGGGCTGCGGCTCGACCTGGTCGACCCGGGGAACGGGGCCGCCCCGGCGGGCGTGCGGACCCTGCCCGCGGAGCCGCCGACCGGGCCGTCGACGGACCCGCCGACGGCCTCGCCGACTGACCCGCCGACGGCCTCGCCGATTGACCCGCCGACGGCCTCGCCGACGGATCCGCCCGCCAACCCGCCGACGGACCCGCCGACCGGGCCTCCCGTGAATCCGCCGACGGCCTCGCCGACGGATCCGCCGACCGGGCCTCCCGCCAACCCGCTGACGGACCCGCCGACCGGGCCTCCCGTGAATCCGCCGACGGACCCGACAACCGGGTCACCGACGGAGTCGCCCGCGGACCCGCCGACGGGGCCGTCCACCGAGCCGGGGCCCAAGGGCCAGGCTCCGCGCCCGACGATCGTCACCCGGGCCGGCTGGGGGGCCGACGAGTCACTGCGCGAGCGGGACTTCGTGTACACCGGCCCGGTCCGCGAGGTCTTCGTCCACCACACCGACACCGCCACGGACTACGCCTGCGCCGACGCCCCCCGGGTGATCCGGGCGATCTACCAGTACCACGTGAAGACCAACGGCTGGCGGGACATCGGCTACAACTTCCTGGTCGACCGCTGCGGCACCGTCTACGAGGGCCGGGCGGGCGGCGTCGAGCGGCCCGTCCAGGGCGCCCACACCCTCGGCTTCAACGCCGACTCCTCCGGCATCGCCGCGCTCGGCACCTACGTCGACGGCCGGCCGCCCCAGCCGCTCGTCGACGGCCTCGCCGCGCTCGCCGCCTGGAAGCTCGGCCTCGAAGCCCAACCCGCCGACGGCCGTACCAAGCTCACCTCCTCCTCGGGCGCCAGCCGCTACCCCAGGGGCAGCGTCGTCGAGTTCGACGCCGTCTCCGGACACCGTGACGCCGTCGCCACCGAGTGCCCGGGCAACGCCCTCTACGCCCTGCTCCCCGCCCTGCGCACCGCGGCCGCCCTCCTCCAGAGCCGCTGACCCCTCGCCGCGTCCGGCCGGTGCCGCCCCGGGCCCGTCCGACCCCGCGCGTATCGTTCATGTCCGGAGGCGACGCGGGAGGCGACAGCGGTGGAAGCGGTACGGCGCTGGCGCCCGGGCTTCCCGCTGGACGTGGCCCGCACCCTGCTCCCGCTGCGCCGGGGCCCCGCCGATCCGGCGTACCGCAGCACCGGTGACGGCGCCGTCTGGCGCGCCTCCCGCACCCCGGCCGGCATCGGCACCCTGCGGGTGCTGCCGCGTCCGGCCGCCGGCGAGGTCGAGGCGAGCGCCTGGGGCCCGGGCGCGGACTGGCTCCTCGACCGCCTCCCCACCCTGCTCGGCGCCGACGACGCCCCGGAGGCGCTGGTCCTGCCGCCCGGCCCGCTGCGGGACGCCCAGCGCCGTACCGCCGGGGTCCGGCTGGCCAGGACCGGTCTGGTGCTGGAGTCGCTGGTCCCGGCGATCCTGGAGCAGAAGGTCACCACCGACGAGGCCTACCGCGCCTGGCGCACCCTGCTGCGGGACTTCGGCACCCCGGCGCCGGGCCCGGCCGAGGGCATGCGGGTGGCACCGTCGGCCCGCGAGTGGGCGCTGGTGCCGAGCTGGGAGTGGCACCGGGCGGGCGTGGACCCGAAGCGCTCGGCGACGATCATGCGCGCGGTCCGGCTGGCGCCGCGGCTGGAGGAGGCCTCGGCGATGGGCCACGAGGAGGCCTTCGCCCGCCTCACCGCCGTCCCGGGCATCGGGGTCTGGACGGCCGCCGAGACCCTGCAGCGCAGCAACGGCGATCCGGACGCGGTCTCGGTCGGGGACTTCCACCTGCCCGATCTGGTCGGCTGGGCCCTGGCCGGCCGCCCCCGCAGCGACGACGCCCAGATGCTGGCGCTGCTGGAGCCCTACCGTCCCCAGCGCCACCGCGTCTGCCGCCTGCTGCTGGCCACCGGCGTCCACGCCCCCCGCTACGGCGCGCGCCTGACCCCCAACGACCACCGCCGCCGCTGACCCGGAAACCCCTCCTGGTGTACACGTTCATGTGTACGCTTGAGTCATGACCGACGCGCTGAACATCCGGGAACTGCGGGCACGCCTTGCGGAGGTGGTCACCCAGGCCGAGGCCGGCGAGATCACCGTGATCACGCGCAAGGGCGAGCGCGTCGGAGCGGTCGTGCCGATCGAGATTCTCGACGCCATAGAGGATGCGGCGGATGAACTCGCCGCGCGTGAGGCGCGGAAGCACCTGGACGATCCGACCGTCACCATGGCCGAGCTGCTGGCGGACTTGTTCGGATCGCCCGCGGACTCCGCCGGGAGCGCTGCGTGAAGTACGCCTTCGGCTTCACCTCGCATGCCCGGCGCCAGCTGCGCGGGATCGGTCGGCTTGAGGTGATGCGTATCCTCACCGCCCTCACCGAGCTGGGGGACGACCCGTTCGTCGACGGACCCGACGTCAAGAAGCTGGCCGGCAACGATGACCTCTACCGGCTCAGGGTCGGTGATTTCCGGGTGATCTATCAGGTGCGCGGCGACGTGTTGGTGATCCTCGTCGTTCACGTCGGCAATCGCCGGGACGTCTACCGCGGTCTCTGAGCATCCCTACCGCACCGCGATGAAGGCGTCGGCGCCGCGCTCCGGGCGGGCCTTCGGCGGCTCGGCGGGGCGGCCGACGGCGACGGCGCCCATCGGGTCCCAGTCGTCCGGGAGGTCCAGCGCCTCGCGCACGGTGTCGCGGCAGAACATGGTGGACGAGACCCAGGCGGAGCCGTAGCCCTCGCCGGTGAGCGCGACCAGCAGGTTCTGCACGGCGGCGCCGACGGCGACGGTGAACATCTCCCGTTCGGCGGTGGCCCGGCGCGGGTCGGGGTAGTCGTGCGAGCCGTCCGTCACCAGGCAGGGCACCACCAGGTAGGGGGCGTCGCGCAGGACGTTGCCGCGGGCGGTGCGCCGGGCGATCCTCGCCTCGTCCCAGCCGTCGAGTTCGCGCAGGTCGCGCTGCCAGGCGGCGAGCATCGCGTCGAGCAGCCGCACCCGGGTGTCCGCCGACTCCAGCAGCACGAACCGCCACGGCGTGGTGTGGTGCGGGGCGGGCGCGGTGACGGCGGCGGCGACGGCGCGGCGGACGGCGGCCGGGTCGACCGGTTCCGCGGTGAAGGAGCGGACGGTGCGCCGCAGGGTGACGGCCTGCCGCAGCGCCTCGGAGGTGCCGAGCCGGAACATGTCGTCGACGGAGGGCCGGACCAGCGGCCGGACGCCCTCGCCGTCCTCGGCGGTGACGAGGTGCCCGAGTCCGCGCACGACCGCCACCGGGACGCCGGTGGCCTTGCCCTTCACCAGGTCGGCGGCGGCGGCGAGTTCGTCGGCCGTCGCGGTGACGGTCATCTCCAGCCGGTTGCCGTGGCTGTCGGTGCGGCCCCGGTGGTCCTCCAGGACGGAGAGGCCCGCGGCGCCGATCGCGACGTCGGTCAGCCCGTTGCGCCAGGGCCGTCCGAAGGTGTCGGTGACGACGACGGCGAGCCGGCGGCCGGTGAGCTGCTGGAGCCGGGCCCGCAGCGCCCGCGCGGAGGCGTCCGGGTCCTCGGGCAGCAGCAGTACGGTGCCGGGGGCGGTGTTGGAGGCGTCGACCCCGGCGGCGGCCATGATGAAGCCGTTGCGGTTCTCCACGATCCGGATCGGTCCGCGCCGGGCGACCAGTCGGACGGTCTCGGCGTCGATCGCGTCCTCGCGGTCGGTGGCGTGCAGCAGCCGGTCCTCGGCCTTGCTGACGATCTTCGAGGTGACCAGCAGGATGTCGCCGTCCTGGTACGTCCCCGCCTTGGCGATGAGCTCGCCCAGGTCCGCCCCCGCCTCGATCTCGGGGATGCCGCCGACTCCGAGGACCTCCAGCGTCACTTCCGCACCTGCTCCGCCAGCGCCAGCGCGGTGCGCGCCATCTCGGCGGTGGCCTCGATGTCGGTCATCAGCAGCGGGACGGCCCGGCAGGCGATCCCGGCGGCCTCGACGGCGGCCACCGAGGCCTCGTCGGCGCTGTCGACCAGCCACCCGTCGAGAAGGCCCGCCCCTCGCCCGTCGCCGCTCTCGCCCGGGCCGCTTGGCAGCGCCGCCCTGCTGCCGTAGTTCAGCGCGACCGCCTCCGCGGTGGCCTCGACGCCGACGGCGGCGAGCACCTTGTCGGCCATGCCGCGCACCGGCGCCCCGCCGATGATCGGGGAGAGCCCGACGACGGGCGCGGGCGCGGCGGCGACCGCCTCCCGGATGCCGGGGACGGCGAGGATGGTGCCGATCGAGACCACCGGGTTGGACGGCGGGAAGAGGATGACGTCCGCCCCGGCGATCGCCTCCAGCACGCCGGGCGCGGGCTTGGCGGTGTCCGCGCCGACCGCGACGACCGCCTCGGCGTCCACCGCGGCGTGCAGCTTGACCCAGTACTCCTGGAAGTGGATCGCCCGGGTGCCCTGCTCGTCGGTGATCCGCACGTGGGTCTCGACCCGGTCGTCGCTCATCGGCAGCAGCCGCACGCCCGGCTTCCAGCGCACGCACAGCGCCTCGGTGACCTGGGTGAGGCTGTACCCGGCGGTGAGCATCTGGCTGCGCACGAGGTGGGTGGCGAAGTCCCGGTCGCCGAGCCCGAACCACTCGGGGCCGACGCCGTACGCCTTCATCTCGGCCTTGATGGACCAGGTCTCGTCGGTCCGGCCCCAGCCCTGTTCCTCGTGGATGCCGCCGCCGAGGGTGTACATCACGGTGTCGAGGTCGGGGCAGACCTTGAGGCCGTAGAGGTGGATGTCGTCGCCGGTGTTGCCGATGACGGTGATCTCGTCCTGCGGTCCGACCGCCGCGCGGAGTCCGCGCAGGAAGCGCGCCCCGCCGATTCCGCCTGCCAGTGCCACGATGCGCATGGGACTCATCCTGCCACGGTCGGACCCTCCGTCAGCCCGGGATCAGTGCGACCCGGCCTGTGCCTGCTGCTCGGGGTGCTGCTCGGGGACGGCGGCGGCGCCGTACTGGTTCATCTCGGTCAGGCCCGGGGTGTAGAGGTGGATGGAGACGGCGGGTTCGAGCGCGCCGTTGACGACCTCGTGCAGGTAGCCGGAGGAGAACACGCGCTGCCCGCCGGGCCGCAGGGCGCGGGCGCCCTCGCCCGCGTGCGTGAGGGAGCGCTCGATCAGCTCGCCCTTGACGACGCTCATCACGCCGGAGGACTCGCCGTGGTCGTGGAAGCCGCTGGACTGGCCGGGCAGCCAGCTGAGCAGCCAGACCTCGTAGCCGGGGCCGGTCTCCAGCCGGGCGTACCAGCGGGTCAGCGCGTCGTAGCGGACGAGCGGCTCCCAACGGGTGCGGTCGGCGGCGATCTCGCGCACCAGCCGGGCGTACCCGGCGACGGTGGTGGGGTGGGCCGGCAGGTCGGTGCGGGCCAGGTGCGGGAAGGCGAGCGGGTCGCCGGCGATGGAGACGTCGCTGAGGCCGTCGGCCCACTGGCGGGTCCGGGTGCCGGCGGGGGCGGTGGCGGGGCCGCGGTGGGCGAGCTTGTTGCGGTCGCGGTTCCGCTTGCGGATGCGGATCATGCGCACGGGAGTCGTCCTCGGAGGAGTCGGCCGGTTCGTGGGATCGGCCGGATCCGGATGTCCTGGGACGGGAATCGCGGGCGGCCTCTGTGCTTCCTGGGGGCGGCGCGCGGTGGGACGCGGGCGCCTAGATACAGCAGGAACAGAGGCGACAACAAGAGTTCACGGCACGGCGGAGGGTGGAACCGCTCCGGGGGCTGGCGAACTCTGACATAGAAGCAAGGACACCGCATCCGCGAGGGCGGTGTCAAACCAAAGGATGCGGCATTCGAGGGGGTTAGGTCCGGATCTTTCCCTGATGGGGTGATTCATCACTCTCTATGTTTCGATGGGAAGATCGCCGGGAAGGCAACCCGATGACCGGCCTGTGGCGGTGACCGGGCGTCACCTGCTGAATGGTTGCGGATGGTTCGGCACTGTTCAGGACCTTGAGGCAGAAGGTCCGATGTGTCCGGATATGTACACTATTCGTAACGGCTTGGTGCCAGGGAGTGAATCCCGGCCCCAATACCAGAGCTCGGCTTGACTGGGCCAGAGTGACGCAACTGTAATTTCACTCGTGTCGTCGGCCGCACGAGGCAACGGCAACCACGGGGACGCCAAGTAGGGGCAGAGGAGGCGCGCCACATGAGCGAGCTCTTTGAGCTGTTGATCGGGGACGGCATCGCGGAGGACGAGGAGGAACTCGGCTGGCAGGAGCGCGCGTTGTGCGCCCAGACCGACCCCGAGTCCTTCTTTCCCGAGAAGGGCGGCTCGACCCGCGAGGCCAAGAAGGTCTGCCTCGCCTGCGAGGTCCGCTCCGAGTGCCTGGAGTACGCGCTCGCCAATGACGAGCGCTTCGGCATCTGGGGCGGTCTCTCCGAGCGCGAGCGCCGCCGGCTCAAGAAGAGCGCGGTCTGACGGGCGGCCCCGACCCTCGCTGACCCTTCGACAGCGACGGACAGCCGCACAGCCGTACGGGCGCCTCACCGCGATGGTGGGGCGCTTTCGTGTTCCCGGGGCCCCCTTCACGGTCTCCGCACGCACACCCCGGACGAAGCGGCCACCCGGAGCCGTTAGTGTGGTGCGCCATCCGGTTGCCGTTCACCGGCTGTGTCCACCGAGAACTGGGGCCCGCGCACGCGATGACCGTCTACAGCCACCAGAGCGGCTCCACCGCTTCCCGGCCGCCCGCCTACCCGCGCCACCTGGTCACCGCCGTGATCGTCTCGCACGACGGCGCCCGCTGGCTGCCGCAGGCCATGGCCGGCCTGCTCGGTCAGGACCGCCAGGTCCAGCGGATCCTCGCCGTCGACACCGGATCCACCGACAACTCTCCGCAACTGCTCGCCGACACCCTCGCCGACTGGCTGCCGGACAGCGGCCCGCTGGTCCTCGGCCGCCGGGCCGGCTTCGGCACCGCCGTCGCCGAGGCCGTGTCGAGCAGCGCGCCCCTGCGACCGGAAGACCTGCCGTACCGGCTCGACCCGTCCGGCTACGACCCGGTCACCGGCGGCTGGGACGACTTCGGCGACCCGCTCGCCCAGGAGGACGACCTCGGCCGCGGCGGCCCCCGCGAGACCCGGCCGGTCGAATGGCTCTGGCTGCTGCACGACGACTGCGAACCGCAGACCGACGCGCTGCGCCGGCTGCTCCAGGTCGCCGACTCCACCTCCAGCGCCGCCGTGGTCGGCCCCAAGCTGCGCAGCTGGTACGACCGCCGCCAGCTGCTGGAGGTCGGCGTCACCATCGCCCACTCCGGCCGCCGCTGGACCGGCCTGGACCGCCGCGAGCAGGACCAGGGCCAGCACGACCAGGTCCGCCCGGTGCTCGCCGTCTCCAGCGCGGGCATGCTGGTGCGCCGGGACGTCTTCGAGGAGCTCGGCGGCTTCGACAGGGCCCTCCCGCTGATGCGGGACGACACCGACTTCTGCTGGCGGGTCAACGCCGCCGGCCACCGCGTGGTGGTCGCCCCCGACGCCGTGCTGCGGCACGCCGAGGCGTCCTCCCGCGAGCGCCGCGCGATCGACTGCGGCCCCTCCCACCCGCACCGGGTGGACAAGGCCGGCGCGGTCTACACCCTGCTCACCAACTGCAAGGGCGCGCTCTTCCCCTACGTCCTGCTGCGGCTGGTGCTCGGCACCCTGCTGCGGGCCGTCACCAACCTGCTCGGCAAGGACCCGCGCCAGGCCTTCGACGAACTCGCCGGCCTCGGCCACGAACTCGTCCGCTTCCCACGGCTGTTGGCCGCGCGCAAGCGCCGTGCCCGGTCCCGGGCGGCGGACGCCCTGGACGACCGCACGCTCTTCCCGGCCCCCGGCGCCACCACCCGGCTGGCGGTCGAGGGCGTCGTCGGCTCGCTCGGGATAGGGGGCGGCGACGACAGCGGCCGGCACGGCTCGGCCGAGGCCGGCGGCGACGAGGACGCCGAGGACCTGGTCGTCGAGCAGTTCGCGCTGCTCAAGAAGCTCGCCCGGCGCCCGGCGCCGGTGCTGTTCGCGGCCGTGCTGGTGTTCGCCCTGATCGCCTGCCGCGGCCTGTTCGGCAGCGGCGAGCTGTTCGGCGGCGCCCTGCTGCCCGCGGCCGACGGGGCCGGCGGCCTCTGGTCGATGTACGCGGACGCCTGGCACCCGGTCGGCACCGGCTCCACCGCCGCCGCGCCGCCGTACCTCGGCGTGCTGGCCGTGCTCTCCTGGCTGCTCTTCGACCACGCCGACCTCGCGCTCACCCTGATCGTGGTGCTCGCCGTCCCGCTGGCCGCGGTCAGCGCCTACCTGGTGTCCCGGCCGCTGCTGGACTCCAAGGTGGTCCGCGCCTGGGCCAGCGCCACCTACGCGCTGCTGCCCGCCGCGACCGGCGCGCTCGCCCAGGGCCGGATCGGCACCGCCGTGCTCGCCGTGCTGCTGCCGCCGCTGGCCCGCGCCGCCGCCATCGCGGCCGGCCTCGGCATCCGGGACGAGAGCGCCGCCAAGGGCGCCCGCCCGGGCTGGCGCCCGGTCTGGATGGCCGTCCTGCTGCTCACCCTGGCCACCGCCTTCGTCCCGCTGACCTGGGCGCTCGCGGTGCCGCTCTGCCTGGCGATGCTGGTCGTCGCGGTGCTGCGCGGCGGCGCCTTCGGCTCCGGTGGCGCGGCGCTGCGCCTGCTCGGCCTGCGCGTCCTGGTGATCCTGACGGTGCCCGTCGTGGTGCTGGCGCCGTGGTCGCTCGCGGTGCTGTCGCACCCGCAGCGGCTGCTGCTGGAGGCCGGGCTGCCCGGCCTGCACGGCAGCGGCGCGAGCGCGGCCGGTCTGCTGCTGGTCAACCCGGGCGGCGCCGGGGTGCCGCCGATCTGGCTCTCGGCGGGTGTCGTGCTCGCCGCGCTGGCCGCGCTGCTGCGCGCCGACCGCCGCCGCGCGGTCCTCGTCGCCTGGGGTGCGGCCGGTGCCGGCCTGGTCTTCTCGGTCGCGGTGGCGGGCACCTCCGTCACCCCGGCCTCCGGCGGCCCGGCGGTGCCCGCCTGGGCCGGTCCGGCCACCCTGATCGCCGGCATCGCCCTGCTGGCCGCCGCCGCGATCGGCGCCGACGGCGCCAACGCCCGCGTGGCCGGGATCGCCTTCGGCTGGCGCCAGCCGGTGGCCGCCCTGGTGGTGGCCACGGCCGTGCTGGCGCCGCTGGGCACCGGCCTGTGGTGGGCGCTGACCGGCGCCGGCGGCCCGCTGCACCGCGGCCAGGCCGACCAGGTCCCCGCGTTCATCGCCGAGGAGGCCGGCACCACCGACCGGGCCCGCACCCTGGTCGTCACCGGGGAGAAGAGCGGCGGCGCGGTCCGCTACACCGTGCTGCGCGGCGCCGGGCTGACGCTCGGCCAGGCCGAGTCCACCGTCGACCCGGCGACCGGCACCCAGGACGGCCTGAACAAGATGGTCGGCAGCCTGCTGGCCGGGTCCGGTGCCGACCAGGCGAGCGCGCTGGCCGGTTACGGCATCGCCTACGTGCTGGTCCAGCAGCCGGTGATCGACGTCTTCAAGGACGTTCTGGACACCACCCCCGGCCTGGTCAAGGCCAACCAGGACGGCGCCGCCGCGCTCTGGCAGGTCAACGGCACCCCCGCGGTCCGCGCGGTGATCACCGCCCCGGGCGCCAACCCGGTGGTCGTCCCGTCCGGGGCCCGCGACCTGTCCGCCACCGTCCCGGCCGGTCCGGACGGCCGGGTGCTGCGGCTCGCCGAGTCCGCCGCCACGGAGTGGAAGGCCACCGTGGACGGCACCGCGCTGGAGCCCACCACGGTCGACGGCTGGGCGCAGGGCTTCAAGCTCCCGGCCGCCGGCGGCAAGCTGACCGTCACCCGGGAGGGCGGAGCCGCCCACACCGGCTGGATCTGGGCCCAGGTGCTGCTCGGCCTCACCATCCTCGTGCTGGCCCTGCCCGGCCGCCGCAGCCACAAGGACGACGACCTGCCCGAGGAGGCCGTCGCCGCCGCCGCGCTGGCCGCCGCCGCCCAGGCGCAGGCCCCCGCCCCCGGCAGCCGCCGGGCCCGCCGGATGGCCGAGCGCGGCGAGGGCGGCGAGGGCGCGGACGGCGCCGAGGGCGGTGCCGACGAGTCCGGGGTGTACGACCGGCCGGGCGCGATCCCGGCGCGGCCCGCCGGCGAGCCGGTGACCGGAGCCGTCCAGGCGGCCGCCGCCATCCAGGACGCCGAGCAGTACACCGACCCGTACCAGGCGTACCAGCAGGCCGACCCGTACAGCTACGACCAGTACGCGGCCCAGCAGCCGGTCGCCGCGCCGTACGGCGGCCAGGGCTACGACGCCCACGGCTACGAGAACCACGGGTACGACGGCACCCGGCCGCAGGGCTACGAGCAGCCGTACCAGCCCGAACAGCAGCAGCCGTACGGCTACGACGCCCACGGGTACGACGGCCACCAGCAGCAGCCGGAGCAGCAGCCCTGGCTGCCGGGCCAGCAGCAGGGCGAGCCCTACTACGACCCGAACGACCCCAACGGCCCCGGCCGGTACCCGCACCAGCACGGATCGGGGAGCTGACCCGCGATGAAGAAGCCCGCATTCAGGAAGAAGTCCGGCGCCGGCGAGGCCGCCGGGCCCGCCTTCGCGGCGGAGCCGTCCGGGGCGGCCCCGGACGCCCGACCCGGCCGCAGCCGCAGCCCGTTCGCCGGGGGGGCCGCAGGGGCCGGCGGCGGGGCCAGGACCACCCCGTCCCTGCTCGCCGCGGCCGTGGTGCTCGCGGCGGTGTTCGGGATCGCCGAGGTGCGCCCGCCGGCCGCCCCGGCCAAGGCGGCCACCGGAGCCGCCCCCACCACCGAGCAGGTCGAGCGGACCTCGGTGGTCTGCCCGCAGCCGATCCAGAGCCTGACCGGCTCGACCACGCTCACCGCCTACACCCCGCCCGGGACGGGCTCCGCCACCGGCGGGGCCGGCTGGCTCTCCGACGCGGCCGCGCCGGCCGTGCCCGCCGCCCAGCCGACCGCCCCCCCGGCGACCCCGGCGGCCCCCGCCGCCCCGGCCCCGACCGGCTCGGGCGCCCCCGCCGCCCCGGCCCAGGACAAGAACGCGGCGCCCGCCGACGCCCGGCTGACGGTGCCCAAGCCCGGAACCCCGGCCACCGGCCCGGCCGCCAACGGCGACTCCGCGCCCGGCACCGGGGCGGTCGCCACCGGCGCCCTCGCCCCCGGCTTCACCGTCACCCAGACCACGGTGGTCACCGAGCAGCGCGGCCTCGGCCTGTCCGGCCTCACCTGCGCCCCGGCCGGGACCGGCTTCTGGTTCGCCGGGGCCAGCACCGCCGGCGACCGGGTCGACTACGTCAGCCTGGTCAACACCGAGTCCTCCGCCGCGGTGGTGGACATCAAGCTGTACGGCGACAAGGGCCTGATCGACAACGACTCGGCCAACGGGATCACCGTCGCGCCCGGCAGCTCCCAGGCCGTCCTGCTGTCGACCATCAGCAAGGGCGCGGTCGCCGACCTCGCGGTGCACGTGGTGGTGCGCTCGGGACGGGTCGGCGCCGCGCTGCACGCCGCCGACGGCGGCAAGGGCGCGGACTGGATCCCGGCCTCGGCCGACCCGGCCCCCGTCCAGGTGCTGCCCGGCCTGCCCGCCGACACCGCCTCCGCCCGCCTGGTGGTCTGGGCGCCGCCGGAGGACGACGCCGACCTGAAGATCCAGCTGTCCGGCAAGAACGGCTGGTTCAGCCCGGCCGGCAACGAGTCGATCCACGTCAAGGCGGGCATGGTGGCCGCCGTCGACCTCGGCAAGGTCACCCGCGACGAGGTCGCCGGGCTGCGGCTGTCGCCCAGCGACGACAAGCACCGCACCCCGATCGTGGCCGGACTGCGGATCGACCGGGCGGCGGCCGGCGGCAAGACCGACGCGGCCTGGCTCACCGGCAGCAACCCGGTCGGAGCCCGCGCCACCGTCGCCGACAACCGGGCCGGCGCCTCCACGCTCTACCTGACCTCCAGCGGCGAGGCCGCCACCGTCCGGGTCACCGCCTCGGCCGGCAGCGGTGGCGGCACCCCGGCCACCAAGGAGGTCCAGGTCCCGGCCGGCGGCACGGTCGCCCTCCCGGCGCCCGAGCCCGCCGGGCTGAACGGCGTCTTCGCGCTCACCGCGGAGACCGTCTCCGGCGGCCCGGTGGTGGCCGCCCGGATGCTCTCCCTGCCGGCCAAGGACGTGCCGATGTTCACCGTCCAGGCGCTGCGCGACGACCGCAGCACCGTCAAGGTCCCGCAGGCCGGCCAGGATCCGGGCGTCGTCCTGCGCTGAGCAGCCGACGGGGCGGCACCCTTGGTGCCGCCCCGGAGGGATCAGTCCTCGTCGTAGCGCGGGTCGATGGCGTCCGGGGACAGCCCCAGCAGCTCGGCGACCTGCTCGATCAGGATCTCGTGCACCAGCGCCGCGCGGTCCTCCCGGGTCTTCGCCCGGATCTCCACCGGCCGCCGGTACACCACGATCTGGCTCTTGTGCCCCTGCTTGCCGGGCGACACCCGCCCCAGCGGCACGCCGTCCTCGGCGTCGGCGCCGTCCGGCTCGTGCAGCGGCACCTCCTGGACGGCGAACTCCACCTCGATCAACTGCGGCCAACGCCGTTCGAGGCGCTCCACCGACTCGCGCACGTAGTCGTCGAACAGTTCGGAGCGGGTGAGCGAGATCGGCACCTGGGGCGGCGCCAGCGGGCCGCGCAGGCCCCGCCCGTGCCGGTCGCGGTGCCGGGGGCGGCGCGCCGGGCCTGTCGATGACTGCGGTGCGGAGCTGTCCATATCACTGCCGAGGGTAGTCCTTGGACGGTCGGAAGTGGACCACTCCGGCCGGGAATCGCACGGGGCGTTGGATACGCGGCCCCGGCGCCCGCGGTGCGACACGGCACCCCTTCCGGGCAGGCGGTCTTCGCTCCCCGGCGAGGAGTGCGGTACCGTCCACCCTCGTGAGCTCTGTACGTCGTTGTTCGCGGACCGCGTGCGGCCGGCCGGCCGTCGCGACGCTGACGTACGTCTACGCGGACTCCACCGCCGTCCTCGGCCCGCTCGCCACCTACGCCGAGCCGCACTGCTACGACCTGTGCGCCGAGCACGCCGAGCGCCTCACCGCCCCGCGCGGCTGGGAGGTCGTCCGGCTCGCCGCCGAGGCCGGGCCGCTGCGCCGCAGCAGCGACGACCTGGAGGCGCTGGCCAACGCCGTGCGCGAGGCCGCCCGCCCGCAGACCCCCCGTCAGGGCCGCGGCCCCGAGGGCGAGTCCACCGAGGGCGGCCGCCGCGGCCACCTCCGGGTCCTGCGCTCGCCCGACAACTGAGGACCGGGGTCCGCCGGGCGGATCGCGCCTGATCGGGACCAACCCGGCACGGGGTGTTCGTCCGGCCCGGGTACGCTGCCCGTCTACCGTCACCGCGCCCGTCGATCCGACGCGCGGTGGCCCAGACGTTCCGTGATCAGTCCTAAGACCAGGGTGGAGCCGCAGTGCGCGACCTCAAGCAGCTCGTGAAGGCGTACGACGTCCGGGGCGTCGTCCCGGACCAGTGGGACGAGAGCCTGTCCCGGGCCTTCGGTGCCGCGTTCGTGCAGGTCACCGGCGCGTCCGCGATCGTGGTCGGGCACGACATGCGGCCCTCCTCCCCGGCGCTGAGCCTGGCCTTCGCCGAGGGCGCCGCGGCCTACGGCGCCGACGTGGTGCAGATCGGGCTGTGCTCCACCGACCAGCTGTACTACGCCAGCGGCAAGCTGGACCTGCCCGGCGCGATGTTCACCGCCAGCCACAACCCGGCCCAGTACAACGGCATCAAGCTGTGCCGGGCCGGCGCCGCCCCGGTCGGCCAGGACACCGGTCTGACCGAGATCCGCGAGCTGGTCGAGTCCTGGACCGCCGAGGACGACACCGTCACCGTCCCGGCCAAGGACGTGAAGCCGGGCGAGCTGTCCGCCCAGGACACCCTGCGCGGCTACGCCGACCACCTGCTGGGCCTGGTCGACCTCACCGGGATCCGCCGGCTCAAGGTCGCGGTGGACGCCGGCAACGGCATGGGCGGCCACACCGTGCCGACCGTCTTCGACGGCCTGCCGATCGAGCTCGTGCCGATGTACTTCGAGCTGGACGGCACCTTCCCGAACCACGAGGCCAACCCGCTCGACCCGAAGAACCTGGTCGACCTCCAGGCCAGGGTCCGCGAGGTCGGCGCCGACCTGGGCCTGGCCTTCGACGGCGACGCCGACCGCTGCTTCGTCGTGGACGAGCGCGGCGAGCCGGTCTCCCCGTCGGCGATCACCGCCCTGGTCGCCGTCCGCGAGATCGCCCGCGCCCGCGCCGCCGGCGAGGCCGAGCCGACGGTCATCCACAACCTGATCACCTCCTGGACCGTCCCCGAGGTGGTCCGCGAGCTCGGCGCCAAGCCGGTGCGCACCCGGGTCGGCCACTCCTTCATCAAGCAGGAGATGGCCGAGACCGACGCCGTCTTCGGCGGCGAGCACTCCGCGCACTACTACTTCCGCGACTTCTGGCGCGCCGACACCGGCATGCTGGCCGCCCTGCACGTGCTGGCCGCGCTCGGCGGGCAGCCGGGCGCGCTGTCCGCGCTCACCGCCGAGTACGACCGCTACGCGGCCTCCGGCGAGATCAACAGCACCGTGGCCGACCAGGCCGCCAGCACGGCCGCCGTCCGCGCCGCCTTCGCCGGCGCCGAGGGCACCACGGTGGACGAGCTGGACGGCCTGACCGTGGCCGGCCCGGACTGGTGGTTCAACCTGCGCGCCTCCAACACCGAGCCGCTGCTGCGCCTGAACGTCGAGGCCAAGGACCCGGCGAAGATGGCCGAGCTGCGCGACGGCGTGCTCGCCGTCGTCCGCGGCTGAGCCTGATCACGGGCCCCGGTGCCCCGGCCGGTAGGGTTTCCTATCGGCCGGGGCACCTCCGTGCCACCCCCGAACTTTGGAGAGCCCCATGAAGCTCGAATCCTTCCTGCTGGAGATCCTGGTCTGCCCGCAGTGCCGGGCCGCGCTCGTCGAGGGCGGCACCGAGGAGCAGCCCGAGCTGGTCTGCACCGGCGCGGACTGCGGCCTCGCGTACCCGGTCCGCGAGGGCATTCCGGTCCTCCTGGTGGACGAGGCCCGCCGCCCGGCCTGATGCTGGGGGCGTTGCCCGGGGCGAAAGCCCCACCCCGACCGCCCGGCGCGCAGCGGAGCGCGCGCCCAGAGGACCGCAGCCGGAGGTTCGCCGCATGCTCGACGACACCCTGCTCGACGATCCGGCCGCCCTTCGGCGCGCCGACCACGACCGCGCCCTGCTGGCCCTGGCCGGCGCGGGCGCACGGGTCCGCACCGCGCTGCGCCGGGCCGAGGCGGCCGGGCTCGACCGGCTGCGGCCGGACGGCCGGCCGCGGTCCGTCCTGGTCGCCGGGCACGGCAGCGCGCTGACCGCCGCCGAGATGCTGTCCGCGCTGGCCGGCACGGCCTCCCTGGTCACCCCGCTGCCGCCGACCGAGGCGGCCGCCCCGCGCGCCGACCGGGCCGGCGCCCCGCCCGCCTTCACCGCCGGGCTCGGCTGGCAGCTGCCCGGCTGGGCCGGCCCGCTGGACCTGCTGGTGATCAGCTCCGCCGACGGCGGCGAGCAGGGCCTGGTCGGCCTCGCCGAGCAGGCGTACGCGCGCGGCTGCGCGATCGTCGTCACCGCCCCGGCCGGCAGCGCGCTGGCCGAGGCCGCGCTGCAGGTGCGCGCCCTGCCGCTGCCCTTCGTGGCCTCGGCGTCCTCCGAGGACCTCGCGCCGGTGCCGGCCGCCGAGCCGGACCTGCCGGCCGAGGACCCGGCGGCGCTCTGGTCCCACCTCACCCCGCTGCTGGCGCTGGCCCAGAAGATCGGCCTCACCCAGCTCCCGTACGACGCGCTGCCGGCCGTCGCCGACCTGCTGGACGCCACCGCCGTGCGCTGCCGCCCGGACGCCGCCGCGTACACCAACCCGGCGAAGGGCCTGGCCGCCCGGCTGGCCGGGACGGTCCCGCTGCTGTGGGCCGAGGGCCCGATCGCGGGGGCGGCCGCCACCCGGTTCGCCGCCCAGCTGGCCGACCGGGCCGGGCGCCCGGCGCTGGCCGGGCCGCTGCCGCAGGTGCTCACCGCCCACCGCGGCATGTTCACCGGGCAGTTGGGCGCGGGTGCCGACCCGGACGACTTCTTCCGTGACCGGGTCGAGGAGCCGGACCCGTTGCACCTTCAGGTGCTGCTGCTGCGGCACGCCCCGGGCGCGGCCGTCCCGGCGGCCGAGGACGGGCAGGACGGCCCGGCCGAGGTGCCGGAGGAGGACGCGGGGCCGCGCAGCTTCGGCGTGACCCGGGCGCACCGGCTGGCCGCCGCGCACGACGTCCGGCTGACCGAGTACGCGAGCGCCCGGCCCGACCCGCTGCACGCGCTGGCCGACCTGGTCGCGCTGACCGACTTCGCCGCCGTCTACCTGGGGCTCGCCGCGCAGTCCTGAGACGGTCGGCCGGGTGGAACCTCCGGGCCGGTACGGTAAGCGCTCGACGAGCTGATCGACCCGTGAGGACTTTCGAGGCATGAGTACCGAAGGCGGCACCAAGGCACTGATCGCGGCACTGTCCGCGAACCTGGCGATCGCGGCGGCCAAGTTCACCGCCTTCGGCTTCACCGGTTCCTCCTCGATGCTGGCCGAGGGCGTGCACTCGGTGGCCGACTCCGGCAACCAGGTGCTGCTGCTGATCGGCGGAAAGCGGGCGCGCCGGGAGGCCGACGAGGAGCATCCCTTCGGGTACGGCCGCGAGCGCTACGTGTACGGCTTCCTGGTGGCCGTCGTGCTGTTCAGCGTCGGTGGCCTGTTCGCGATCTACGAGGGCTGGCACAAGATCAGCCACCCGGAGACCCTGGACGCCTGGGGCTGGGCGGTCGGCGTGCTGGTCTTCGCCATAGGGATGGAGGGCTGGTCCTTCCTCACCGCGATGCGGGAGTCCGCCAAGGCCAAGGGTCGGCAGGGCTGGGTGCAGTTCATCCGCACCGCCAAGGCGCCGGAGCTGCCGGTGGTGCTGCTGGAGGACACCGGTGCGCTGATCGGTCTGGTGCTCGCGCTGTTCGGCGTCGGGCTCACCGTGATCACCGGCAACGGCGTCTGGGACGGCGTCGGCACCCTGTGCATCGGCGTCCTGCTGGTGGTGATCGCCGTGGTGCTCGCCATGGAGACCAAGTCGCTGCTGCTCGGCGAGTCGGCGAACAAGGACTCGGTGTACCGGATCCGGGAGGCGCTGGTGGACGGCGAGACGGTCACCGGGGTGATCCACATGCGCACCCTGCACCTCGGCCCGGAGGAGCTGCTGGTCGCCGCCAAGATCGCCGTCAACGCCGAGGACAGCGCCGCCCGGGTGGCGGAGGCGATCGACGCGGCCGAGGAGCGGGTCCGCGCGGTCGTCCCGATCGCCCGGGCGATCTACCTGGAGCCCGACGTGTACAGCGCCGAGAAGGCCGCGGCGGGCGACGACCCCGCCGCCACGCCCGGTGGTCCGGGCCCGGCCGACGCGCACTGAACCCCTCCCCGGCCCCGCGGCCGGGGCCCCTGGGGCCCGGCTGGAGCGCCGCTCGGCCCGGGGGCCGAAATCGGTCATCGGCGGACGGCCGGCGGGGCCGTCGGTGTAGATTCGTCACCAGAGCCAGAACGTCGCTGCTGATGGCGGTCGATCGGCGGTCCGCACCCGTAGGGTGTGCGCCGGTCGAGGGAGAGAGGTCCTCCGACGGTTTGTGCTGCGCAACGGGAAGCCGGTCCACCACGGACCCGGCCGTTCCGGCGTGGCCGTGCACCCGTACGGCCTGACGCACGCGACGCACGCCCGGACCTTTGGCCCCACCCCCATCAGCGAGGAGCAGACGCATGTCGACCGACATCACCGGTGATTTCAAGGTCGCCGACCTTTCCCTGGCGCCGTTCGGCCGCAAGGAGATCCAGCTGGCCGAGCACGAGATGCCCGGTCTGATGGCGATCCGCGCCGAGTACGCCGAGTCGCAGCCGCTGGCCGGCGCCCGCATCACCGGCTCGCTGCACATGACCGTGCAGACCGCCGTCCTGATCGAGACCCTGACGGCGCTCGGTGCCGAGGTCCGCTGGTGCTCCTGCAACATCTTCTCCACCCAGGACCACGCGGCCGCGGCCATCGCCGTCGGCCCGGAGGGCACCCCGGAGAACCCGCAGGGCGTGCCGGTCTTCGCCTGGAAGGGCGAGACCCTGGACGAGTACTGGTGGTGCACCGAGCAGGCCCTGACCTGGCCTGACGGCAAGACCCCGAACATGATCCTGGACGACGGCGGCGACGCCACCCTGCTGATCCACAAGGGCGTCGAGTTCGAGAAGGCCGGTGCCGCGCCGGACCCGTCCACCGCGGACAACGACGAGTTCCGGATCATCCTGGAGCTGCTCAACCGCACCCTCAAGGACACCCCGAACAAGTGGACCGAGGTCGCCGCCACGATCAAGGGCGTGACCGAGGAGACCACCACCGGTGTCCACCGGCTGTACGAGATGCACCGTGACGGCAAGCTGCTGTTCCCGGCCATCAACGTCAACGACGCCGTCACCAAGTCGAAGTTCGACAACAAGTACGGCTGCCGCCACTCGCTGATCGACGGCATCAACCGCGCCACCGACGTCCTGATCGGCGGCAAGGTCGCCGTCGTCTGCGGCTACGGCGACGTCGGCAAGGGCTGCGCCGAGTCGCTGCGCGGCCAGGGCGCCCGCGTGATCATCACCGAGATCGACCCGATCTGCGCGCTCCAGGCCGCGATGGACGGCTACCAGGTCACCACCCTGGAGGACGTCGTCTCGATCGCGGACATCTTCATCACCACCACGGGCAACAAGGACATCATCCTTGCCTCGCACATGGAGCAGATGAAGCACCAGGCGATCGTCGGCAACATCGGCCACTTCGACAACGAGATCGACATCGCGGGCCTGGCGAAGCTGCCCGGCATCGTGAAGACCGAGGTCAAGCCGCAGGTCCACGAGTGGCGCTTCGCCGACGGCCACACCATCATCATGCTGTCCGAGGGCCGTCTGCTGAACCTGGGCAACGCGACCGGCCACCCGTCCTTCGTGATGTCCAACTCCTTCGCCAACCAGACGATCGCCCAGATCGAGCTGTTCACGAAGACCGAGCAGTACCCGATCGGCGTCTACGTGCTGCCGAAGCACCTGGACGAGAAGGTCGCCCGCCTGCACCTCGACGCGCTGGGCGTGAAGCTGACCACCCTGACCCAGGACCAGGCCGACTACATCGGCGTCCCGGTCGACGGCCCGTACAAGGCCGAGCAGTACCGCTACTGATCGGTGAACCGTCCGGCGGCCGGCGCCCTCCCCTCGGGGGGCGCCGGCCGCCGGCGTCTGCGGGCCCGTCGGCCGGTTCGTCGGCCGCTCCCGTCAGCTGGGCCGGTCCGCGGGCCCCGTCGCGGTCCAGGAGGCCTCGTCCGCACCGAGCACGGTGAACCGGCCGAGCAGGCCCGCCAGTCCGCCGGCCTGTTGCACCGGCGGGCTCCCCGCGGCCGTCCCGTTGGCGCAGAGCCGGACACCCTTGTCGACGCGGCATACCGGGGTGCCGCCGTCCGGCCTGCCGTCGACGAACACCCCGAAGCTCTCCGGCTGGACGGTGACGCTCAGCCACTTCCCGTCGACGGTGTACGACAGGATGGCGCTCCACGGGGGCTCGGTGTCCTTCGAGGGCCGGTGGATCTCGATGTTCCGCGGCTTGAGCTCGGCGGGCAGGCCGGTCGGCCGCACCGGGAACGGGACATCCCGGCCGCCGAACTCGACGCCGGCCGCGACCCTGATCAGGTCCTCCTTGACCTTCGCCCCCGTCCACAGCGTGGCCCTCAGCTCGGCCCGGCGACCGGAGGCGGTCATCCAGCGCAGGCCGACCGGGACTCCCGATGCGTCGGTGACCAGCCACTGGGCCTCCCGGCCGGCGACCGCGGGCGCGGCGACCGTGTGCACCCCGGGGGCGAGGGACTCGCCGGGGCCGCGCAGCAGTTCGAGCTTCAGGGTGGGGACGGCGTTCTCGACGACGGTCGTGGTGGCGGCGGTGGTGACGGACCGTCCGTCGCCGTTCGCGTAGCCGACGGCCGGTCGGGCCAGCCACGGCGGCAGCCAGCCGAAGCGGGCCTCGGCGCTCAGCGGGCCGGTGGACGCCGTCGGCGTCGGGACGGTGGTCGGGGACGGCGTGGGCGAGGCCGGGGCGGTCGGCGGGGGGACGGCCGGTGCGGGAGGCCCGCCGGCCGGGCGCAACAGCAGCACGCCGGCCAGCACGGCGGCGGTCGACCCGGCCACCACGCCGATCAGCGCCTGCCGGCGGCGGCGCAGCCGGACCCGCCCGCGGGCGATCACCGCCGAGGTGTCGAGCGCGGCGGGCGGCGCCGGGGTCTCGGCGAGGGCGCCCAGCCGGGCGGTGAGATCACGCTGCTCGTGCGTCCTCATGACGTCCTCTCGGCGGTGGTGGGGCGAGCGGCGAGCGTCGTCCGGAGGGTGGCGAGAGCGCGCGAGGTCTGGCTCTTCACATTGCCCGAGGAGCAGCGCATCGCCTCGGCGGTCTGATCGACCGTGAGGTCGCAGTAGTACCGGAGCACCACGGTGGCGCGTTGCCTGGGCGGCAGCGCGGCCAGCGCCCTGCGCAGGTCGAGCTGGACATCGAGGTCGGCGGCCACCGAGGCGACGTCCACCGGCGTCGCGGTCCGCGACGTCCGCCGCCACCAGGACGAGCGCTGCTCGGCGAGGAAGGTGTTGACCAGCACCCTGCGGGCGTAGCCGTCCAAGTTCTCGACCCGGCCGGCCCGTGACCAGTTCACGTACAGCTTGGTCGCGCACTCCTGCACCAGGTCGTCGGCCCGGTGCCAGTCCCCGCACAGCAGATAGGCGACCTTGCGCAGCCAGCCGCTCCTGGAGGCCACGTACTCCGTGAACTCCGCGTCGCGCGTCCGCTTCGCCATCCGCACCCCCTCTCGTCGTGGTGGCGACGCACAGCCGCGCCGTCCGCCGCTCTAATGCGGGCACCGGCCGGAAGGTTGCACGCGCGGCGCGCACGTAGGCTTTCCGGCATGCCCAACGGCCGGTACTCGCTCCACGACCCTCATGACCACGTCCCGCTCGGGGAGGAGCGCTTCAGCTGCGCGCCCGGGGCGGCCGGGTGGCGGTACGTCTCCAAGACCTACGCGCCGGACGGCCGGGTGCTCGGCAGCACCGACCTCACGCTGGACTCGCGCGCCCGGCCGCTGCGGATGGAGCTGCGGGCCGGGGGCTGGCAGGTGCGCGGCGGAGCGGTGGACGGGGTGGCCTGGGTCCGCACCGACGCGGCCGACCCCGGCGGCGAGCACGCGGCGGAGGGCCACGACCGGGCGCACGCCTTCACCGGCCGCTCGCCGGGCTTCCTGGTCGCCACCGCCCGGCTGCTGAGGCTGGCGGAGGGGGCGAGCGCGCGGGTGCGGCTGGTGGCCTTCACCGAGCCGGTGCTGGCTCCGCGCACCCTCGACCAGGGGTGGCTGCTGGAGGGCGTCGACACCCACGAGACGGATTCCGGGCCGCTGCTGGTCGAGCGGTACCAGGTGGCGGACCTGGAGACGGGCGAGCAGCAGGTGGTGCACCTGGCGGGGGACGTGGTGCTGGCGGCGGAGGGGATCGAGCTGGAGGAGCTGGCGTCGCCGCCGAACGCCTGGCGGGTGGGGGCGGAGGAGGAGTAGCGGTCCGGTAGGGCCGTGCCGGCCAGGCCCGGCCCTACCCGGCCGATCCGACCCGACCCGATCCGACCGGCTCGGCTCAGGCGGGCGGGGCGAAGCCGGTGTCGGTGGCGGGCTTGTCGAGGGACGGAGCCGCCGGGGCCGCCGGGGCCGGGGGCGAAGCAGGGGCGGCGGGCGGTACGGGCACCGGCGGTGCGGTGGGCGCGGTCGGGGCCACCGGTGCGGGCCGCTGCGCCGGCAGGCCGAGGACGCGGACGGGCCGTCCGTCGGCCGTGACCGTCGGCGCGGGCGCGGGGACCGGACCGGAGGCCGGACGGGGAGCGGGCACCTGGGCGGGTCCCCGTCCGGCCGCCCACAGCTGCTCCTGGGCCCGCATCCACTCCCGCCGCTGGCGCTCGGTGAGCACCGCGCCCAGGTACGCCGCCGGGTGCAGCCCCGGCGCGATCGGGTGGCCGATCCGGGCGGACAGGTCCTCGGCGAGCCGGGTGGACATCCGGAGCATCACCGCCGGATCCAACTGGCCGATCCGGCCGAGCAGTTGGCGGATGGCCAGCCAGAGCGGCTCGGGTACGGCGGACAGGTCCATCGCGACCAGCTCGTGGCCCATCGCCTGCAGCAGGTGCGGGTGGACCGGCGGCAGTGGGGAGGCGGAGCCGCCCGCGCCCGGGGTGCGCTCGCGGACGACCACCGTCCCGGCGAAGATGTCACCCAGCCGCTTGCCGTCCGAGTGCACCACCGAGGTGATCACGGCGGGGGCGCCGGTCAGCACGATCATCTCGAAGAAGCCGACCAGCCCGCGCACCAGCGAGTGCCGGAACCGCACCGGCCCGCCGTCGGTGCGCACCACCCGCAGGCCGAGCGCGGCCTTGCCGAGCGAACGGCCGCGGGTGAGGGTCTCGACCATCACGGGCACGGCCACCAGGAAGAACACCATCAGGCCGATCATCGTGGCGGCCAGCGCCGCGCCGTCGAGCCCGATCAGGGCGAGGCTCAGCAGCAGCGTGAACACCAGCAGGGCCGCGAACTCCACCAGCAGGTCGATCACGATCGCCAGGGCCCTGCTCGGAAGCTTCGCCGTCCGGAGGCCGAGAACGACCGCCTCACCCGTCACCAGGTCGCTCAAGACACCTGTCCGTTCACGTTCTTGGAGCCCGTACGGCTCGCCCATGGAGATCCGCTCCTGGGAGTGCGGCAGTGCCGGGGGAGGGAATCACCCCGGATCGGCCCCCCTGACCCGCTCTCCGCAGTCTGATCCGCAGCCGCAAACATACGGGGCCCGGCAGGCGCACGGGAAGTGAGATCCCGGCGGCCGCGGCGGCGGCCGCTGCTGGCATGCTGGGCCGCACGTGTCCGCCCGGACCCGCCGCCCGCCCGGACGCACCCGCCCGCGCACGCACGTCCGCGCCCGCCGCCGATCATGGAGCCGCCGAAATGGACCTGGACGTCTTCGTCGCCACCCACCAGGGGGAGTGGGCCCGGCTGGACGCCCTCGCCCGCCGGCGCCGGCTCGGCGGGGAGGAGGCCGACGAGCTGGTCACGCTCTACCAGCGCGCCACCGGACACCTCGCCAAGGTCCAGGCCGCCGCGCCCGACCCGGCCCTGGTGAGCCGACTGACCGGGCTGGTCTCGCGCGCCCGCAGCGCGGTCACCGGCGCCCGGACCAACGGCTGGCAGGACGTCGCCCGCTACTACGCGGTGAGCTTCCCCGCCGCGCTCTACCGCGCGCGCCGCTGGTGGGTGCCGGTGGCGATCGTCTCCATGGCGGCCACCGCACTGCTCGCGTGGTGGATGGCCACCCACCCCGAGGTCCGCAACAGCCTGATCGCCCCCGAGCACCTCGACGAGCTGACCCGCCCCGGCGGCCAGTACGAGGCGTACTACTCGGACCGGCCGGCCAGCTCCTTCGCGGCACAGGTGTGGACGAACAACGCCTGGATCGCCGTGCAGTGCCTGCTGTTCGGGATCGCGCTGGGCGTTCCGGTGCTCTACGTGATGTGGACCAACGTGGTGAACCTCGGCATCGGCGTCGGACTGATGGCCTCCGCCGGGCGCCTCGACGTCTTCCTCGGCCTGCTCATTCCGCACGGCCTGCTGGAGCTGACCGCGGTCTTCGTGGCCGGCGGCCTCGGGCTGCGCCTCGGCTGGACCGTGATCGACCCCGGCCCGCGCACCCGCTCGGTGGCGCTGGCCGAACAGGGCCGCGCGATCATCGGCATGTCGATCGGCCTGGCGACGGTCCTGGCCGTCTCCGGTGTCCTGGAAGCCTTCGTGACCCCGTCCGGCCTGCCGACCTGGGCCCGCATCTCCATCGGCGTGCTGGCCGAGGCGGCCTTCCTCCTCTACGCCCTGGTGCTGGGCCGAAGGGCCGCCGAGGGCGGGGAGTTCGGCGATCTGGAGGCGGCCGACCGAGCGGACCTCCAGCCGGTCGCCGCCTGAGTCGATGTGATCCACAGGCCCCTGACCTGCTAGTCTTCCTCTCGTCCGGCCAAACCATTGACGTGGTGAGGGTGGGCTAGTAGGTTTCAACGGTTGGGACTGGCTGGACAACGGTCGGTCCCGGGCGTTAGTGTCTACGACACCGCCGAATCGAGGCGAGTGCATTTCACGAAATGCGCACCCTCCGACGAAGCAAATCCCACGGACTGAGCACTCCGAAAGCCTTGATAGGCTTCGGAACGAAGTTCGCAGGAAATCCCGCCAGCGGGAATCGGATGAATGAAGCCCCGGTAAACGGAGCGGAAAACGTCTGGTAAGCTGGAAACACGAAAGAACGAAGCCCGGAGGGTCCGCTGGAAGGCGGTCCGAAGGAAGCGTCCGTTCCTTGAGAACTCAACAGCGTGCCAAA
>NZ_JBVJBI010000056.1:0-46101 GCF_055589745.1 Kitasatospora sp. NPDC041917 | reverse complement strand
CTGCGCGCCGGACGCACCCTCGGCGCCACCGGCCTCAACGGCGCCCGCCACGTCCTGGTCCCCGCCGCCCTGCCCGGCTACCTCGCCGGCCTCAAGCAGGGCTGGGCCTTCTCCTGGCGCTCCCTGATGGCCGCCGAACTCGTCGCCTCCTCCCCCGACCTCGGCCGCGGCCTCGGCCGGTTCCTGGAGGACCAGCGCGAATTCTCCGACATGTCCGGCGTCCTCCTCGGCATCATCCTCATCCTCTTCGTCGGCATCGCCATCGAACTCCTCGTCTTCACCCCCGTCGAACGCCGCGTCCTGCGCAACCGCGGCCTCCTCACCACCACCAGGTGAGGCGGCACCGAGGTCCTCGACCGGGCGGACGGGCCACCGTCCCCCGGCCACTCGACCAAGGGTCCTCCCCCGGCAATCGCCGAGCGGGCCCGGCGGAGATTCCGCCGGGCCCGCTCCTTCGTTTCCTCGTCAGTTCTCCTCGGCGCCCTCAGAGTTCGTCGAGCGGCTCGTCGAGGACGCCCTGGCGGGCGATGATGTAGCCGAGGTGGCCGCGGCTGCGGCTGCCGAGGAGTTCGCTGGCCTTCTGGATGTGGCTGGAGACCGTCCGGGTGCTCATGCCGAGGCGGGAGGCGATGGCCTCGTCGGTGTAGCCGTTGACCATCAGGCGCAGGACGTTCTGCCGGGTGCGGGCGGTCAGCAGCCGGGGACGGTGGTGGCCCTGCTGGTAGGTGACGGGTTCGGCGCGCTCCCACATCAGCTCGAAGATCTTGAGCAGGTACTCGACCAGCGGCGGGAGCTGGATGAGCATCGCCGCGGCGGCGCGGTCGGCGCCGGCCGGGATGAAGGCGGTGGAGCGGTCGCAGATGATCACCCGGTCGAAGACCTCGTTCAGGGTGCGCACTTGGGCGCCCTGGGCGGTGACCTGCTCGATGTAGGCCAGCGTCGGGCCGTGCGAGCGCACGGTGTGCTGGTAGAGGGTGCGCTGGCGCACGCCGCGGCCGGCCAGGGCGAGGTCGCGCGGGAGCGCGTCGGCCAGTTGCTCGGTGGCGCGGCCGCCGCCCGGCTGGGCGGTGAGCAGTTCCTCGGAGCAGCCGGCGACGGCCTTCTCCAGCGCGGGGCGGATCTCGTCGCCCGCCAGCAGCCGGATCGGCAACTTGGCCCGCCGCATGACGTCCTTGTAGGCGTGCTCGGCGGCGTGGAAGGAGGTGTGCAGCTCGGCGAGCCGTTCCTGGTGGGCCAGTACGGCGAGTTCGAGCGGCCGGGTCAGCCCGGTGACGGCGATGTCGGGCGGGACGGGGGCCAGCCGCCGGCCGGAGCCGGGCAGCGGGCGCAGCAGACCCATCGCGAGCAGGCACTCGGGGACCTCGCCGGTGGCCTCGCCCTCGACCAGTGCCGTGCGGTAGAACTCGATGCCCCGGTCGCAGAGCTGGGGTGTTCCCCTTTCCATGCTCTTGTCCTGGGTTGGGCACATCTGGGCATCCTTCCGGCTTCGGCATTGCGGTTTCACGAATGCCCGAACCGGCTTCCACCAGGCATCAGAACCGGCAAGATGAGAAGTGACTGCCGTTCGGAAGCCGCCCCCCGGGCTCCGACAGCCGTGAGTGTACGCCCAAAGGGCGCGGAAATCATCGGCTGACGGTAGTCGGGCGTGCACGCAAGCGGGGGAGCCGCCGGGCACGAGGACGACCGCACCCGGCAGCGGTGACCGGGGGATTGCCGGCCCATCGCACCTGACGTCCCGTCGGGGCGTTCGGAGCGGGCGGTCGGTGAATGGAACGGCCTACAGACGGAAGGCACCCCCAGTTGCGAGCTGATTCCGATCCGGCGACACCGCCCGCCGCCCTCGCCGGCCTGGTGGACCAGCGCCTGGTGCGACAGTTGGCGGAGGCCGCCGCCGCACAGGTCGGCTCCGGCGCCGTCCGGCTGCTGGGCGACGGCGGGATCCTCCAGGCCTTCGCCAAGCAGTTGATCGAGGGCGCCCTGGAGCTCGAACTCCAGGAGCATCTGCGCGGGTCCGGCACCGGCACCGGCACCAACGGCCGCAACGGCGCCCGGGCCAGACGGCTGCTCACCGAGATCGGTCCGGTCGAGGTGCGGGTGCCCCGGGACCGCGAGGGCAGTTTCGCCCCCAAGTCCGTCCTCCCCCGGGCCCGGCGGCTGCCCGGGCTCGACCGGCTGGTGATCTCGCTGACCGCGCGCGGCCTCAGTTCGGGCGAACTGGTGGCGCACCTGGCCGAGGTGTACGGCGTGGAGCTCAGCCGGGAGACCGTCTCGGCCATCACCGACCAGGTGCTCGACGAGCTCGCCGAGCGGCGCGAGCGGCGGCTCGACCCGGTCTACCCGGTGGTCTTCGTGGACTCGGTGCGCAGCGGCCGCTCGGGCGGTCCGCTGGTGCACCTGGCGCTCGGGATCTCGGTCGAGGGCCGGCGCGAGGTGCTGGGCCTGTGGCCGGCCGCGGACGGGGAGCAGTGGCCCCAGGTGCTGGCCGGGCTGGCCGGGCGCGGGGTGCGGGAGGTCTGGGTGCTGGTCGGCGGCACCGGCGCGGTGCTGGCCGAGGCGGCGGCCGAGCAGTGGCCCCGTACCGTGGTGCACGGTTCGGTGGCCCACCTGCTGCACGGGGCGCTGCGGCACGCGCCCGGCGAGGACTGGAGTGCGCTCTCCCGGGCGCTGCGCGAGACCTGTACGGCGCCGACCGAGGCGGCCGCGCTGGAGCGGCTGTCCCTGGCCGAGCGGGAGTGGGGGCCGAGCCACCGCGAGGTGTTCCGGGCGTGGCGGGCGGCCTGGCCGCTGCTGGCGCCCGGCTTCCGTTTCGGGCCGGAGGCGCGGCGGCTGCTGACGGGCGGGGGCGCGCTGGAGCGGTTGCACGCGCGGCTGCGCCGGATCGAGCAGTCCGCGGGCCGGGTGCAGGACGAACGGGCCGCGCTCAAGCGCGCGTACCTGGCGACGCTCGCCCTGGAGTCGCCGGCCGGGACGGGCCGGCCGTGGGTCGAGGACTGGCCGGCCGTCCAGGAGGAACTGCGCCGGGGCTCGCTGCGGCGCGCCGGGGTGCCCGCCTCCGCGCTGCGATGTCCCCCGCGCCATCGGAGTTCCCACCACTGATCTGACAGTGCCGGGTGTGATTTGGATCATGTCTGTCTGTTTTTGACACGATCTGCCCGGGCTTCCGGTTCCCGCATTGCGTGTTCACGATCACAGTCAGAGCTTCCACGCACGTTTGGGCCTTCGGCAGGATGCGTTTCAGAGCGAAGAGGGCAGACCGCCCTCCTCAGGAAGAGGAATTCGCGATGCCAAGCCTTGCCGTCCGCGTCCACAAGATGCTCGGGACACTCGCCGTTCTGCTGGCCGCCGTGGTGGGCCTCCAACTCCACGCCCAGCCGCACCTGCCCGCCGTCTCCATCGCCGCCGTCGTCGGCCCCAGCGAGGACTCCGGCTGGGGTGCGTGAGCCGCGGCTCCGTTCGACCGCCCCGCTCCTCACCCTCCCGCACAGCTCCGCACCGTTCCGCACAGTTCCGAACAGCTCCAGACAGCTCCGAACAGAGAGGAACCGACGATGGCGAACCCGTTCGAGGATGCCGAGGCCAGCTACCTCGTCCTGGTGAACGACGAGGGCCAGCACTCGCTGTGGCCGGCCTTCAGCCCGGTGCCCGCCGGCTGGCAGCAGGCGTTCGGTGCCGCCGGACGGCAGGACTGCCTCGACTACGTCGAGCAGAACTGGCAGGATCTGCGGCCGAAGAGCCTGATCGCGCACCTGTCCGAGAACTGATCGCGGCCTTCGCGCACCGACCGTCGGACGGCTGAACGACCACACGGCCTCCGCACGGGGATCCACGCCGAGCAGCCGCTCCCCCGGCCGCACCGCCCCGGCGACGAGCACAGAGCACAGCGCGCACCAGCCGCTCACCCGGCGCGGTACCGCGCCCGAGCCGCCGCCCGTCCGGCCGCTCCCCCGGCCGTCGGCCCACCGCCCCGCCGGAACCCGCCGACACCGCCCCGCCCCACCACCGCAGCACCCCACCGCCGCGCGGCGCACCCTCACGCCGCCGGCGCGGTCCCGTGTCCGACGTCTACGCGCGTGCACCGAAACGGCCCCGGCACACTCCCACCCTCCGCACCGCCGCGCCGCACGGCCGTCACACCAAGCACACCGCAGCACCGCGAGACGACCGCAACATCGCTCCGCCGACCCCCGGGCCGACCGCCCCGGGGTCAACCCAGCTCGCCGCTCCCGCCACCGCGGGGGCCAGCCGCACAAGGGAGAGAGTCACATGTCCGGGGTCCAGCAGACGCACAGATCCGAGCAGCGGCCGGAAGCGGCCGAGGTCCTGTGCCGACTGTTCGCGGAGGTGCTCGGCCGGGAGTCGGTCGACCCCGCGGCGGGCTTCTACGACCTGGGCGGCGACCGGCCCGCCGCCGAGCGGCTGCTGGCCCGGGTGCACGCCGAGTTCGGCGTCCGCCTGGCGCTGCCCGTCCTGGCGGACGCCCCCACCCCCACCGCGCTGGCCGCCCGGCTGGCCGAAGGGGCACCCGCCCGCCCGACCCTCACCGAGCTGGTCGACGCCCAGGTCGCCCGCACCCCGGACGCCCCCGCCCTGTACGCCGAGGGCACCACCCTCACCTACGCCGAACTGGACGCCCGCGCCAACCGGCTGGCCCGGGTGCTGACCGCCCGCGGCCTGGGCACCGAGGACGTCGTCGCGCTGGCGCTGCCGAAGTCCCCCGAGGCGGTCGCCGCGATCCTCGCCGTCGCCAAGACCGGCGCCGCCTGGCTGCCCGCCGACCCGGCCTACCCGGCCGAGCGGCTGCGCCACATGCTGACCGACTCCCGCGCCGCCCTGGTGCTCACCACCGCCGGGGCCGCCGGGCAGCTGCCCGCGACCGACGCCCCCCGGCTGCTGCTCGACTCCGCCGAGCACCGGGCCGACCTCGACGCCCGGCCCGGCACTCCGTTCACCGCCGCCGAGCGGGTCCGGCCGGTGAGCGCCCTGAACACCGCGTACGTCATCTACACCTCCGGCTCCACCGGCGTGCCCAAGGGCGTGGCCGTCACCCACACCGGGCTGCCCAGCATGATCGGCACCCAGGTCGCCGCCACCGGGGTCGGCCCCGGCAGCCGGGTGCTCCAGGCGTCCTCGCTCAGCTTCGACGTCTCGGTCTCCGACCTGTCCGTGGCGCTCACCACCGGCGCCGCCCTGGTGCTGCCGCGCGAGCAGAGCCAGCTGGTCGGCGAGCCGCTGGCCGCCCTGATCGACCAGTACGGCGTCACCCACGCCGACATCGCCACCGCGATGATCTCCACCCTGCCCGACCTCCCGATGCCCTCGCTGCGCACCCTGATCGGCGGCGGCGAGGCGGTCTCCCGCGAGCTGGCCGCCCGCTGCGGCCGCGGCCGGCTGATGCTCAACAGCTACGGACCGACCGAGGCCACCGTCATCGTCAGCATGAGCGAGCCGCTGACCGGCGACGAGCTGCCCCCGATCGGCCGGCCCTGCCAGGACGTGCGCATCCACGTGCTGGACGAGCAGCTGCGCCGGGTCGAGCCGGGCACCGTGGGCGAGCTGTACCTCGCCGGCCCGCACCTGGCCCGCGGCTACCTGAACCGCCCCGGCCTGACCGCCGAGCGCTTCGTGGCCGACCCGTACGGCGGGCCCGGCGAGCGGATGTACCGCACCGGCGACCTCGGCAGCTACCGCCCGGACGGCCAGCTGGACTTCCTCGGCCGGGCCGACGACCAGGTGAAGATCCGCGGCTTCCGGGTGGAGCTCGGCGAGATCGAGCAGACCCTCTCCGCCCACCCCGAGGTCCGCCAGGCCGTGGTGCTGGTCCGCGAGGACCGCCCGGGCGAGCGCCGCCTGGTCGGCTACACCGTCGGCGCCGCCGACCCGGCCGAGCTGCGCGCGTACTGCGCCGAGCGGCTGCCCGACCACATGGTGCCCACCGTCGTGGTGCTCGACCGGCTGCCGCTCACGCCCAACGGCAAGGTCGACAAGCGCGCCCTGCCCGCGCCGGTGTTCGGCGCCGGCGAGGAGGAGGGCCGCGCCCCCGCCGGGGAGCTGGAGCACACCCTGGTCCGGCTGTTCGGCGAGGTGCTGGGACTGCCCCGGGTGGGCGTCACCGACTCCTTCTTCGAGCTCGGCGGCGACTCCATCGTGGCCATCCAGCTGGTCTCCCGGGCCCGGCACGCGGGCCTCCAGCTCACCCCGCGCGAGGTGTTCCTCGCCCCGACCGTCGAGGCGCTGGCGCGGATCGCCCGTCCGCTGGAGGGCCCGGTCGTCGTCGAGCCCGCCGGCGCCGGCCTCGGCGAGGTGCCGCCGACGCCCATCGTGCACTGGCTGGCCGCTCAGCACGGCGCGGTCGAGAGCTTCTACCAGTCCACCGTGCTCACCCTGCCCGCCGGCACCCCGCAGGAGCACCTGACCGCCGCCGTCCAGGCCCTGCTCGACCACCACGACCTGTTCCGCGCCCGCACCTCCCCGCTCGCCGAGCGCCCCTGGACCCTGCACGTGCCCGAGGCCGGCGCCGTCCCCGCCGACGCCGTGCTGCGCCGGGTCGAGGGCCCGGCCACCGCCGAGGCGCTGCGCGCCGAGACCGGGGCCGCCCGCGAGCGCCTGTCCCCCGAGGACGGGCGGATGGTCCAGGCCGTGCGCTTCGACGCCGGTCCGCAGGCGCCCTCGCAGCTGCTGCTGGTGATCCACCACCTGGTGGTGGACGGCGTCACCTGGCGCATCGTCGAGGAGGACCTGCTCGGCGCGCTCGCCGCGCTCCGCGAGGGCCGCGCCGTCGAGCTCGCGCCGGTGCCCACCTCCTTCCGCCGCTGGGCCCAGCGGCTCACCGCCGAGGCGAACACCGACCGCCGGGCCGCCGAACTCCCGCTCTGGCAGGCCGCGTTGGCCACCCCGGACCCGCTGCTCGGCGACCGCCCGCTGGACCCGGCCACGGACACCTACGCCACCGAGGGCCTGCTGCGGCTCGTGCTGCCCGCCGAGACCACCCGGGCGCTGCTCACCAAGGTCACCGCCGCCTACCACGCCCAGGTCAACGATGTGCTGCTGACCGGGCTGGCGCTGGCCCTCGGCCACTGGCGCGGCCGGGAGACCACCGGGCCCGACGGCGCCGTGCTGGTCACCGTGGAGGGCCACGGCCGCGAGGAGATCGTCGACGGCGTCGACCTGCACCGCACCGCCGGCTGGTTCACCTCCGTCTACCCCGTCCGGCTCGCCCCCGGGGCGCTGGACTGGTCCGAGGTCACCGCGGCCGGCCCCGGGCTCGGCCGGGCCCTCGGCCGGGTGAAGGAGCAGCTGCGCGCCGTACCGGACAACGGCATCGGCTTCGGCCTGCTGCGCCACCTCAACCCGGACACCGCCGCCGTCCTGGCCGGCTGCGCCGACCCGCAGATCGAGTTCAACTACCTGGGCCGCTTCGCGCCCGAGGGCGTCACCGCCGAGGACGTGCTCGCCGGCACCGAGGCGATGTCCGAGGGCGCCGCGACCGGCCTCGCGCTCGGCCGGGTGCTCGGCCTGGACGCCACCACCGTGGACACCCCGCAGGGACCGCTGCTGGTCGCCCAGTGGTCCTACGCCACCGGGCTGCTCTCCGAGGAGCGGGTGCGCGCCTTCGCCGAGGCCTGGTTCGCCGCGCTGGGCGCGCTCGCCGAGCACGCCGACCGGCCGGACGCGGGCGGGCACACCCCCTCCGACTTCCCGCTGGTCGCCGTCACCCAGAGCGAGGTCGACGAGCTCGCCGCCCACCACGCCCCCGCCCGCCTGGTCGACGTCTGGCCCACCTCGCCGCTCCAGCAGGGCATGGCCTTCCACTCGGCGTACGACGCCGACGGCGCGGACGTCTACACCTCGGTCGTGACCTTCGACCTCACCGGCCCGGTGGACGCCGACCGCCTGCGCACCGCCGCCGAGGCGCTGCTGACCCGCCAGCCGAACCTCAAGGCCGCGTTCCACCAGCGGCACGACGGCCCGCCCGTGCAGGTCGTCCCGGACGGCGTCGAGCTGCCCTTCACCGTCGTCGACCTGAGCGCCCACGCCGACCCGGCGGCGGAGGCCGCCCGGATCGCCGCCGCCGAGTACGGCCGCCGCTTCGACCTCGACCGCCCCCCGCTGCTGCGCTACACCCTGATCCGGCTCGCGCCCGGGCGCCACCAGCTGATCGCCTCCGCCCACCACATCCTGCTGGACGGCTGGTCCACCCCGCTGTTCGCCGAAGAGCTGTGGGCCCTGTACTTCGAGCAGCCGCTCGCCCCGGCCGCCCCGTACCGCGAGTACCTGCGCTGGATCACCCGGCGCGACGGCGCGGCCGCCCGCGCCGCCTGGGCCCAGGCCCTGGCCGGCGCCGACGAGCCCACCCTGCTCGCCCCCGGCCGCTCCGCCGCCACCCCGCAGCTGCCGCTGCGCCTGCACACCGGGCTCACCCCGGAGACCACCGAGGCCCTCGCCCGCACCGCCCGCCGTTACGGCGTCACCCTCAACACCCTGGTCCAGGCGGCCTGGGGCGTGCTGCTGGCCCGGCTCACCGGGCGCGAGGACGTGCTGTTCGGCACCACCGTCTCCGGCCGGCCGCACGACCTGCCGGGCGTGGAGCGGATGATGGGCCTGCTCATCAACACCGTGCCGGTACGGGTGCGCCTGGACCAGGCCGAGAGCTGGGGCCAGCTGCTGCTGCGCCTCCAGCACGAGCAGTCCGCCCTGCTGGACCACCAGCACCTCAGTCTCACCGAGATCCAGCAACTCGCGGGCATGGGCAGCTTGTTCGACACCGTCACGGTGTACGGCAACTACCCGGACCCGTCCGCCCTGGACGACGCCGACCCGAGCGGCGCCACCCGCGTCCACCTGGTCGAGGACGTCGACAGCGCCCACTACCCGCTGGCGCTCGCCCTCACCCCCGGCGACGGCCTGCAGCTGCGGCTGGACCACCAGCCCGACGCCTTCACCTCCGACGAGGCCCGCGCCCTGCTGGACCGCTTCCTCGCCCTGCTCGACCGGATCCTCGCCGACCCGGCCGAACTCGTCGGCACCGTCGAGGTGTTGACCGCGGCCGAGCGCGCCGAGCTGATCACCGGATGGAGTGGCACCAGCACCCCGCTGCCGGAGGGCTCGCTGCCCGAGCTGTTCGAGGCGCGGGTCGCCGCGACCCCGGACGCGATCGCGCTCACCGCCGAGGACGCCGAGCTGACCTACGCCCAGCTCAACGCCCGGGCCAACGGCCTGGCGCTGCGGCTGGTCGAGGCCGGGGTCGTCCGGGAGACGCCGGTCGCGCTGATGATCGACCGCTCGGCCGCCCAGGTGGTGGCGATCCTGGCGGTGCTCAAGGCCGGCGGCCTCTACGTGCCGCTGGACGACGCCCAGCCGACGGACCGGCTGCGGACCGTCCTCGCGGACGCCGGGGCCGGGCTGGTGCTGGCCGACGCCGCGCACCGCGAGCACCCCGCGCTGGCCGGGCTGACGGTGCTCGACCCGCACGCCGGGGAACACCCCGAGAACCTCGGACTGCCGCAGCACGCCGACCAGTTGGTGTACGTGATGCACACCTCCGGCTCGACCGGCGTGCCCAAGGGCATCGCCATCACCCACCGCGCGGTGGTGGACCTCGCGCTCGGCGGGCAGTTCACCGGCGGCGGCCACGAGCGGCTGCCGGTGCACGCCCCCTCCGCCTTCGACGCCTCCACCTACGAGATCTGGACCCCGCTGCTCGCCGGCGGCCAGCTGGTGATCGCCCCGGCCGGCCGGCTCGGCATCGCCGAGCTGGCGGCGGTGATCGGCCACGAGCGGACCACCTCCGCCTGGATCAGCGTCGGCCTGTTCAACGTGCTGGCCGCCGAGGCCCCGGAGACCTTCGCCGGGCTGCACGAGGTGTGGACGGGCGGGGACATCGCCTCGCCGGTCGCCATGCGGCGGGTCCTGGACACCTGCCCCGGGCTGCGGCTGGTCAACGTCTACGGGCCGACCGAGACGACCACCTTCGCGACGCACTTCCCGATGACCTCGGCCGCCGAGGTGCCCGCCGTCGTGCCGATCGGCCGGCCGCTGCCCAACAACCGGCTGTACGTGCTGGACGCCGGGCTGCGCCCGGTGCCGGTCGGCGTGGCCGGCGAGCTGTACATCGGCGGCACCGGTATGGCCCGCGGCTACGTCGGGCGCCCCGGCCTGACTTCCGAGCGCTTCACGGCCTGCCCGTTCGGCGAGCCCGGCAGCCGGATGTACCGCACCGGCGACGTGGTGCGCTGGACCCCCGCCGGCGAACTGGAGTTCGTCGGTCGAGCGGACGACCAGGTCAAGCTGCGCGGCTTCCGGATCGAACTCGGCGAGGTGGAGGCCGCGTTCACCGCCCACCCGGCCGTCGGCCAGGTCTGCGTGGCGGTCCGCCAGGACCAGCCGGGCGACAAGCGCCTGGTCGCCTACGTCACCGGCGAGGTGCGGGCCGACGAGCTGCGCGACTTCGTCACCGAGCGGCTGCCCGGCTACATGCTGCCCGCCGCGATCGTCGTCCTCGACGAGCTGCCGGTGAACCCCAACGGCAAGGTGGACCGCAAGGCCCTGCCCGCGCCCGACTACAACGGCGCCGACGGCGGGCGCGAGCCGCGCAACGCCACCGAGCAGGCCCTGTGCGGGCTGTTCGCCGAGGTCCTCGGGCTGGTCCGGATCAGCATCGACGACAACTTCTTCGACCGCGGCGGCCACTCGCTGCTCGCCACCAAGCTGGTCAGCCGCATCCGCGCCGGCCTCGGCGCCGAACTGCCGATCCGCACGCTCTTCGACAACCCGACGGTGGCCCTGCTGGCCGCCGCGCTGCCCGACGCCGCGACGGCCCGTCCGGCCCTGCGGCCGGCCGAGCGCCCCGAGCGCGTGCCGCTCTCCTCCGCCCAGCAACGCCTGTGGTTCATCGAGCAGTTCGAGGGACCGAGCGCGCTCTACAACACCCCCGTCGCGGTCCGGCTCACCGGCGCCGTCGACCTGCCCGCCCTGGAGCGGACGGTCCGGGACGTGGTGCGGCGGCACGAGATCATGCGCACCGTCCTCCCGACCGTCGACGGCCGCCCGCACCAGCTCGTCACCGAGGCCGCCGAACTCGCCCTGCGGCACGTCACGGTGGCCGACGAGGAGGAGCTGCGGGCCGCGCTGTCCGCGGCCGGCGAGGAGGTCTTCGACCTCGCCCGCGACCTGCCGGTGCGCGCCACCCTGCTGTCGCTGCCGCACGACGAGCACGTCCTGCTGGTGCTGATGCACCACATCGCCAGCGACGGCTGGTCGGTCGGCCCGCTCTTCCGCGACCTCGCCGAGGCGTACCGGGCCCGGCTGGCCGGCACCGAGCCGCAGTGGGAGCCGCTGCCGGTGCAGTACGCCGACTACACCCTCTGGCAGCGCGAACTGCTCGGCACCGACGAGCGGCCCAGTGCCCTGCTGACCGAGCAACTCGCCTACTGGCAGCGGGCCCTGGCCGACACCCCGGAGGAGCTGGCGCTCCCCTACGACCGTCCGCGCCCGGCCGTTCCGGGGCACCGCGGCGGCCTGGTGGAGGTCGCCGTCGACGCCGAACTGCACCGCGCTCTCGGCGAGTTGGCGGCGACGCAGCACGCCAGCCTGTTCATGGCGCTGCAGGCCGTGGTCGCCGTCCTCTACACCCGTCTCGGCGCGGGCACCGACCTGCCGATCGGCACCGTGGTGGCCGGGCGCACCGACGAGGCGCTCGACGACCTGGTCGGGTTCTTCGTCAACACCCTGCTGCTGCGCACCGACACCTCCGGCGACCCGAGCTTCCGGGAGCTGCTGGACCGGGTCCGCCGCACCGACCTGGACGCCTACGACCACCAGGACATCCCCTTCGAGCGGCTGGTCGAACAGCTCAACCCCACCCGCACCCCCGCCCGCCACCCGCTCTTCCAGACCCTGGTGGCGCTGGAGGGCCGGGTCACGGTGCCGGACGCCTTCGGCGACCTGGGCTGCGCGGAGCACCCCTTCGAGCTGGACGTGGCCAAGTTCGACCTGTCCTTCCGCTTCACCGAGCAGGGCCCGCAGGCGGGCCTGACGGTGGCGGTCGAGTACGCCGTCGACCTCTTCGACCACGCCACCGTGGCCGCCCTCGGCGAGCGGCTGCTGCGCGTCCTGCGCGCCGCCGTGGCCGCCCCGGACGCGCCGATCGGCGGCATCGAGATCCTCGACCCGGCCGAGCGCGAGCAGCTGCTCACCGGCTGGAACGACACCGCCGCGCCCGTCCCGGACGCGACCCTGCCGGAACTGTTCGAGGCCCGGGCCGCCGCCACCCCCGACGCTCCGGCCGTGGTCTCGCAGGACGGCACCCTCAGCTACGCCGAGCTGGACTCCCGGGCCGAGCACCTGGCGGCCCGCCTGGCCGACGCCGGGGTCGGCGCCGAGACGCCGGTGGTCCTGCTGATGGACCGCTCCGCCGACCTGCTGACGGCGATCCTCGCGGTGGCCAAGGCGGGCGGCACCTACGTCCCGCTGGACGACCGCCACCCGGCCGAGCGGCTGCGCGGGATCACCGCCGAGACGGCCGCGGCCCTCGTCCTGGTCGACCCGGCCCACCGCGACCACCCGCTCGCCGCCGACGCCCCCTGCCCCGTCCTGCCGCTCACCGCGGGCTGGTTCGACGGTCCGCGCGAGCGGCGCGCCCACCGGGCCGCGCCCCACCCGGAGCAGCTCGCGTACGTGATGTTCACCTCGGGCTCCACCGGGGAGCCCAAGGGCATCGCGATCAGCCACCGGGACGTGGTGCAGCTCGCCACCGACCCGTGCTGGCGGCACGACGAGGGCCTGCGGGTGCTGTTCCACGCGCCGCACGCCTTCGACGCCTCGACCTACGAGATCTGGGTGCCGCTGCTCTCCGGCGGCCAGGTGGTCGTCGCGCCGCAGGGCGACCTGGACGCGGCCGCCATCCGGGAGCTGGTCCGGGTCCACGCGCTCACCCACGTGCACGTCACCGCCGGTCTCTTCCGGGTCATCGCGGAGGAGGACCCGGACATCTTCGCCGGCGTGCGCGAGGTGCTGACCGGCGGGGACGTGGTCTCCGCCCCGGCCGTGCGCCGGGTGCTGGAGGCCGTCCCGGGCATCGCGGTGCGGGCCCTGTACGGGCCGACCGAGACCACCCTGTGCGCCACCCAGTACCCGATGCCCGACGCCGCCGCGGTGCCGAGCACGGTGCCGATCGGGCGTCCGCTGGCCAACACCCGGCTGTACGTGCTGGACGCCGGTCTGCAGCCGGTGCCGGCCGGCGTGGCGGGCGAGCTGTACATCGCCGGGGCCGGCCTGGCCCGCGGCTACGTCGGCCGTCCGGCGCTCAGCGCCGAGCGTTTCGTCGCCTGTCCCTTCGACGGGCCGGGCAGCCGCATGTACCGCACCGGCGACCTCGCCCGGTGGACCGCGGACGGCGTCCTGGAGTTCCTCGGCCGGGCCGACGACCAGGTCAAGATCCGCGGCTTCCGGATCGAACTCGGCGAGGTGGAGGCCGCGTTCACCGCCCACGAGGGCGTCGGCCAGGCGCTCGCGGTGGTCCGCGAGGACCAGCCGGGCGACAAGCGCCTGGTGGTGTACGCCACCGGCAAGGCCACCGACGGCGAACTGCGCGCCTTCGTCGCGGACCGCCTCGCCGGCTACATGCTCCCGGCCGCCGTGGTCGTCCTGGACAGCCTGCCGGTGACGGCCAACGGCAAGGTCGACCGCCGGGCCCTGCCCGCGCCCGAGTACGCCGGGGCGGCCGAGGGCCGCGCCCCGCGCACCGAGCGCGAGCGGGAGCTCTGCGCCCTGTTCGCCGAGGTGCTGGGCGTGCCGACGGTCAGCATCGACGACCGGTTCTTCGACCTCGGCGGCCACTCCCTGCTCGCCACCCGGCTGGTCAGCCGCATCCGCGCCACCCTCGGCGCGGAGCTGCCGATCCGCACGCTGTTCGACGCACCCACGGTGGCCGCCCTCGCCGCCGTCCTGCCCGGCGGCGAAGCGGCGCCGGCACCGAAGAAGGCCCGCCCGGCCCTGCGGCCGATGCGGCGCCCCGGAAGCCAGGCCTGACCGGCGGCGGGACGCGGGCCGCGCCAGTGGCGCGGCCCGCCCCGGCCGCACGACCGCTCCGCCCTACCGGACAGAGCAGCCCCACCAGCCACAACAGCCGTACGTCGCCAGTCGGAGGCAGACCTTGATCCCGTTGTCGTTCGCCCAGCAGCGGCTCTGGTTCATCGAACAGTTCGAGGGACCGAGCGCCCTCTACAACACTCCGTTCGCCCTCCGGCTGACCGGCGGGCTCGACGCCGCCGCCCTCGAAGGGGCGCTCGGCGACGTGGTGGACCGGCACGAGGTGCTGCGCACCGTCTTCCCCACCACCGACGGCCAGCCCCACCAGCACATCCTCACCGAGGGGCGCCCGCCGCTGCACCGGGTTCCGGTCGCCGACGAGGCCGAGCTGCACGCGCTGATGCACGAGGCCGCCGGGCAGGTCTTCGACCTCGCGGCCGACCTGCCCGTCCGGGCCTGGCTGTACGCCCTGCCCGCGCCGGACGAGCACGTCCTGCTGCTGCTGACGCACCACATCGCCAGCGACGGCTGGTCGGTCGGCCCGCTCTTCCGCGACCTCGCCGAGGCGTACCGGGCCCGGCTGGCCGGCACCGAGCCGCAGTGGGAGCCGCTGCCGGTGCAGTACGCCGACTACACCCTCTGGCAGCGCGAACTGCTCGGCGAGGAGGACGACCCGGAGAGCGTCGTCTCCCTGCAACTCGCCCACTGGCAGCAGGAGTTGTCCGGCCTGCCGGAGGAGCTGGCACTCCCGTACGACCGTCCGCGCCCGGGCCGGCCGAGCCGCCGCGGCGGCGCCGCCGACTTCGAGCTCGACGCCGAACTGCACGGCGCGCTCACCGAGTTGGCCTCGGGCCGGCACGCCAGCCTGTTCATGGCACTGCAGGCCGCGGTCGCCACCCTCTACACCCGCCTCGGCGCGGGCACCGACCTGCCGCTCGGCACCCCCGTCGCCGGCCGCACCGACGAAGCGCTCGACGACCTGGTCGGCTTCTTCGTCAACACCCTGCTGCTGCGCACCGACACGTCCGGAGACCCGAGCTTCCACGAGCTGCTGGACCGGGTCCGGCGCGCCAACCTCGACGCCTACGACCACCAGGACATCCCCTTCGAGCGGCTGGTCGAACACCTCAACCCCACCCGCACCCCCGCCCGCCACCCGCTCTTCCAGACCGTCGTCACCCTGAACGCGGAGCGGGCCGACGACCTCGCCTTCGGCGCCGCGACGGGCACCCCGGTCGAGGTCGGCGAGGCGCAGGCCCAGTTCGACCTCAACTTCAACTTCGTCGAGCGGCTCGCCCCCGACGGCACCTGCCTGGGCGTGCGCGCCGCCGTCGACTACGCCGCCGACCTCTTCGACCACGCCACCGCCGTCTCCCTCGCCGAACGGCTGGTGCGCGTCCTGCGCGCCGCCGCGGCCGCCCCGGACGCGCCGATCGGCGGCATCGAGATCCTCGACCCGGCCGAGCGCGAGCAGCTGCTCACCGGCTGGAACGGGCCGGCCGCGCCGGTCGACGAGCGGAGCCTGCCCCGGCTGTTCGAGGCCCGGGCCGCCGCCACCCCCGACGCCCTCGCCCTGGTCTCCGACACCGAGCGGCTCGACTACACCGAGCTGAACGACCGCGCCAACCGGCTCGCCGCCCTGCTGCTGGAGCGCGGCCTGACCACCGAACAGCCGGTCGCGGTCCTGATGGAGCGCTCCGCCGGACTGCTCACCGCCGTCCTCGCCATCGCCAAGGCCGGCGGCACCTACGTCCCGCTGGACGACCGCTACCCGCTGGACCGCCTCCAGCACATCCTCACCGACACCCGTACCGGCCTGCTGCTCGTCGACCCCGCCCACCAGGGCCATCCGGTGCTCGCCACCGAGGGCTTCGCCACCGTCGAGGTCACCGCGGCGCTGCTCGCCGAGGCCCCCGCGGCGGGCAACCCGGCCGTGCCGGTCCTGCCCGGCCAGCTGGTCTACGTGATGTACACCTCGGGCTCCACCGGGGTGCCCAAGGGCGTCGCCGTCACCCACCGCAACGTGGTGGACCTGCTGGGCAACCCGCACTTCCGGGCCGGGCACCACGAGCGCGTGCTGCTGCACTCGCCCACCGCCTTCGACGCCTCCACCACCGAGATCTGGGCGCCGCTGGTCACCGGCGGGGCGATCGTCCTCGCCGACCCCGGCGAGCTGGACATCCGCCGCCTCGCCGAGACCATCACCACCCACGAGGTGACCCTGGTCCAGGCCCCGTCCGGCCTGCTGCGGCTGATGGCCGACGAGAACCCGGCCGCCTTCCGCAACGTCCGGCAGGTGTGGACCGGCGGCGACGTCGTCCCGCCGGAGTCCGTGCGCCGGCTCCACCGGGCCTGCCCGGACACCGACGTGGTCGCGGTGTACGCGCCCACCGAGACCACCGCCATCAAGACCACCTTCACCATGAGCCCGGGCGGGCCCGTCCCCGCCGTGGTCCCGATCGGGAGCCCGCTGAACAACACCCGGCCGTACGTGCTGGACACCGCGCTGCGGCCGGTGCCGGCCGGCGTGGCCGGCGAGCTGTACCTCGCCGGGGCCGGCCTGGCCCGCGGCTACGTCGGGCGCCCCGGCCTGACCTCCGAGCGCTTCACGGCCTGCCCGTTCGGCGAGCCCGGCAGCCGGATGTACCGCAGCGGCGACCTGGTCCGCTGGACCGCCGACGGCGTCCTGGAGTTCCTCGGCCGGGCCGACGACCAGGTCAAGATCCGCGGCTTCCGGATCGAACTCGGCGAGGTGGAGGCCGCGTTCACCGCCCTCCCGGCCGTCGGCCAGGCCTTCGCCGTGGTCCGCGAGGACCAGCCGGGCGACAAGCGCCTGGTGGTGTACGCCACCGGCGAGGGCGATCCCGCCGAGCTGCGCGCCGCCGTCGCCGACAGCCTGCCCAGCTACATGCTCCCGGCCGCCGTGGTCGTCCTCGACGCCCTCCCGGTGACCGCCAACGGCAAGGTCGACCGCCGCGCCCTGCCCGCCCCCGACTGGACCGGGACCGGCGAGGGCCGCGCCCCGCGCACCGACGCCGAGCGGGCGCTGTGCGAACTGTTCACCGACGTCCTCGGGTTGGACCGGATCGGGATCGACGACAGCTTCTTCGACCTGGGCGGCCACTCACTGCTCGCCACCAAGCTGGTCAGCCGCGTCCGTACCGCGCTCGGCGCCGAACTGCCCGTCCGGGCCCTGTTCGACGCCCCCAGCGTGGCCGCGCTGGCCGCCGTCCTGCCCGCCCCGGGCGCCGCCCGTCCGGCCCTGCGGCCGGTCGAGCGGCCCGAGCGCGTCCCGCTCTCCCCGGCGCAGCGACGCCTCTGGTTCATCGACCAGTTCGAGGGCCCGAGCGCGCTCTACAACACCCCGTGCGCGGTCCGGCTGACCGGACCGGTCGACGCCGACGCGCTCCGCACGGCCCTGGCGGACGTGCTCGACCGCCACGAGGTGCTGCGCACCGTCTACCCGACCACCGACGGGCAGCCGCACCAGCTGCTCCTGGAGACCCCCGAACTCCCGCTGCACACCGTGCCGGTGGACAGCGAGGAGGAGCTCGCGCGGGCGCTGGCCGAGGCCGGGTCGCAGGTCTTCGACCTCGCCCGCGACCTGCCGGTGCGCGCCACCCTGCTCTCGCTGCCCGGCGAGGAGCACGTCCTGCTGGTGCTGATGCACCACATCGCCACCGACGGCTGGTCCGTGGTCCCGCTGCTGCGCGACCTCGCCGAGGCGTACGGGGCCCGCCTCGCCGGCGCCGCCCCCGACTGGCGGCCGCTCGCGGTCCAGTACGCCGACTACACCCTGTGGCAGCACGAGCTGCTCGGCACCGACGAGCGGCCCAGCGCCCTGCTGAGCGAGCAACTCGCCTACTGGCAGCGCACGCTGGCCGACCTCCCGGAGGAGCTGACGCTCCCCTTCGACCGCCACCGCCCCGCCGCCCCCAGCCGCCGGGGCGCCGCGGTGGAACTCCGGACGGACGCCGCACTGCACGCCTCCCTGGCCGAGTTGGCGCAGCGGAGCCGGGCCAGCGTGTTCATGGTGATGCAGGCCGCGCTGGCCACCACCCTGAGCCGGATCGGCGCGGGCACCGACCTGCCGATCGGCACCGTGGTGGCCGGGCGCACCGACGAGGCGCTGGAGGACCTGGTCGGGTTCTTCGTCAACACCCTGGTGCTGCGCACCGACACCTCCGGCGACCCGAGCTTCCGGGAACTGGTGGAGCGCGTCCGGGTCGGCACCCTGGACGCCTTCGAACACCAGGACGTGCCCTTCGAGCGGCTGGTCGAGCTGCTCAACCCGGTGCGCTCGACCGCCCGCCACCCGCTGTGCCAGGTGATGCTGACCTCCGGCGGCGAGGCCGGGGGGATCAGCCTCGGCGGCCTGCCCGGCCGGGTCGAGCAACTGGACTCCGACCTCGCCAAGTTCGACCTGACCTTCGCCTTCAGCGAGAGCTTCGACGCGGACGGCGCGCCCGCCGGGCTGGGCCTGACGGTGGAGTACGCCGTCGACCTGTTCGACCGGTCCACCGCCGAGGCGACGGCCGCCCGCTTCGAGCGCGTCCTGCGCGCGGTGCTGGCCGACCCGGACCAGTCCGTGGGCCGCGTCGAGGTGCTGGCGCCCGAGGAGCGCGAGCAGCTGCTCACCGGTTGGAACGACACCCGGGAGGACCTCCCGCCCGGCACCTTCCCGGCGCTCTTCGAGGCGCAGGCCGCCGCCCGCCCGGACGCCGTCGCGCTCTCCTTCGGCACCGAGCAGGTCACCTACGGCGAACTCAACGAGCGCGCCAACCGCTTCGCCCGGCTGCTGATCGAGCACGGCGCGGGCCCCGAGCGGTTCGTCGCGATCGCCCTGGAACGCTCGATCGAGCTGATCGTCGCCCAGCTCGCCGTGCTCAAGGCCGGCGCGGTCTTCCAGCCGCTGGACCCGCGCTACCCGGCCGACCGGATCGCCTACATGCTGGACGACGCCCGGCCCGCGCTGGTCCTCACCAGCAAGGCGCTGGCCGACGGCCTGCTCGCCGACAGCACCGTCCCGCGGCTGCTGATCGAGGACCTGGACGCCTCCGGCCACCCGGCGCACGACCTCACCGGCACCGCGATCACCCCGCACTCGGCCGCGTACGTCATCTACACCTCGGGCTCCACCGGCCGCCCCAAGGGCGTGGTGGTCACCCACACCGGCCTCGCCGCCATGGTGGAGGGCCAGCGCCGGGGCCTGGCCGTCACCCCCGACAGCCGGGTGCTGCTGTTCGCCTCGCCGTCCTTCGACGCGGCCGTCTGGGAGCTGGGCATGGCCCTGCTCACCGGCGCCCGGGCCGTCCTCGGCGACGCCGACCAACTGCTGCCCGGCCCCTCGCTGACCGACCTGATCGCCGAACAGGGCGTCACCCACCTGACCCTGCCGCCGACCGCGCTCGCCGTGCTGGCCCCGGACGCGCTGCCGCAGGGCGGCACCCTGGTGGTCGCCGGCGAGGCCTGCCCGCCCGACCTGGTCGAGCACTGGTCGGCCCGGCTGCGGATGGTCAACGCCTACGGCCCGACCGAGTCGACCGTCTGCGCCAGCATGAGCAGCCCGCTCAGCGGCCGGACCGCCCCGCCGATGGGCCGGCCCGTGCCGGACACCCGGCTCTACGTCCTGGACGCGGCGCTCCAGCCCGTCCCGGCCGGGGTCGAGGGCGAGCTGTACATCGCGGGCGCCGGCCTGGCCCGCGGCTACCTCAACCGGCCGGGCCAGAGCGCCGAGCGCTTCGTCGCCGACCCGTACGGCACCCCCGGCAGCCGGATGTACCGCTCGGGCGACCTGGTCCGCCGCCAGGCCGACGGCACCCTGGAGTACCTGGGCCGCACCGACCACCAGGTCAAGATCCGCGGCTTCCGGATCGAGCCCGGCGAGATCGAGGCCGTGCTCGCCCGGCACCCCTCCCTCGCCCAGGCGTTCGTGCTGGTCCGGGAGGACCGCCCGGGCGACCGCCGGCTGGTCGGCTACGCCGTCGCCCACCCCGGGCACACGGTCGACCCGGCCGCCCTGCGGGCCCACGTCGGCGCGACCCTGCCGGACTACATGGTGCCCTCGGCGATCGTCGCCCTGGACGCCCTGCCGCTGACCGCCAACGGCAAGGTCGACCGCAAGGCCCTGCCGGCCCCCGACACCGCCTGGCTCGGCTCCGGACGGGCGCCCGCGACGCCCCGGGAGGAACTGCTCTGCGGCCTGTTCGCCGATCTGCTCGGGCTGGAGAAGGTCGGCGTGGACGACAACTTCTTCGAGCTGGGCGGGCACTCGCTGCTGGCCAGCCGGCTGGTCGCGGGCCTGCGCGAACTGGTCGGCGAGGGCGAGGAGATCGGCGTCCGCACGCTGTTCGAGGCGCCGACCGTCGCCCGGCTGGCCGAGCGGCTCGCCCAGGGCCCGGCCGCCGAGAGCTTCCCCGTCCTGCTGCCGATCCGCACCCGCGGCTCGCGCCCGCCGCTGTTCTGCGTCCACCCGGCCGCCGGCATCAGCTGGGTCTACACCGGCCTGCTGCGCCACCTCGACGCCGAGCAGCCGATCTACGGACTCCAGGCCCCCGGCCTGGCCGACCCGACCGCGCACCCGGCCTCGGTCGAGGACCTGGCCCGCACCTACCTGGCGCAGATCCGCTCCGTGCGCCCCGAGGGCCCGTACGCCCTGCTCGGCTGGTCCTTCGGCGGGGCCGTCGCCCACGCGATCGCCGCGCTGCTGCGCGAACAGGGCGAGGAGGTCCGGCTGCTGGCCCTGCTGGACGCCTACCCGGGCACCGGCGAGCCGGGGCCCGAGCAGTGGCGGGACGACCCGGCGCAGCTCGCGGTGATCCTCGACTCGCTCGGCCACCCGGCCGGGGAGATCACCGCCTGGCCCGCGGACGAGGACGGCTACGCCGCGCTCGTCCGGGGCGACGAGGGCCCGCTCGCCGGCCTCAGCGGCGCCGGGGTGGCCCGGGTGGTCTCGGTCTTCCAGTCCAACGCCGAGCTGTCCCACGAACTCCCGCTGCCCGGCTACGACGGCGACGCGGTGTTCTTCACCGCCGCCAAGGACCGGCCGGCCGACGCCCCCGACCCGGAGAGCTGGCGCCCGCACCTGGGCGGTCGGCTCGACGTCCACGAGGTGCCGAGCACCCACGGCGCGATGACGGGCTCCGAAGCGCTCGCCGTCATCGGCCCGGTGCTCGCCGCCCACCTGACTCCCTGACCCGCCCGCACCACCGACTCGACACCCCTACCGACCGCAGGCGACCGACCTGCGCACACCACGCGGGCCGCACCCGGCCCGCCCACGGAGAAACGGACACCACCATGACCACTGCGGCCATCCCCGACACCTGGCGTGGCATCACCCCGTCGCCGATCACCTCGACCGACGCCTACAACGGCTTCATCGCCGCCAACGTGATCTTCGCGCTGGACCGGATCGGCCTGCTGGAGACGATCGGGCGCGGCGAGCCGCTCTCGGCCGCCGAGGCCACCGCCCGGGCCGGCGACACCGCCCGCACCGAGGCCGTGCTGCGCGCCGCCGCCGACTACGGCTACCTCAAGGCCGACGGCGACGCCTACCTGCCCACCGAGGCGGGCCTGGAGATCGCCGCCGCGCGCGGCTACTTCACCTGGGCCGTCGGCGGCTACCACGACGTGTTCGGCCGCGCCGGCCACCTGAGCGCCGGCACCCACCGCTACGACCAGGACGTCTTCCGCGACGAGGCGATGGTCGCCCTCGGCTCCGCCCAGTGCGACCAGTCGCTGTTCGCCGCGCAGCTGACCGACGTGCTCAACGGGATCGACTTCCGCACCATCGCCGACCTGGGCTCCGGCACCTCCGCCCGGGTGCGCCGCGTGGTCTCGCAGCGCGAGGGCACCCGGGGCCTGGGCATCGACATCAGCCGCCCGGCCACCGACATCGCCCGCCGCGACATCGTCGAGGCCGGCATGCAGGACCGGGTCACCGCCGTCCGCGCGGACGTCCTGGGCCTGCTCGGCACCCAGATCGACAACGATGCCGAGGCCGCCGAGGTGGCCGAGGTCGACACCGTGATGAGCTTCTTCCTGCTGCACGACCTGCTGGCCGACCCGGCCACCCGCTCCTCGATCTTCACCCGGATGCGGGAGGCCTTCCCGAAGGCCCGCACCTTCGTCCTCGGCGACACCATGCTGCGCGACCCGGGCACCTCCGACGGCGCCCAGCCGGTCTTCTCGGTCGGCTTCGAGCTGGCGCACGCGATGATGGGCGTCCCGCTGCACACCAAGGCCACCTACGAGACCCTCTTCACCGACGCCGGCCTGCGGATCGACCGCGTCGAGGCGCTGGCCACCCCGCACTCCTGGCTCTACGTCCTCCAGGCCGACTGATGGCCGCCCCGTCGACCGCCAGACACCTGCTGGCACAGAACGAGCACCCGTACCCGCCGCTGCCGTCGGTGCTGGCCGCGCTGGCCGGGGCCAGTGCCGACCTGCACCGCTACCCGGACTTCCGGCCGGAGCGGATCGCCGGGATCGTCGCCGACTGGCAGGGCGTCCCGGCCGGCCAGGTCGTGGTCGGCCACGGCTCGGCGGGCGTGGCGCTGGACCTCTTCCACACGGTGGTCGAGCCCGGCGACAACGTGGTGCACTCGGATCCCTGCTTCGACGCGTACCCGCTGTTCTGCGAGATCGCCCGGGCCGAGGCCCGGCCGGTCCCGCTCGGCCCCGACGCCCGGCACGACCTGGCGGCGATGGCCGAGCGGATGGACGAGCGCACCCGGATCGTCGTGCTGTGCAACCCGCACAACCCGACCGGCACGGTCTACTCCTGGGCCGAGCTGACGGAGTTCTTCCGCCGGGTGCCGTCCACCGCGCTGATCCTGCTCGACGAGGCCTACGTCGACTTCGCCCGGGACTGGCAGGCCCCGGACGTGCCGGCCCGGATCGCCGAGTGGCCGAACCTGGTGGTGCTGCGCACCCTGTCCAAGTCCCACGGCATCGCCGCGCTGCGGATCGGCTACGCGCTGGCGGAGGAGTCGGTGGCCCGGCGGGTGCGGGACCACCAGGTGCCGTACGCGGTGAACCGGCTCCAGGAGGCGGGCCTGCTCGCGGCCGTCGCCGCCGAGGACGAGATGGCGCGCCGGATCGCCGAGATCGCCGCGGAGCGGGAGCGCACCGAGGCCGAACTGCTGCGGCTCGGCTGGACGGTGGCGCCCAGCGTCACCAACTTCCTGTGGGTCGACGCCCCCGGCGACCAGCTCCCGCTGCGCGCGGAGCTGGAGCGCCTGGGCGTCGCCGTCCGGTACTACCCCGGCCGGGGCATCCGGGTCGCCATCGGCGAGAAGGACGCCAACGACGCGGTGATCGAGGGTTTCGCCGCCGTCGCACCGCTCGCCCCGGCCCACCCCGTCGCGCCCTGAACCGCCCGGCGCCCTGAGCACCCCGCGTGCGTCAGGGCGCACCCCGGGCACCCGGGGCGCCGGCGGGCGCCCCGGCACCGGCGCACCACCGCACGGCTCCGTTCCACCGCACGGCCCTGTTCCACCGCACCACCGCACGGCCCCCGCACCACCCCGTTCCACCGCACACCCCCGCACACCCCGAAGCGCCGTCGGCGCAGCGAAGGAACCGCCATGCACCCGCTGTTGGCCCGCCCGGAGTTCCGGCGCTACCTCGCCGGGCAGACCCTGTCCGTCCTCGGTGACAGCGCCCTCTCCATCGCCCTCGGCATCTGGGCCAAGGTGCTGACCGGCAGCAACTCCGCCGCCGGCCTGGTGCTGTTCTGCTTCTCCGCGCCCCTGCTGCTGCTGCCGCTCGGCGGCCTGCTCGCCGACCGGGTCCGGCGCAAGCCGCTGCTGGTCGGGGTCAACCTGGCGGTGGCGGTGTCGCTGCTGCCGCTGCTGCTGGTCGACGGCCGGGACACGGTCTGGATCATCTACTGCACCGCCACGGTCTGCGGTCTGGCCGGGGCCGTCCTGGCCCCGGCGCAGAGCGCGCTGCTGCGCAGCATCCTGACGGAGCGTCAGGACTTCGGCGCGGCGGCCGGACTGACCCAGAGCGCCCGGGCGGGCACCACGCTGGTGGCACCGCTGCTCGGCTCCGGGCTCTACGGCTGGTTCGGCGGGCACGTGGTGGCCGTGGCCGACCTCGCCGTGCTGCTGCTGGCGGCACTGAGCTTCCTCACCCTGCGGGTGGCGGAGGTCAAGCCGGAGCCCTCGGGCCTGCGTTGGCGCACCGAGGTGCTGGCGGGCTTCGTCCACCTGCGCGGTTCGGTCGGGCTGCGGCCGCTGGTGGTGGCCACCGCCGGCGCCGGCTTCGTGCTGAGCCTGCTCCAGCCGGTGCTGTTCGCGCTGACCCAGCACGGGCTGCACCGCTCGCCGCAGTTCCTCGGCGTCCTGGAGACCACCGAGGCGGTCGGCGCGCTGGTCGGCTCGGTGGTCGGCGGCCTGCTGATCGGCCGGCTCGGACCGCGACGGACGGTCATGGCGGGATCGGCGGTGTTCGGCCTCGGCATCGTCCTGCTGCTGGCCCCGTCGCTGTACATGGTGTCGGCCGGCCTGGTGATCGCGGGCGCGGGCATCCCGGCCGCCCTGGTCGGGCTCGCCACCGCCGCCCAGGCGTCCACCCCGCCGCAGCTGATGGGGCGCGCCCAGGCGGCCGTCAACCTCTCGCTCACCGCGCCGCAGGCGCTGGCCGTGGGTGTCGGCTCCGGTCTGGTGGCCGCCCTGGACTTCCGGGTGGTGCTGGGCGTGATGGTGGTCGGCGCGCTGCTCGCGGCCGCCCACCTGATCGGCAAGCCGGAGGCCCCGACGGAGCCGCCGGAGCCCGAGGACGCGTCCGAGGGCGACGGCCCGGCCGAGCCGGAGGACGCCAAGGACCTCCAGCCCACCTGACCGGCCCCGGCGGGCCCACCGGCCCGCCCGCCCGAACTCCGCACCACGTGAACGTCGCACCCCCCGAACGCCCGCACCCCCCGAACGCCCGCACCACCGCCGCGCGCACCCGCACCACCGAGCACGTCCGCCCGCCCGATCGCCCCTCAGCACCCTCCCGTTCCTCCTCACGAGAGAGCTCCTCAGATGACCGACCGTTCCTCGCCCGCCGTCACCCCGATCCCCGTCGAGCTGGACCACGTCGAGTTCTACGTGGCCGACCTGGGCGCCGAGACCGCCAAGCTGACCACGGAGTACGGTTTCGAGCTGCTCGTCCCGCCGACCGAGCGCGGCGACATCGCCGAGCGCTGCCTGTCCGCGCTGGTCGGCCAGTCCGGCATCCGGCTGCTGATCACCCAGCCGCTGGCCGCCGGCCACCCCGCCACCGACTACCTGGAGCGCCACGGCGACGGCGTGGGCGCCCTCGGCCTGCGGGTGCCGGACGCCACCGACGCGTTCCGCACGCTGACCGCCCGCGGCGCCGCCGCCCTGCGCGAGCCGCAGGCCGCGGACGGCTGCGTCACCGCGGTGGTCGACGCCTTCGGCGACGTGGTGCACACCCTGGTCGAGCGCGGCCCCGAGGTCCCCGCCGGCCGCATCCCCGGCCTGCCGGACCCGGCCGCGCTGACCGGCGAGGGCGAGGTCGGCCTGCACTCCGTCGACCACTTCGCGGTCCTGATCCCGTTCGGCGAGCTGCGCAAGACCGAGCACCGCTACCGCGAGGTCTTCGGCTTCCGGACGATCTTCGAGGAGCGGGTCGAGGTCGGCACGCTCGGCATGGACTCGGCCGTCGTGCAGAGCGCCGACCGCAGCGTCACCCTCACCCTGATCGAGCCGCTCACCGCGGACGCGGGCGGCCAGATCGCCTCCTTCCTGGCCGGCCACGGCGGCGCCGGGGTCCAGCACGTCGCCTTCGCCGCCGAGGACGCGGTGCACTCCGTCGCCACCATGGCCGAGCGCGGCGTGCCGTTCCTGCGCACCCCGCAGACCTACTACGACGCGCTGCCCGACCGCCTGACGCCGCTGCGGCACTCCTTCGAGCAGCTGCGCGAGCTGAACCTGCTGGTCGACCAGGACCACGACGGCCAGCTGTTCCAGATCTTCACCCGCTCCCAGCACCCGCGGAACACCTACTTCTTCGAGGTGATCGAGCGCATCCGGGCCCGCAACTTCGGCAGCAACAACATCCGCGCCCTCTACGAGGCCGTGGAGCTGCAGCGCAACGCCGGCGAAGTGGCCGGATGAGCGCGTCCGTCCGAAGCGTTCCACCGGCCGGCCCGGCCGCCGGGCGCCCGGTGCTGTCCGTCGCGGAGTACGCCGACCGGGCCCGGGCCGCGCTCGCGCCCGAGGTCTGGGAGTGGCTGGAGGGCGGCGCGGAACGCGAACTGACCCTCGCCGCCAACCGGGCCGCCTTCGACCGGGTGGGCCTGGTGCCCCGGGTGCTGACCGACGTCAGCACCCGGGACACCGCCGCCACCCTGGTGCGCAGCCGGGCGGCCCTGCCGGTGGCGGTGGCGCCCGTCGCCTACCACCGGCTGTTCCACCCGGAGGGCGAGCTGGCCTCGGCCCGCGCCTGCGCGGCCGCGGGCGTGCCGTTCACCGTCGGCACGCTCAGCAGCGTCGGCTTCGAGGAGCTGGCGGGGACCGGCGCCACGCTCTGGTTCCAGCTGTACTGGCTGCGCGACCGCGGCCGGCTGCTCGACCTGGTCAGGGCCGCCGAGGAGGCCGGCAGCGAGGCCCTGGTGGTCACCGCCGACGTCCCGTACATGGGCCGCCGGCTGCGCGACGCCAGGAACGCCTTCGCGCTGCCCGCCGACGTCCGCGCGGCGCTGCTGGAGGGCGGCGCGGCCGGGCGGGCGCACGAGTCCACCGCCGCCGTCTCGGCGGTGGCCGCGCACACCGCCGAACTGCTCTCCCCCGGCGTCACCTGGGCCGACCTCGAATGGCTGCGCGGGGAGACCGAACTGCCGCTGGTGGTCAAGGGCGTGCTCGACCCGGCCGACGCCCGGCGGGCCGCCGGGATCGGCGCCGCGGCCGTGGTGGTCTCCAACCACGGCGGCCGCCAGCTCGACCGGGCGGTGCCCGCGGTGACGGTCCTGCCGGCCGTCGCCGAGGCGCTGGCCGGCGAGGACTGCCAGGTGCTGATGGACAGCGGGGTGCGCGGCGGCTCGGACGTGCTCACCGCGCTGGCCCTCGGCGCCTCCGGGGTCCTGCTCGGGCGCCCGCTGATCTGGGGCCTGGCGGCCGGCGGCGAGGCGGGCTGCACCGAGGTCCTCGACCTGCTCGCCGCCGAGCTGCGGCACGCGCTCGGCCTCGCGGGCTGCGCCGACCTGCGGGCCGCCGCCGAACTGCGCACCACCACCCTGCCCGGCACCACCTGGAGCACCCCGTGACCACCATCGCCGCACCGCACGACCTGCTGCTGGCGGGCCTGCACACCTCCCTCGCCGACCCGGCGATGACCTCGATGAACCTGCTCAACGAGATCTCCATCCGCTACCCGGAGGCGGTCTCCTTCGCGGCCGGGCGCCCGGCCGAGCAGTTCTTCGAGCTGGACGCCGTCCACCGCCACCTGGACCGCTACCTCGACCACCTGCGCACCGAGCGCGGGCTGAGCCAGGAGGCGGCCCGCCGCCAGGTGCTCCAGTACGGGCGGACCAAGGGGATCATCCACGACCTGATCGCCACCCACCTCGCGACGGACGAGGGCATCGAGGTGCCCGCCGAGTCGATCGTGGTGACGGTGGGCTGCCAGGAGGCGATGTTCCTGGTGCTGCGGGCGCTGCGCCGCGGTCCCGAGGACGTGGTGCTGGCCGTCTCCCCCACCTACGTGGGCCTGACCGGCGCGGCGCTGCTCGCCGACCTGCCGGTGCGGGCGGTGGCCGACGGCCCGGACGGCGTGGACCTCGCCGACCTGCGCCGCCGGCTGGCCGCCGCCCGCGCCGAGGGCCTGCGTCCGCGGGCGCTGTACCTGGTGCCGGACGTGGCCAACCCGAGCGGGGCCAGCCTGCCGCTGGAGCTGCGCCGGGAGCTGCTGGCGCTGGCCGCCGAGGAGGACTTCCTGCTGCTGGAGGACAACCCGTACTGCGTCTTCGCCGGTGACGAGCGGCTGCCCTCGCTCAAGGCGCTGGACACCGAGCGGCGGGTGGTCCACCTCGGCTCCTTCGCCAAGACGGCCCTGCCCGGCGCCCGGGTCGGCTACGTGGTGGCGGACCAGCTGGTGGCGGACGGGCGGGGAGGCACCGAGCTGTTCGCCGACCTGCTCGGCATGATCAAGAGCATGACCACGGTGAACACCTCGCCGATCGCCCAGGCCGTGATCGGCGGCGCGCTGCTGGAGCACGGCCACAGCCTGCGGGCCGCCAACACCGAGGTGGCCGCGCTCTACCGGCGCAACCTCTCGCTGGTGCTGGAGGGCCTGGCCGAGCGCTTCCCGCCCGGCAGCGGGGTGACCTGGAACGAGCCGCGCGGCGGGTTCTTCCTGGTGCTCACGGTGCCGTGCGTGGTGGACGACGCGCTGCTGGAACGCTCGGCCTCGGAGTACGGGGTGATCTGGACCCCGATGTCGCACTTCTATCCGGGCGCGGGCGGGGAGCACCAGCTGCGGCTCTCCGTCAGCCAGGTCGACCCGGCCACCCTCGACCGGGGGCTGGACGGGCTGGCCGCGCTGCTCGCCGCGCAGTCCTGACCCACCCGGAGGGGCGCCCCGCCCGGGGCGCCCCTCCGGCGCGTCCGGCCCCGACGGCTCGTGCCACGACCGACCCGACACCTGACCTGTCGTCAATTTCCGGACGAATGCGCCCCACCGAGGCCATCCCAATGGCCCGACCCTGCTGCACGACCTCGGAGTTTCGGCTGTCGACCGGTCAGTTCCGGCCGGAACCCGACGGGTTGACCACATCGTTATTGAAAGACCTCTCGACGTCTGGGTATGGTCACGAACTGTCGTGATCAAGTCAGCCATGAGGGGACGATCATGGACGAGCCAAGGCAGCGCCCCGACACCGTGCAACCCGCGCAGGGCGGCGGCCGGGGGTGGTCGCTCGCCCCGGTCGCGATGCTGCGTCACGCGGGCTACCCGCTCTCGCTACTGGACCGCGTCGTCGACCGTCCGACCGCCCGGGCCGCCGACACCGTCCTCGCCCTGCGGGACGAAGCCGTCGAACTGGGGCGGGAGTTGAAGGCCGCCCTGCGCGCGGAACAGGCCGGCACCCGGGGCGACCTCGCCTCCGGCGTCGGCATGCTCCGCCCCTTCCCGCCCGCCGACCTCGCCCGGCTCGAAGCCGAACTCGGCCCCGCCGCCCTGGACTCGGCCAAGCGCTACCAGGACGCGGTGCAGACCCTGAACGGCCACTGGAAGGCCTTCGAACAGGAGCACGGTGCTGCCCTCGCCCGGGCCCGCCGGACCGTCGTGGACCTGTTCCGCGAGCCCTCCCTCCAGCAGGTCCTGCTGCTGTCCAACGACGCCCGCTTCGAGGAGTTCACCGCCTGGATCGCCGCCGGCGGCACCGGGTCGGACGGACACGTCAAGCGGATGACCGACCTGCTCGCCATGTACCTCCAGCGGGTCACCACCAAGAACGAGACCCACTCGCACTTCGGCCCCCTCGCCGTCGCCCGGGCGGCCGCCGAGGGCGCCGCCGCCACCGGCATCACCTGGTCCACCGGCCCGCTGCGCCGGATCGCCCTGCTCAGCCACTGGGCGGGCGAGGCGATGGCCGAGGTCTTCAGCGCCCGGCCGGAGGCCTTCGAGACGGTGCGCCCCCGCCGGCGCCCGCTCGCCTTCGCCGACGGCCCCCTGGTCCGGCTGTACGCGTTCGAGTCCACCACCGGCATGCCGGACGGCTGGCGCTTCGTCGCGGTGAAGTCCGACACCTTCGACACCCACCGCTCCTGGCTCTGGGAGCACTGCGACGGGGAACGCACGGTGGCGCGGCTGCGCGCCGCCTGGGCCGAACGCCCGGACCGCCCGGCCGACCTCGACTTCGACCACGTGCTCGCCGAACTCGTCGACCAGGACTGGCTGATCGGACGCTGGGAGATCCCGATCGGGTCCACCGACGTGCTGCGCTCGCTCGCCGGGCACCTCGCCGAGGACTCCCCCGACCTCGCCGTGGTGCGCCGCTTCGAGGACGGGCTGCGCCGCTTCGCCGAGGGCCCGACGGCGCGGCGCGCGGCCCTGCTCGGCGAGCTCAAGGAGGCCTTCGAGGAGGTCACCGGGTCGGCGGCCAACCGCTCAGAGGGCCGGCACTACGCCGACCGGAGCATCCTCTACGAGGAGGCGTACAGCCCGGTCGAGGACGTCGTCCTCGGCCCGGACGTCACCGGGCTGATCGGCCGCGAGCTGTCCGCGGTCTACGACCTGACCCTGCTCGTCCCCCGGCTGCGGATCCGCCGCGAACTGGAGGTCCTGCGGCACTGGACGGCACGGCGCTTCGGCCTCGGCACGCCCGTACCGCTGCCGGACTTCTACGCCGCCTTCTTCGCCGACAAGCCGCGCCTCGCCGCGCAGTGCGAGGAGGTGGACCGGGAGATCGAGGCGCTCGACCGCGAGGTCGTCGCCCTGCTGCTGGACGGCGCCGAGGACGGCCGGCCCGAGAGCGTCGTCGACCGGGCCCGGCTGGAGGAGCTCCTCGCCCGCCACCCGGACACCCCGCCCGCGCTGTGCAACCCGGACGTGATGCTCGCCGCGCCGGACGCCGCCGCGATCGCGCGCGGCGACTTCCTCGCCGTCGTCGGCGACTGCCACGCCGTGCGCGAGGCGCTCACCCACTCCAGCTTCGCCCCGATGCTCCAGGCCGAGGCGCCGGAGCTGCTGGACGAGATCCACACCCGGTACCGGGAACTGCTCGACGAGGACGAGGTGCTGGTCGACCTCTCCCGCTCGCACCCCGACAAGACCGGCGCCCAACTCACCTACCCCTGCCCGGACCTGGAGGTGTACGGGCTCTCCCCGAAGGCCCGCGGCGACGTCCTGCGGCCCGACCGGCTGTACCTGGTGGCCACCGCCGACCGGATGGATCTGCGCGCCCACGGCCTGGCGGGCCGGCTGAAGCTGCTCGCCCCGCTGGCCGGCGGCCCCAGCATCCGCCAGGACCCGCTCTCCCCGTTCGCCTTCCCCCGGCACTTCGGCGGGGTCGGCATCCGCGACCGGGACCGCGACCACGTGCCCCGCATCCGCTGCGGCCGGATCGTGCTGCACCGGGAACGCTGGCGCATCCCCGCCGCGGCGCTGCGCGGCTGGAGCCCCGGCGTCCACCGGTCCAAGGGCGACGCCCCCGAGTTCGCCGCCGCCCGCAGGCTCCGCCGCGACCTCGGCCTGCCGCGCCACGGCTTCCTGAAGATCCCCGGCGAGCCGAAACCGGTCTACGTCGACTGGGAGTCCCCCCTCATCGTCCGGCAGGTCCTCCGGCTCGCCCGGAGGACGGCCGCCCCTCTGGAGTTCAGCGAAATGCTCCCCGCCCCGGAGCACCTCTGGCTCGACATCGACGGAGAACGTCACACCAGCGAGCTGCGTTGTGCGGTCTTCTCGCGCCGGTCCCACTGAGTGCTCCGCGTCGAGGACCCCACGCCCTCACCGACCGAAGGCACCGCTCATGACCAAGAGCTGCATCGTCCAGTTGCCCTTCCCCTCCAGCCACGACCCCGACCCGAACCTGTCGCGCTACTACGACGACTACGACCGGCGCTTCCGGGCCCTGCTGCCCGAGTACTTCATCCCGACCGACGGCCTGTGGGAGATGCCGCTGTGGGTCGCCCACCTGACCGCCCTGCTGAACACCGCGGGGCTCGACTCCGTCTTCCGCGACCTGTCCAGGACCCCGGCCGAGCCGGAGGACTGCGCCGAACCGCTGCTGGACGCGACCGCCCCCGGTGACCTGGTCCTGATGTCCCCGCTCGCCCAGAACCTCCGCCTCGCCCTGGAGGTGGCCAAGCGGCTGGAGCACGCCGGCCGGCGCGTCGTCCTCGGCGGGAACATGGCCCCGCTCGCCCCGGACGGCGCCGTGCACGCCGTGCACCGCGGCCAGCTCGACGCCGGCTTCGTGCGCCGCCTCGTCGAACTCGCCTCCGGCTCCGGCGGCAGCCTGGAGAAGCCCCTGCTGCCCGGCCTGGTCTCCGACCGGATCACCTGGGCGCCGGACTACCGCCACCTCGGCGGTTACCAGGGCCGGGTGCCGCTGCTGCGGCTCAACGCCAGCCACGGCTGCCTGTACCAGTGCTCGTTCTGCGGCGACGCCTGGAGCAAGCAGCTCACCCTGGTCGCCAAGGACGCGCTCGCCCAGGAGGTGGACGAGCTGACCACCCGGTTCCCCGACACCCGGCTCTTCTACATCGGCGACAAGACCTTCGGCCAGTCCCGCGAAGCCGTCGGCAACCTGCTGGACGTCTTCCGCGACCGCCCCGGCTACCGCTTCATCGTGCAGACCCACGTGATGCAGGTGAAGGAGTGGATCGTCGAGGCCATGCTCGAACTCGGCGTCGTCGCCGTGGAGCTCGGCTTCGAGTCGGCCGACTCGCAGATGCTGAAGCGGCTCAACAAGCTCTCCCGCGGCCTGGACGACTACACTTCGAAGATCCGTCAACTCAGCGACGCCGGGCTGAAGATCGTCCTCAACATGATGGGCGGCCTCGACGAGGAGACGGAGGCCGCGCACGGCCAGACCGTCGCCTGGATGCGGGAGAACGAATCGGCGCTGTGGCTCTTCAACCTGTACAACTTCGTGCCGTACCCGCTCACCCCGGACTTCCCCAGGCTGCGCGAGCGCATCTTCAACTGGGACTTCGCCGACTGGCGGGAGGACGCCCCGGTCGTCTACCGGCCCCGGCACCTGTCCCCCGAGGCCAGCTGGGACCTGTTCCAGGAGAAGATCGCCGCCGCGCACGACGTCATCCGTGCCCCGCTGCCCGTCGCCGCGCCCACCCCGCCCGCCGCGCCCACCGCACCCACGGCGCCCGCCGCGTCCGCCGTGCAGGAGGACTGACATGACCGAGCTCCCCGACTTCGAAGCGCTCCGGAACAGCGTCAAGCCCGAGGACTTCGCGCAGGACCCGCTGCCGGGCTGGGCCGGCGTCGGCACCCTGTTCGGCGCCCCCACCACCACCGCCGACCAGGTGGACGTCGGCGAGACGGGCTGGGTGGTGTCCGGCGTGCCCTTCGACGCCACCGCCAGCTCCCGCCCGGGCGCCGCGGAGGGACCGCGGGCGATCCGCCAGGCCAGCCTGGTCTTCTCCAGCTACCTCACCAGCCTCGGCCAGTGGCGGATGCTGGACACCCGCACCGGGCAGACCTTCCGCTACCACGCGCCCAGCGTCGCGGACGCCGGAGACCTGCACATCTACCCGACCGACACGGTGAAGACCTTCCAGGCCGTCGCCGCCGAGAGCCGCCGCCTGAGCTGCAACGCCCCGCGCCTGATCTTCCTCAACGGCGACCACTCCTGCACCTTCCCCACCTTCGCCGGCTTCCGCGCCGGACGGCTCGACCGCGGCGCCGGCCGGGTGGGGTTCATCAACATCGACCACCACTTCGACTTCGGCAACTGGAGCACCCTGCACGGTCCGCTGTACCACGGCTCCAACTCCCGCCGGATCAGCGAGATCCCGCGGATGCGCCCGGAGGACATCGCCTTCGTCGGCGTCGGGGACGTCACCAAGTACGACCAGTTCCGCGGCCTGCTCGACAGCGGCTTCCACGTCGTACCCGGCTCCTCCATCACCCGGGACGGCGCCGCCGCGGCCCTGCGCCCGGTGATCGAGGACCTCGGCTCGCGCTGCGACACCGTCTACGTCTCCCTCGACATCGACGTGCTCGACAGCGCCGCGGCGACCGGCACCGGGCACGTCACCATGGGCGGCATCGGCATCGGCGACCTCCTCGACGTCTACGAGGAGCTGCGGGCGCTGCCCGTCGGCGCCGTCGACATCGCCGAGATCGCGCCCCGCTACGACCCGTCCGGCGGCACCGCGCAGATCGCCGCCCGACTGCTCTTCGAGTTCCTGTTCCGCACCGACGTGGCCCCGGCCGAACTCGCGCCCTGGGCCCCCGGCACCCCCTCCGCACCCCAGGAGCACCGGTGAGATTCACCCCCCACGAAGCGCGGTTCGACTGCACCCCGCTGCTCTCCGACGCCCCCGCCGAGCGCGAGCGGGCACTGGACGCCCTCGCCGCCGAGGCCGTCGAGGTCATCCACCGGACCGGCTGGGCGGTCTTCCGGATCGGCCGGCTGCGGCTCGGGGTCGAGGACAGCCGGCGGCTGTCCACCTCCATCGTCGAACGCGTCCGCACCACGCTGATCGCCCGCGGCGCCCCCGCGCGGATGCGGCTGGAGGTCGACCGGGCGCAGCAGACCTACGTGCCCGAGGGCTGCGCCACCCGGACCCTGCTGCCCCACCACGACGGCCAGCACTGCTCGTACCTGACGCCCAGTCTCCAGGACGCCCCCGACTGGGACCCGGCCCGGCGCACCTACGGCGACTCCGGGTACACCACCACCCCCGCGCACAAGATGTACCAGGGCATCTTCCTGCCCGAGGTCGGCGAGGGGCTGAGCGTCACCACGTACTACGACTGGCTCGGCGTGATCGACGACGTGCTGGAGCGGCGCGGCATCGACCGGGGGCCGGACGCCGCGGCCACCGCGGCGCGCTGGCTCGGCGACAACCTGGCCCGCGGCCTGGAGCGCCAGCCGGAGCACGGCTGCGCCTACCCCTCGGTCGGCGCCATGCTCGGACTGGAGGAGCCGCTCTGGCACGGCCTGTCCTTCCACCACGGCGAGGCCGTGCTGACCAAGGAGGAGCGCCGGCGCTTCCCCGCCGCCGTGCCGCTGGCCCACGGCTGTCCGTGCGGCGAGTGCCGGGGCGAGGCGGCCCGGCTCTTCTGCCACCAGGTACTCATGGCCACCGGCCTGACCTGGGCACGGTTCCGCCGCCGCTGGGAGGTGCTCGCCCCGGGCGAGCACTGCGACCTGCTGCTCGGCCACAACCTGACCATGCTGCACGGCGGCCTGGCCGGCGGCGCGGGGCGGATCATCGAGCCGCTCTGCCTGGTCGTGGACGACCCGTCCGGCCCCGAGTACGAGCGCTGGCTGGCCGCCTCCTGGCGGCGCACCCTGCCCGGAGCCCGCTGATGCGAGGGGCCTGCTGATGCGGATCCGGCTGATGCGGAGGACCTGCTGATGCGGGGCGCGCCCGCCACCCTGGCCACCCCGGTCGACCTGCACCTGCACACCCGGCACTCGGACGGCGACGAGGCGCCGGCCGAACTGGCCCGGCGGTGCGTCGAGGCCGGCCTGCGGGTGGCCGCCGTGACGGACCACGACACCCTCGCGGGCGTCGCCGCCTTCGAGCGGGCCGCCGGCGGGCGCCTCACCGTGGTACCGGCCTGCGAGATCACCACCAGCTGGCGCGGCGAGGAGACCCACTGCCTGGCCTACTTCGTCGACCCCGGCGACGAACCGTTCCGGCAGCGGATCGGGCGCGTCCACGACGCCGAACTGGCCTGGTGGCGCACCTGGACCGACCGGGCGCGGGCCCTCGGGGTGCCGCTCGCCCGGGCCGACGTCGAGCGGCGCCTCGGCGGCGACCGGGTCGCCTACGTCAACGACTACCTGGCCCTGCTGCTGGAGGCCGCCGAGGGCGACCCCCGGTTCGCCCCGTACCGCGAGGGCGACGACCGCTTCGCCCGCCTCGTCGCCGACTGGTGCCGGCCCGGCCGGCCGCTGCACGTCGAACACCCGGTCAACCCCGACCTGGTGGAGGTGCTGTCCTGGATCGAGCAGGCGGGCGGGGTCGCCGTCCTCGCCCACCCCGGCCCGCTCACCGCCGGCCTGGACGCCCCGCAGTGCGCGGCGCTGCTGGAACCGCTGCGCGCGGCCGGCCTGGCCGGGCTGGAGGTGTGGACCAGCTGGCACACCCCGGCCGACAGCGCCCGGCTCGCCGCGGCGGCCGGACGGCTCGGCCTGGTCGCCACCGCCGGGTCCGACTACCACGGGGTGCGGGTCAAGCCCTGGGCGCCCAGCCCCGGCCTGCTGCCCGCGCTCCCCACCGACCCGCTCGCCGTCCTGGACGCCCTGCACGACCGGCGTCCTCCCGTCCACTCAAGTCCCCAGGTGAGGCTGTGACCACCGTCAACGACCCCCGGACCACCACCACCGAGCCCGGTGCGCGCGTCGCCTGGCAGCTCGCGCCGGTCGTCGTGCTCCGCCAGGCCGGCTTCCCGATGGAGCTGCTCGCCCCCCTGGCGGACCCGGCCGCCGCCGAGGAGGCCCGCGAACTCGTCGCCCACGGGCAGCGGTTGAAGGCGCTGGCCGAGGAATTCAAGGCCGCCCTGCGCCGGCACCCGGTGCCCGGCGCCGCCCGGCTCTCCTCCCCGGCCGGCTTCCTGCTGCCCGTCCCCGAGCCCGCGCTCGCCGCCGCGGCCGCCGCCGTACCCGCCGAGGCGGCCGCCACCCTGCGCGGCTACCAGGACGCCGCCCGGCACTTCGCCGAGGAGCAGACCCGCTTCGCCGCCCGGCACCAGGACCGCCTCGACCGGGCCGGGGCCGCCGTGGTCGAGGCCTTCGGCGACGAACGCCTGCGGCAGGTCCTGCTGCTCTCCAACGACTCCGCCTACCCCACCTTCGCCGCCTGGCTCGACGGCCACGACGGCACGACCGGCCGGCGCACCCGCAAGATGACCGACCTGCTCACCATGTACCTCCAACGGGTCACCACCAAGAACGAGACCCACTCGCACTTCGGCCCCTTCACCCCCGGCCGCCTCGGCACCGCCCCCGGCATCACCTGGACCGGCGAGCGGGAGCTGGAACGGCACGCGCTGTTCAGCCACTGGGCCGCCGAGAAGCTCGCCCAGAGCGCCGCCGCCGTCCCCGGCCTGCTCGACCACGCCCGGCCCCGGCGCCGCCCACTGTCCTTCCTGCGCGACGGGCGGATCGACCTGTACGCCTTCACCACCCGCGACGGCCTCGACACCGACTGGGACTTCCAGCACCTCGGCGGGCGGCCGGTGGAACCGTACGAGGCCTGGCTGTGGCAGCACTGCGACGGCGAACGCACCCTGCGCGAACTGCGGCAGGCCTGGCAGGACGAGCTGCCCGGCCCCGTCCCCTTCGACACGGCCCTCGCCGAACTCGCCGACCGCGAATGGGTGGTCGTCGAGTTCGAGATCCCGATCGGCGACCACCGGCCGCTGGCCGCCCTGCGCGAGCAGCTGCTCGCCGCCCCCGCCGAACCGGCCGCCCCGTTGCTCGCCGCGATCGACGGCTTCGAGGCGGACCTGACCCGCTTCGCCCGGCTGCCGCTGCCCGACCGCGCGGCCGCCCTCGCCGCCGGCAAGGCCCGGTTCGAGCAGCTGACCGGCGGCCCCGCCAACCGCAACAGCGGCCTGCACTACGCCGACCGCAGCATCCTCTTCGAGGAGGCCCGCGGCCGGCCCGCCGACCTGACCGTCGGCCCGGACCTCGCCCGCTTCATCACCGACGAGCTGTCCATCGTGTACGAGACCGTGCTGGCCGGCCCGCGCCTGCGGATGCGGCGCGAACTGGTCATCCTCACCCGGTGGGTGGCCGAGCGCTTCGGCCCCGGGGTGGAGATCCCACTGGACGTGCTCTACGCCGAGTTCTTCCGCGACCGGGACGCCATCGCCCGCGAGTGCCTCGCCGTCGAGGCCGAACTCGCCGAACTGGACCGGGCGATCGGCGCCGCCCTGCTCGGCGGGGCCGCGACCGACCCGGACCGCTCCGAGGTCGTGGTGGACCGGGACCGGATGGCGGCCGTCCTCGCCGGCCGGCCCAGCAGCCCACCGGCCGTCTGCGACCCGGACGTCCTGTTCGCCGCCGCGAGCCGGGAGGACCTGGCCGAGGGCCGGTTCACCGCCGTCATCGGCGACTGCCACGCGGTTCGGGAGGTCATCACCCACACCAGCTTCGGCCCGCTGATCCAGGAGCACACCCCCGAACTGCTCTCCGAGGTGTACCGCGGCTACCAGTCCCTGCTCGCGGACGACGAGGTCCTCGCCAACCTGTCCCGCGGCCACCCCGACAAGTCCTCCACCCAACTCGTCTACCCCTGCCACGACCTGGAGGTCTACGGCCGCTCCGCGCAGACCCGCGACCGGGTCCTGCAGCCCTCCCAGCTGTACCTGGTGCTGCGCGGCGAACGGCTGGAACTGCGCGCCCGCGGCGTCGAGGGCCGGCTGCGGCTGATGGCGCCCCCGGCCGGCGGCCCGAGCATCCGGCAGGACCCGCTCTCCCCCTTCGCCTTCCCCCGCCACTTCGGCGGCGCCGGACTGAACGCCCCCCACCTCGCGCACATCCCGCGCATCCGCTGCGGCCGCGTCGTACTGCAGCGCGAGACCTGGCGCATCCCCGCCGAGCGGCTGCGCGACACCACCGCCCTCGGCCGGCCGACCGGCCGGGACGACGCCGCCCGGTTCGTCGCCGCCTGCCGGCTGCGCGCCGAACACCGGCTGCCCCGGCACGTCTTCGTCAAGGTCCCCGGCGAACCGAAGCCGGTCTACGTCGACTGGGAGTCCCCCCTGCTGGTACGGCAGTTGGGCCGGCTGGCCGCCAGGGCCGAAGGCACCCTGGAGATCTCCGAGATGCTGCCCGCCCCCGACCAGCGCTGGCTGGAGGTGGACGGCCACCGGTACACCAGCGAACTGCGCTGCGCCGTCTTCTCGGCGGGGGACGGCGCCGGCGCCTGGGACAGCGCGCCCGCCGGGCCGGAATCCCTCCCGGAGCCGCGCGGGTGAGCACCGACACCGCCGTCCGTCCCGCCTCCGGCTACCACCGGGTCATCGGCGCCGCGGCCTCCTCCGCGATCGGCGACGGCATGCGCTTCGCCGCGCTGCCGCTGCTGTCCACCGCGGTGCTGCACGACGCCTTCCAGGTGTCCGCCGTCACCGCCGCGACCACGCTGCCCTGGCTGCTGTTCGCCCTGCCCGCCGGGGCCTACGCCGACCGCTTCGAACGCCGCCTGCTGATGGTCCTCGCCGACCTGCTGCGCGCGGCGGTGCTGGTCCTCGCCGTCGTGCTGCTCGCCGCCGACCGGCTGACCTTCTGGCCCCTGCTCACCGCCGCCTTCCTGCTGGGCGTCGGCGAAGTGCTGTTCGACTGCGCGTCGTTCGCCCTGCTGCCGAGCGTCGTTCCCGAGGAGCGCCTGGAGTCGGCGAACGGCCGGCTCTTCGCCGTCCAGACGATCGGCCGCGACCTGCTCGGGCAGGTCGTCGGCGGCGTGCTGTTCACCGTGGGCCGGGCCGTTCCGCTGCTGATCGACGCGGTCTCCTTCCTGGTCTCCGCGGTGCTGCTGCGCGGCATCCGCGGACCCGCCCCGGACCCCGAACCCGAACCCGAGTCCGAACCCGGATCGCTTGCGGAGAAGCCCCGCCCCCGCCTGCCGGCGGACATCCGCGAGGGCGTCGCCTTCGTCCTGCGCGATCCGCTGCTGCGCGCCCTGACCGTCTCCGCCGGTGTCATCAACGCCGTCTACCTGGGCCAGATCGCCGTCTTCGTCATCCTGGTGCACGACGTGCTGGGGCTTCCGGACTCCGCGTACGGGGCGCTGCTGGCCGCCGGGGCGGTCGGCGGCGTGATCGGCAGCACGGTCGCGAGCCGGCTGTCCACGGCGATCGGCCGGGTCCCCGCGCTGGTCGGCGGCCTGGCCACGATGGGCGTCGCCGGCCTGGCGGTGGGGGCGACCGACCGGGTGTGGGTGGTGTCCGCCGCCTACTGCGCCACCGGCTTCGCCCTGATGGTCTGGAACGTCGTCGCCGTCTCGCTGCGCCAGACGATCATCCCGGACCGGATGCTCGGCCGGGCCACCGGCGTGTACCGGCTCTTCGCCTGGGGCACGATGCCCCTCGGCGCGCTGGTCTTCGGCCGGGTGAGCGCCTCCGCCGGGCCGCGCGCCGCCTTCGCCCTCGGCGGTGTGGTCACCCTGCTGACCTGCCTGCCGATCGCCTACGCCCTGCTGAAGGACAGCAGGGTGACCGACCGTCGCAAGACTCCCGAGGATGCGCAATGAGCGAGCGTTTCGCCGTACTGGACCGACTGGCCGAGCAGTGGGGCCTGAGCGGCCTCGAACTCGTCGGCAAGGGACTGGAGTTCACCGTCTTCCGGGCCCGGGGACGGGGCGGCGCGCCGGTCGCCGTACGGCTCGCGCACCGGCGGTTCGACTCCAACGCCAACGACCCGTACGTGGACACCCGCGCCCTGCTCGTCCAGGAGCACGCCATCGCCCGGCACCTCGCCGAGCACGGCCTGCCCGTCGCCCGGGCCCGGGAGCTGGTGCTCGCCGACGACCCGAACTCCCCCGACGTGCTGCTCTCCGACTACGTCGACGACGACGGCTCCCCGCTCGACTCCCACGCCCTCGGACAACTCCTCGCCCGGCTGCACCAGGTGGCGCCGCCGCGGCTGCACCCCGTCGCCGCCGAGGGCGGCAGCACGGTCGACGTCCTCACCACCCGGATAGGCCGCCGCTGGGCCGAACTCGCCCGCCGCGTCGACGACCTGCCCGAGCCCCCGGCCGCCGACCTCCTGGCCCGCCACCTCTCCTCCCTCACCGGGACCAGCCTGCTCCACCTCGACGTCCGCAGCTCCAACATCCGCCGCAGCCGGGGCCGCATCACCGCCCTCCTCGACTGGTCGAACGCCCTGCTCGGCACCCCCGCCCTGGAGTTCGGCCGCCTCGCCGAGTACGCCCGCTACCCGGAGAACGACCTCGACCTGGCCGTCCTGCGCGCCGGCTACGCCACCGTCGCCCCCGTCCCCGACGAGGACGACCCCTGCCTCCTCGCCTGCCGCCTGGACGCCGCCCTGATGCTCGCCCTGGTCTTCCTCTCCGAAGCCCCCGACCCCACCCGCGGCCCCACCGCCGCCACCCACGCCCGCGACCTGGCGCTGCGCCTCACCCGCCCGTAGCGGCCGAACGGGGCACCGAACACTCGGACCACCCGCTCGCACCCGCCTGTCGGGGTCGTCCACGACCACAGCCGCAGTGACGCCGAGAGGTCCTCGCCGACATGTGTCGGCGAGGACCTCTCGGCTTCGAGCGTCCGACGGGGGCGTGATGCGGGGAAGACGGTTCACCGCACCATACGGCCCATCACATGCTCATACCTCCCACGGCATCGGAAACCGCGGAGCACCCTCCGGCCGGCCCTCACCCGGGCTCATGTTCCTGACTCCCGAGTAGTCATACCCGTCGAGGAAGGTCACGGAGTCGACGGGAACCCATGTCTCGACGGAGCCCGCCTCGATCGACTCGGTGAACGGCGCAACCGGAAGAACGTGCCGGTACCAGACCTTCATGACGACCTGAAGCCATTCGAACCCTCCGGGCCGCTCTTCCCGAGCGGTCAACTCGCCGAGCACCTGCCCTCCGCCCTCGGGTAGAGCCACCATCACGGGCCGAGTGTTCCGCTTCCCGCTGTCGAAGGAGATCTCCAGGTTCATGGCGTCACCCTAGTCGCTAGCAGGGAGCGTCGCCGTTGATGAACGTGGTGATCCTACGAACCGCCGGGTTTCCGCAGATGTACCTCAACTCGTGCGACGTGTAACCGTTGCCGTAGTCCATCCCCTTGAGGATCCCCTCGACATCCTGAACGCCCTTCATGTTGAAACTGATCTTTCCACCGCCGGAGACGACCCGATCGATCATCTTGCTGAGATTCTCAGGAGTTGCCACGCCCCTGGGAATCAGGTCGCCGAAAGGCCCGTTCTTGTAGGTCACGGCTCCAAGGCCCTGCGCGAACCGGTCGAGCGTCCCGACTTCCTGTCCGCGGATGGATTCGAGGCCGAGGGCAAGGTGAGTCGCACAGGCCGGGTCCGTGTTGTGGACCAGGACCGGCAGGTCGCCTGCCAGCACGTAGTACGTGTGGAGGTCGTCGACGGTGAGGTTGTAGGCGCCCTGGAGGGTGTTCCAGTGCCGGACGCTCTCGATCGGCCGGGCCTGTCCGGCCGGGTCGCGCAGTTCGTCGCCGGGCTTGAGGTCGGCGGCGTCGGTCCACTGCTTCCGGTTCTCGGCCCAGAAGGGGTGGTGGTCGGTGCTGGTGAGTGACCGGCCCGCACCGAGGGAGATGTCGGTGAAGTCGCGGTCGTCCGGGGTGTAGATGGTGTTCGAGACCCGGCGGGGGCCGGTCGCTCCGGTGGTGGGGTCGGTGGCGAGGACCTCGTCGTCGACCCGGACGGTCTCGATGGCGCGGGTGGAGCCGTCGGCCATCAGGACGCGGGTACCGGCCGGGAAGCTGTTCAGCGGGCAGGACGGCGGAATGCGCGTGACGAGCTTCTTGATGAACTCGACGGCCTTCTCGCCCCAGGAGCCGAACTTCTTGGCCCACTGGGCGAGCTTGGCGACGGCGGCGCCGTCACCGATGAAGGGGATCGCGCCGATGCAGGAGGTGACCGCCTCGGTGGTGCGGCCCTCGACGGCGTAGTAGGCGCAGTTGACGAGGTCGGCGATGTCGGCGAGGCCGGGGGCGATGACGCCGCCCGCGCCGCCGATGACGTCGAGGGTGAGGTGGATGCTCTCGGAGAAGAGGCGGTAGAGGTAGCTGACGTTCTCGCTGTCCTCCTTCGCCTTCTTGATCTCCTCCTCGATCCCCGCGATCGCGTCCTGCTTCTGCTTCTCGGCCTGGGCCTGCTTCTCGGCTTCCTTGCGCTCGGCCTCCAGCTTGGCGAGCCGGGCCTTCTCCTCGGCGTCGTACTTGGTCTGGTAGTCCGCTTGGGCGTCCTCGTAAGCGGCCTGGGCGGCAGCTGCGTCCTGACCGGCCGCCTCGGCCGAGGCACGGGCTGCGCCGGCGGACTCCTTGGCATCGGCAGCGGCGAAGTACGCCTGCCGTGCGGAGCGTTCAGCCTGGTTGGCGGAGTAGACCGCCTTGGCGGCGTCGCGGTTGGCGGAGGCCTTGGCGGCGTTCGCGGTCTTCGCGGATGCGGCCGCCCTGGCGGCGTCGGCCTGGGCGGCGTCGGCGGCGGCCTGGGCCTTGGCGACCTGGTCGGCGGCGGTGTTGGCCGATGCCGTGGCCGCGGCGGCGTAGCCGTTCGCCTCGTTGGCGGCGTCGCGCGCGAGGGCGGCGGCGGCCTGGGCCGTGGCCGCGTTCTGCTGGGCGGTCGCGGCGGCGGCGGTGGCCTGGGCGATCAGGCCCTTGACGTCGGCGACGTGGACGGCGGTGAGCCGGTCGCGCTGCTGGGCGGTGTACTGGCCCCGGGCCACGAAGGTGCGCAGGTCCTGGACGGGGCCTTCGAGGGCGACCTTGGCCGCGGCCTTGAGCTCGGGCTCGGTGTCCGGGGCGTCCTCCAGCCGGACGGCGGTCAGGCGGTCGTCGGCGGCCTGGGCGTCGGTCAGTCCCTTGCCGAGGAAGTCCCGCAGCGCGGCGGGGGTGTTGACCCGCAGCGCGGCGTCGGCGGCGGCCTTGACGGCCGGGCCCGCGTTGTCGCTGATGCGGGTGATCGTCAGCCGGTTGTCGGGAGCGGCAGCCTCTGCCTGGCCGCTGGTCAGGAACAGGCCGACCTGGTCCGTGTTGCCCTGGAGCGCGGTGTAGGCGGCGGTACGGACCGCGTCGCTCTCCGAGTCCGTGTAGACCTGCGTGGCGCGGTCGCGGGCGTCGTGCTCCTCCGCCTGCTTGCGACCGGCCTTGAGGTAGGAGAAGACCGCGTTGTCGTTGCCGGTGAGGGCGGCCTCGGCCGCTGCTTCTCCCCAGGTGCCGGAGATCTTGCGGGAGACGAGGGCGAGCTTGCGGCCGTCGGTGGCGACCTGCGCGGGCGTGGCGCCGGGCTGGTTGGCCAGCAGGGCGAGGCGGTCGGCCTCGGCCTTCGCCTGCTGGACCTCCTGGGCCGCCTGGTCGGTCTGCGCCTGCTTGTCGGCCTGGTCGGCCTTGGCCTTGCGGGCCTTCTCCACGGCCGCCGCGGTGCGGTTGGTCAGGTCCTCGGCCTCGGTGCGACGGGTCAGGTCCTGGACGGCGTTGGCCTTGTCGACCGCGGTCTGGGCGTCCGTGGCGAAGCCGGAGGCGGCGTTCGCGTGGTCGGTCGCCTCCTGCGCGGCGTTGGCGCTCTGACCGGCGTGGTCGGCGGCGTCCCGCGCGGCCTGTGCCGCGGCCGCGGCGTGGGAGGCAGCGGACGCCAGCAGCGTCTTGGCGGCCTCGGCCTGTGCGGCGGCCTCGCCGGCCAGCTGCTGCGAGGCGGCGGCGGCACGGCCGGCCTCGGCGGCCGCGCGACGCGTCGCCGCCGCGGCCTGCTTGGCCTTCGCCGACTGCCCGCCGGCGCTGTCCGCGTAGGCACCGGCCTGCTCGGCCGAACCCGCCGCGGAATCCGCGTTGCCCTTGGCACTCAGCGCGGCACCCGCCGCGTCCTTGCTGCTCTTGGCGGCCTCGTTCGCCTTCACCAGCGTGGCGTTAGCGTCCGCGGCGATCTTCGCCGCGGCGTCGGCGGCGTCCGCCGCCACCCGCGCCTCGTGCGCCTTGGTCGCGTCACCGGCCGCGGCCGCGGCCGCCGTCCGCGCATTGGCCGCGGCCCGCTGGGCACCCGCCGCGGCCGCCGCCGCGTTCGACGCCGCGACGGCGGCGGCGCGCGCCGAGGCGTTGGCCGCACGCGCGGCGGTCAGCGCCGTCTGCGCCGCCGCACCCGCGCGGTCGGCCGCGCTGGCGGCCCGGTTCGCCGCCTCCGTGGCCTTGGCCGTGTCATTGCCGGCCTGCTGCGTCTCGATAGCCGCCCGCGCGGCATCCGCCTTGGCCAGCTCCGAGTTGTGGACCGCCTGGTCCTTGGCCTCGATCGCCGCGGCCGTCTCCTGGGCCGCCTGCGCGCTCGCGTCCTTCGCCTGCTGCGCCAGCTGCGCGATGCTCGCGCGCTCCTGGTCACGGCTCTGCGCGATGTACTGACCGGTCGCCAGGAAGTCGCGCACGTCCTGGATCGAACCGTTCAGCGCGATCCGCGCCGCCGCCTGGACGTTGGGGCCACCGGAGCTCAGGATCTGGACCAGCTTGACCCGGTCGTCGCTGTCCTTCGCGGTGAACTGGGTCTCCGTCAGGAACTTCTGCAGGTCGTCACCGGTGTTGCTGCGCAGCGCGGCATCACCCGCCGCCTGGAGATTCCGCCCGGCGCCCATCGCGGGGTCGGTGATCCGGGTGATCCACAGCCGCCGGTCCGCGTCGAGGGCCGCCTGCCAACCGCCCTCCAGGAAGGCGCGCCGATCCGCGGCCGTCCCGTCGATGGCCTTGTCCGCGGCCTCGCGGACCTTCGGCCCGCCCACGCTGGAGATCTGCGTGGCAGCGAGCAGGTCGTCCGCACTCTGCGCCCCGGCGAGCTCGTTCTCGACGAACCGCTTCACGTCCTGGTCGGAGCCCGCGAGCGCGGCCTCCGCGAGTGCGTGGAGCCGGGGACCGCCGTTGAGCCACGCCTGCACCGCACGCTCGCGGTCGCTCGGCTGGACCTGTCCGACGGCCGGCCCGGTGGCGGCGGCGCTCGGACCCGCGGCCCCCACCAGCCCCGCCGTGAGCGCGAGCGGCAACAGTCCCAGGGAGAGCCTGCCCAACAGCGGCGGCCTTCCCCTTCCTCGCCGTCGTGAGCGGGATATCGATTGGCGCACGGGAAACCTCCACTGTCGACGTCGGCCGTATCCCGGCCGCGGCGGAGCCACGATAAATGACGTCTCATCAGAGCGTCCACGAATTCTGGGAGTTGCCGGGCAAAGCGAGCGCAATGAAACACCCGACGGCGAGCATAGCCAAGCAAATACAACCGCATCGCCAACAAGCACCCAATGACCTTGAAAGCGTGACATCTTGCCTGGCCAGTCGCCGAAAGCGGTTGTCCGGGCACCGGCCCGTCTGGTTCGATGGGCCGGATTCCGCCTGCGGCTCCGACATCTGTGACGCAGTCAATTCATGTCATTCGCACCGACAATGACGTTGCGCCACGCCCGGCTTGTTCTCCCACCATTCAGGCCGGTCACCCGATTCCGAAGATCTGCCCATCAGGGCAACGCGAGATGAACGAAAAGGATTAGGCATGTCAAAGCGCATGTCCCGCTGGCTCGTTGGCGGCGCCGTCGCCGCGGCCGCCACGCTCGGCGTCACGGCGATCGCCTCCGCCGACGGCACCCCGGCGGACAACTCGGCCGCGCCGGTGGCCGTCGAGGACTTCGTCCACCCCGGCCCGGCCCCGTACCCCAACGTGAAGCTGCTGCGCGGCGACGG